>CANFIM010000012.1 GCA_947447175.1 Acidimicrobiaceae bacterium | reverse complement strand
TGGTTGCTTCACCGTCGTGAGACATACCTTCGCAAGAACCTCGCGCTCAAGGCATAACAACCATGGGTCAGTACCTTCCAATCGTCGCACTGACGGTGCTGGCTATCTTGTTTGCATTACTCAGCCTTATCGCTTCACGTTTGTTGGCGCCTAACCGGCCCAACACCGCGAAAGAAGCACCGTACGAATGCGGCATTGTGCCAAGTCGTGAACCGCCCGAGCGCTTTCCGGTCAGCTTCTATGTGGTTGCAATGTTGTTCATCATGTTCGACATCGAAATCATTTTCGCTTATCCATACGCCGTTGACCACGAGTTTCTTGGTTCGTATGCATTCATTGAAATGGTTGCTTTTAGCGCGGTGTTCTTTGTTGCATTCGTCTACATGGTGGCTCGTGGTGCACTCGATTGGGGCCCTGCACAACGTGCGAATGGAAGCAGTGAAATCTCTGACGCGCCGGCACTCACACCACTCGGACCTGTTCGCGTGGTTGGATCCGAAGGTCGCGTAACAAAGAAAGAACAGGCCGCGTAATGGGTCTTGCACAAGACGTACTCGACGACGGCCTCGGTGGTTTGGCACACAACGTTGTCACCGCTCGTATTGAAGACCTTGTGAAGTGGGCGCGTTCGCGTTCAAGTTGGGGAGCCTCTTTTGGCCTCGCATGTTGCGCCATTGAAATGATGGGCACAGGTGCATCGCACTATGACATTTCACGCTTCGGTATGGAAGTGTTCCGTGCTTCTCCTCGCCAAGCAGACATCATGATTGTTGCTGGTCGTGTCAGTCAGAAAATGGCACCAGTGCTTCGCCAGGTGTACGACCAAATGATGGAACCGAAGTGGGTCATCTCTATGGGCGTGTGTGCATCAAGTGGTGGCATGTTCAACAACTACGCCATCGTGCAAGGCGTCGATCAAATTGTTCCTGTTGATGTGTACGCACCTGGTTGTCCGCCAACTCCAGAAACTCTTATTCACGCTATTGAAACCCTTCACCAACTCATTGAAGACGGCGAAATCATGCGTCGTCGTATTTCAAACAACGGCGGTGCAGGTGTGGAACTGTCTCTTGATGCACCATCTGCTGTATCAGTAGCACTTGGGTCGAAGTAATCATGAGCGACGTAGTTGAGCCCGTGGTGGCAACCGTCGAGATGCAACATGGTTGCCCTGTTATTGATTCGCACGGACAGCGAGTGTTGCTTGTGTCGCGCGACCAATACGTCGGAGTGGTGAAAGCACTTGCCGATGAGGGCTTTGACATGTGCGTTGATCTCACTGGTGTTGATTATCTCAATATCGAAAATCGTGTTGTTGGCGCAGATATTGCCGCCGAACGATTCGAAGTAGTGGTGAACCTTCTCTCGCTCACTCGTCGTGAACGAATTCGCCTGCGTGTTCAAGTACCGGCCACTGATGCCACTGTGCCATCGCTCTTCGACGTTCATCCCGGAACAGAAGCTCACGAACGTGAAACTTTTGACATGTTCGGCATTGTGTTCACAGGTCATCCCGATCCAACTCGCATTCTTATGCCTGAGGACTGGGATGGTCATCCACTTCGCAAGGATTACGACCAAGGAAGTATTCCTGTGCAGTTCAAAGGGGCGCATTCATGAGCACCACCGAGAACACATTCGCCGCTGCTGGCACCTCTGAAGGTGGTCAAGAACTTCTTTCACGTAGCGAACTCACTGCAAAAGAGTTATTGCGCGAAGTTGGCTCTGTTCTTCGCATGAGCGAAACAGAAGCTGCAGCTCTTAGCTCCGTTGAACACGAAGCGCCTGAAGATCAAACAATGATCATCAATATGGGTCCACAACACCCATCAACCCATGGCGTGTTGCGTCTCATGTTGGAACTTCAAGGTGAGACAGTGCTGCGATGCAAGCCCATCATTGGCTACTTGCATACCGGAATGGAAAAGACCGGTGAAGCACTCACATACATGCAGGGTGGCACCAACGTCACTCGCATGGACTACTTGTCACCACTGAACAACGAACTTGTTTTCTCACTTGCCGTTGAAAAATTGTTGGGCATTGATGGTGATATTCCAGAGCGTGCAGTGTGGATGCGCATGCTCTTGTCCGAACTCAACCGCATGAGCAGCCACTTGTTGTTCCTTGCTACCAACGGCATGGACATCGGTGCTGTTTCCATGATGTTGTACGGATGGCGCGAACGCGAAGATGTGCTGCGTTTCTTCCAGAAGGTCACCGGACTTCGAATGAACCACAACTTCATTCGCCCTGGTGGACTTGCTGCCGACTTGCCTGCAGGATGGCGCGACGATGTTCTTGCAATCCTTGAGAACCTGCCCTCACGCCTTGAGGAATACGACATCCTGATGACCGGTCAGCCAATCTGGCGTGAGCGTTTGCAGGGTGTTGGCGCAATCACCGCACGTGAAGCAATGGCACTTGGTTGCACGGGCCCAATTCTTCGCTCCACAGGTGTTGCATGGGACCTCCGTCGTGACATGCCGTATTTGCATTACAACGAAGTGGAATTCGATGTCATCGTTGGTCAATACGGTGATGCATACGACCGCTACGCAATTCGCTTTAACGAGATTCGTGAGTCAATGCGCATTGTGTATCAAATTCTTGATCGCATGCCTTCAGGTGACTACCGCATTCAAAACAAGAAGGTCACGCCTCCACCACGTGCGCGTATTGATGAGTCAATGGAAGCCCTCATTCACCACTTCAAGATTTTCACCGAAGGTTTCAAAGTGCCTGAAGGTGAGGTGTACGTGGGTATTGAAAGTCCACGCGGAGAGATTGGTTGCTACATCGTGAGCGACGGTTCTTCAAACCCATATCGCATGCACATGCGCGCACCTTCGTTCGTCAACATTCAGGCATTGCCGCACATGATGCGTGGCGGAATGGTGGCCGACGCAGTTGCAGTTATTTCATCTGTTGACCCAGTTCTGGGGGAGGTTGATCGCTGATGGCACGTCTCACAGAAGAAAACATTCGACTTGCACGCGAAATTATTTCGCGTTATCCAAAGCCACGCTCGGCAACCATTCCGTTGTTGCACCTTGCGCAAGAACAAGACGGATTTGTTACGAACGAAGCAATGGAGCACATTGGCCAATTAGTCGGAGCAACCTCCGCTGAGGTGTACGGCACCGCATCGTTCTACGAAATGTTCAAGTTTGAACCAGTGGGTAAGTACCTCATCAATATCTGCGGCACTATGTCGTGCGCCCTCATGGGTTCAGAAGAGTTGATGCATCATGCTGAATCACGCCTTGGTATTCACATGGGTGGCACAACTGCTGATGGACTCATCACTCTTGAGCGCGCCGAGTGCCAAGCAGCATGCACCGAGGCACCATGCCTGCAGGTCAACTATCGCTATCGCTTCCGTGTCACTGCAGAAAACTTTGACACGCTTGTTGACCAGTTACAGTCAGGCGCACTTGAAGGTGAAATTCCTGCACACGGAACAGTTGCTGCAGTTCGTCAGCACATTCCTGCGGACAAAGGTGTGGGAGCAGTTGCGCCCGAAGATGTCACCGAAGGTCCTGCATGGCTTGATGGAAAGGCTGCGCTATGACCAGCAATCCTGGTGGCACCTGGCCACATGCACCTGGGTTTTACGTAGGTGACCGTCCGAAGATCGTTACGTCACGTTTCGAATACGAAGACTCATACACCTTGCAACGTTTTGAAGCTACCGATGGGTACAAGGGCTTGCGCGCAGCGCTTGCAAAGCCTGCAGCAGAAGTGCATGAAGAAGTAAGGAACGCAACAGTTCTTGGTCGTGGCGGTGCAGGTTTCCCTGCAGGTAATAAATGGGGTCTCACACCTCAAGGCGTATGGCCTCGCTATCTCGTGGTGAACGGCGACGAATCAGAGCCCGGTACATACAAAGACCGTTTGCTCATGGAGCGTGACCCGCACCAACTCATTGAAGGATGTTTGATTGCGTGTTACGCAGCCGGACTGTCGCAGTGCTTCTTGTATATCCGTGGTGAAATGGCGCTTGCACAAGAGCGTGTTGCCACCGCACTGAACGAGGCCTATGCGGCAGGTTATGTTGGCAAGAACATTCTTGGTTCGAAGTTTTCTGTTGACATTGTGTTGCACTGGGGTGCAGGCGCATACGTAGTGGGTGAAGAAACTGCTCTCATCGAAAGTCTTGAAGGCAATCGCGGTATGCCACGATTGAAGCCTCCATATTTCCCAGCTGCAATCGGTTTGTATGGCCAGCCCACAATTGTGAACAACGTTGAAACGTTGGCAAACCTTCCATGGCTTGCACGCAATGGCGCTGCTGCATACACAGCAGTCGGTACCGCAACATCTCCCGGAACACGCATGGTTGCAGTGTCGGGTCATGTGAAGCGCCCTGGTGTCTACGAAATCATTAACGGAACAACAACTTTCCGCGACCTCATCTATGGAGAAGAGTTCTGTCAAGGAATTCGTAACGGCAATGAGTTGAAGGCGTTTGTTCCCGGTGGCGGTTCCGCACCATGGTTTACCGAAGATCAGCTTGATGTTGCATTCGAAGGTCCACAAGCTGGCGCTGCTGGCTCCATGCTCGGATCTGGCGCTGTCATGGTGATGGACAGCACTACTGACATTCCACGTGCAGCTCTCACTCTTACTCGTTTCTACGCACACGAGTCATGTGGCAAATGCACACCATGTCGCGAAGGCGGAACATGGCTCGAACGCATCTTGTCTCGTGTGGTTGATGGCAAGGGAACTGATGCCGACCTTGATCAGTTGCTTGAAGTTGGACAATCAATTTGTCCGGGCGAATTCCCTCACGCTTCAAATGAAAAACTAGGAATTACGGCAGTGCCTTTCCCGTATCGCATGAACACCATCTGTTTCGTTGGACCATCTGCGTATGCACCAGTGCATTCGGCGCTTACATTGTTCCGCTCTGAATTCGAATCTCGTGTTACGAAGCGCACTCTCATTCCTGTCACGGCGGTCGCACAATGACAACAATTGACAACACGCCTGAAATCGACAACGTGCCGCCTCCGGATCCGAACGCAGTATCAATCACTATTAACGGTCGCACCGTTGCGGCGCGCAAAGGCGAGCTCATCATTGCTGCGGCCGATCGCGCGAACGAATACATTCCACGCTTCTGCTATCACCCACGCATGAGTTCTGTCGGCATGTGCCGTCAGTGCCTTGTTGAAGTGGAAGGCCCACGCGGCCCAATGATGGTTGTGAGTTGCATGACTCCAGTGGCCGATGGCCAAATTGTGCGCACGAATACACCACAGGTGAAGCGCGCTCACGAGGGAATCCTTGAGCTTCTACTTGCAAACCACCCACTTGATTGTCCTGTTTGTGACAAGGGTGGCGAGTGTCCGTTGCAAGACCAAGCATTCAGCCATGGTGCAGGCGAGAGCCGCTTTGTAGAAGAAAAGCGCCATTACGAAAAGCCCATTGCGATTAGTGATCTTGTCTATCTCGACCGTGAACGTTGCATTTTGTGCGACCGCTGCACGCGTTTCGCTGATGAAGTTGCTGGTGATCCACTCATTAGTTTCACGCAGCGTGGCAACAACACGCAGGTCATGACATTCCCCGATGAGCCATTTGCGTCGTACTTCTCTGGCAACACTGTGCAGATTTGTCCTGTGGGTGCACTCACTGCGCAGCCATACCGATTTAAGGCTCGCCCATGGGATCTTGAACAGCGTGAAAGCACGTGCACCACATGTTCTGTTGGTTGTCGCACTGTTGTGCAATCAAGCCGCGATGAACTTCTTCGTTACCAAGGCGTCGATAGTGATCCAGTGAACTGGGGATGGTTGTGCGACCGCGGTCGTTTCAACTTCCAGTCGGTGAACTCAGAAGATCGTCTTGAATCGCCTCAGGTGAAATCTGGTGATTCCTTTGTTTCTACATCGTGGGCTGATGCACTTGAAACAGTTGCACGCACACTGCGTTTGGCAACTCCAGGTTCAGTTGCAATTCTCGGTGGTGCGCGTGGCACCAACGAAGATGCTTTTATGTGGGCTTCTTTGGCAGATGCCATGGGCATCACAATGCGCGATGCGCAACTAGATGACGGTTTGCCTACAAGCATCTTCAGCTACTCACAAGCAACTATTGATTCTGCTTGTGCTGGTGGCACAGTCATTCTGTTAGCGCCAGACCTCAAAGAAGAACTTCCTGTTTTGCATCTGCGCTTGCGCGATGCTGCAGACAAGAAGCGCATTCGCATCATTGAAGTTTCCTCGCATGAATCTGGCCTCACAAAACAGGCATGGCGATCGGTGCGCGCAGAGTCCGGAACCACGGCGTCTGCTGTTGCGGCACTTCTTGCAGACAGCGCAGTGGCAGCACAACTGTCGTCTGGCCCTGTCACCATCATCGCTGGTCGTGCAAATCTTGCAGAGTCAGCGGATCTCACTATCGCTTCAGTAGAGGCAGTTCTCGCTGCGGCACCAACGGCTTCTGTGTTACCAGTTTTGCGTCGTGGAAATGTTCGCGGTGCATTATCTGTTGGACTTGCACCACAGAACGGGAAAGATGCTGCGGCAATTCTTGAAGCAGCAGCAAATGGGCAAGTTGAATGTCTCATTTTGTTGGGAGCAGACCCAATGGCAGATGTTGCTGATGCTGACCTTGCTCGTCGCGGTATTGCGGGTGCGAAGTTTGTGGTTGCAATCGATACGTTCCTCACACAAAGTGCGGCTCATGCTGATGTTGTACTTCCTGCGGCTGCATACGGGGAAAAAGACGGCACCACCATGAACCTTGAAGGTCGCGTCACAAATGTTGTGCAGAAGATCACGCCACGTGGAACTTCTCGCGCGGACTGGATGATTGCAGCCGAGCTTGCAGACCTCTCTGGTCATGACATTGGCGCCACCACACTTGCTGACGTGCAAAAACTCATGGCACAACGCGTGCCAGGTTTTGGCGCTACAACCACGTCGGTAGCCATTAAGCGTGACGGTGTTGTTGTATCGATGGCTTCACCAACACGTACGCCGCTTGCTGTGACATCAGCACCACCTCGTAATTCATACGAGTTCCGTTTAGATCTCAGTCGCAAGTTGTATGACCGCGCAGTTGCAACACTCACAAGTCCTGCACTTGCTGGGTTGGCGCAAGGTGCCAGCGTTTGCATCCACCCACTCGACCTTGAGCGTGTCGGTGCAGCTGAAGGCGCAACTGTGCGTGTATCGAATAACCACAGTTCCATTGTGTTGCCAGTACGCGCATCAGAGTCAATTCCCCGTGGCACGGCGGTTGTTCCGTTCAATCAGCCAGGAGCGGATATTCGTGAATTGATTCGTCATGGTGAATCAGTAGTTGACGTCAGAATCGAGTCAATGTGATGAGTTCTCTTCTCGCTCTTGACCCAATGCTTGACGGCAAGTTGTTATGGACGCCCTTGATCATCATCTTGGTGAAGGTACTCATTGTGTTCGTGGTGGGTCTTGTGGCCACCATGTTGATGGTGTGGTTTGAACGCAAGGTGATTGCTGGCATGCAAAACCGTGTTGGCCCGAACAAGGCCGGCCCGTGGGGACTTTTGCAAACACTTGCTGACGGTACGAAGTTGTTCTTTAAGGAAGACCTCATTCCTGAGCGCGCTGATCGTTTTGTTTTCAAACTTGCGCCATACATCGTTCTGGTGCCGGCTTTTCTTGCCTTCTCCATCATTCCGTTGGGCGGAGACTTCCGCGACGGCAAAGGTGGACTCGTCACATTGTTTGGCCACCAAACACGAATGCAACTTGCGGACCCACCAATCGGTGTGTTGTTTGCGTTAGCAATTTCATCTATTGCCGTCTACGGCATCATGTTGGCTGGTTGGTCCAGTGGTTCGAAATATCCGTTGCTTGGCTCAGTGCGCGCATCTGCGCAAATGGTTTCGTATGAGGCAGCCCTTGGCCTTTCGCTTGCAGCGGTGTTGTTGGTGTCAGGAACATTGTCAACAGCAGGAATTGTTGACATGCAGTCGTCAGTGGGAAGTTGGAACGTCGTTGCCACCGGTTTCATTCCATTCTTTATCTTCATGATTTCGGCTACCGCAGAATTGAATCGTCCACCGTTTGACTTGGTGGAAGCGGAGCAGGAACTTGTAGGTGGCTTCAACACCGAATACTCATCAATCCGATTCGCTTTGTTCTTCCTCGCTGAGTTCATGAACACCATCACAATGTCGGCGTTAATTGTCACCTTGTTCTTCGGTGGTCCTCAACCAATTTCTGTGGGCGGAACAACTCTTGACATTCCGCTCATTCCAAATGGCATTGAAGGCACCGTGTGGCTTTTGTTGAAGGTTCTTGTATTCCTGTACGTGTACGTCTGGTTCCGTGCAACCTTGCCTCGCTTCCGTTATGACCAACTCATGGATCTCGGCTGGCGCATGTTGATTCCAGCGTCACTTGGTTGGTTCATGTTGTTGGCTGCGCAACGCGTTGGCCGAAATGCCGGATGGGACCAAGTAGTGGTCACCTTGGTGTCTGCACTCGTATTGATTGGCGGTTATGCACTGCTGCAGCGTGCGCACAAAGTAAGCCGCGCAAATCGTGAGAAAGATGGAGCGAGCTTCTGATGGGTTACTTCGGAGGATTTCTCGTCACCATGCGTCAGCATGGTGCACGAAACAAGGTCACTACTGAATATTCAGGCGGTCGCGTATTCCGTAAGAAGCATCGCGATGAAAAAGACGAGAAGATCGAAAAGCCTGAGCGCTTGCACGGGCGCCATGTTTTGAATCGTTACGAAGACGGCATGGAAAAGTGCATCGGTTGCGAACTGTGTGCCGGCGTGTGCCCAGCGAAGTGCATTTATGTGCGTGGCAAAGATAACGACCCGGATAACCCCACTTCACCGGGTGAGCGTTTCGGTTTCATGTACGAAATCAACTACTTGCGTTGCATTCACTGCGATATGTGTGTTGAAGCATGCCCCACGGAAGCCATTACAGAAACAAAGTTGTTCGAGTTCTCGTTTACCAATCGTCGTGATGCCATCTATACCAAGGATGAATTGCTCGTGGGAGATGACGGTCAGCCGCAGCACATGCCGTGGGAAGACTGGCGCCCAGGCGAAGACCTGAATACTTCTGGTTGGATGCGAGCAACAGCCCCAGCTGGCGACGCTGAATTTGAAGGTGTCGTTTCGTGGAGTGGTGAGTTGGGCTACGGCGTTCGCGAAGCTGAACCTGCACAAGCTGAGCGCGATGCATCAGAGGTAAAAGACTGATGGAACTGATTGTCTTTGTACTTGCCGCGGCCATGGTGCTTGGCGGAGCAATTGGTGTTATCACCCGCTCTAATCCTGTGCACGCAGCCTTAAGTCTGGTACTCACACTTTTCGGAGTGGCAGTGATGTTCGTATCGCATGAGGCTCATTTCCTCGCTGCTGTTCAGGTCATTGTGTACGCCGGTGCAATTGTGGTGCTGTTCTTGTTCGTCATCATGTTGTTGGGCGTAGACCGCACTGAGGACATCAGCATTGAGCCAATTACTGCGCAACGTCCGCTTGCAGCGATTGTGGGCTTGGGTGTCTCTGGCATTGTGATTGCAGCAATCATCTCTTCACGCTCTGCACTGAGTGTCACTGGCGACGGAATTGATCAAACAACTGTTGAAGCAGCCGATGCCAACATTCGTCAGCTCGCACGATCAATCTTCAGCAACAACGTATTTGCCTTTGAAGTCACCTCGGTGCTGTTACTTGTTGCCGTTATCGGCACTGTTCTGATGGCGCGCCGAATCAAACTGCGCGAGGCAGGGAAGTGAACGCAATGTTGTCCGCCATTCAGCCCACCAGCACCTGGTATCTCGTTATCGCTGCAGTGTTATTCGGCATCGGCACGCTGGGTGTCATGGTGCGTCGTAATCCACTCGTGATGTTCATGTGTATCGAACTCATGTTGAATGCTGTCAACCTCACGTTCGTTACTTTGTCGAAGTCCATGGCTGACATCAATGGCCAGGTGGCTGTGTTTTTCGTGATGGTTGTTGCCGCAGCAGAAGTTGTTGTTGGCCTGGGAATCATCGTTTCCATCATGCGCCGTCGCACCGGCGCAACCGCCGACGATCTTTCGGCGTTGAAGGGATAAGGCACACCATGTTGAATCTTGTTTGGCTGATTCCTGCGCTACCACTGGCCGGATTCCTTCTCAATACTTTGCTCGGTCGCAAATTGGGCGAGCCCAAGTCAGGCATCCTCGCCACATTGATGACCGCTGCGTCGTTCGTTGTCACCGTAGGCGTCTACTTCGATTTGCTCTCGCGTACCAGTGAAGAGCGACATTCTGTGTACACGTTGTTCTCGTGGCTTCCCGTGGGTTCATTGAAAGTGGACATGGCATTGCTGGCTGACCCACTCAGTATCACTATGGCCCTGTTCATCACGGGCATTGGTTCGCTTATCCACTTGTATGCCATTGGCTACATGCATGGTGATCCGAAGTTCCCCAAGTTCTTCATGTATCTGAACTTGTTTGTGTTCTCAATGCTCATGTTGGTGTTGGGGGAGAACTTGTTGGTCACCTTCCTTGGTTGGGAAGGCGTTGGCGCGTGTTCGTACTTCCTTATTTCCTTCTGGCATACGCGCGACTCTGCCGCAACTGCAGGGAAGAAAGCATTTGTTACTAACCGTGTTGGTGACTGGGGAATGATGACCGCAATGTTCCTTGCGTTCTCGTCCGTGGGCACGTTGTCCTACAGCGGTATCAACGCTGCAGCCAGTGGCCACACTCTTGCAGCAGTAACTGCTACCGGAATCGCAATGATGTTGTTTGTGGGTGCATGTGGCAAGAGCGCACAGTTGCCGTTGTATCTCTGGCTACCCGATGCGATGGAAGGCCCAACACCTGTGTCAGCGCTTATTCACGCCGCAACCATGGTGACCTCAGGTGTGTTCTTGTTGACCCGCATGTCGCCAGTTCTTCACGCTGCGTACCCATGGTCGGGAACTGTGATTGCAACAGTGGGTGCACTCACAGCATTGTTCGCCGCCACCGTTGCAGTTGCACAAACTGACATCAAGAAAGTGCTTGCGTACTCCACCGTTTCGCAGCTTGGATTCATGTTCCTTGCAATTGGTTCTGGTGCCTATGTGGCAGCAATCTTCCACATGATTACTCATGCATTCTTCAAGGCGCTGCTCTTCCTCGGTTCAGGTTCGGTTATTCATGGCATGCACCATGAGCAAGACATGCGCAAGATGGGTGCACTTCGAAAGATGATGCCCATCACCGGATTCACCTTCATCATTGGTTGGCTTGCAATCGCAGGTGTTCCGCCATTTGCCGGTTTCTGGTCAAAAGACGAAATCTTGCTGTTCGCCTTCGCGAACAACCGTTTCTTGTGGGCCATTGGCGTTGTCACTGCGCTTCTCACCGCGTACTACATGACACGTCAAGTGATCATGGTGTTCTACGGCGAAGCACGTTGGAATGATCATGCAGAAGAGCACGGTGCACATGGCGATCACACGCCGCACGAAAGCCCCTGGACGATGACAACACCACTGGTAGTGCTTGCTGGTTTGGCTGTTGTTGGTGGTGCTTTGCAGTTGCCATTCACTCACAGCACCAAGTTTCTTGAACACTGGCTTGAGCCAATTATTCATCACAGCGAGCGCGATATTGCTGGTACATGGGCTGACAACAACAAGTGGCTATTGCTTGTGTTTGCAATTCTTGTTGCAGCCACGGGTATTGCAGCATCAATTGCTGTGTACGCGAAGGGCAAGGCACAACCAATTGAGCCGCAGATTCTTGCTGATGGTTGGCGATACGACTCCACAGTTTCAGCATTCATGGGTGGACCTGGTCGCAAGGCATTTGATGGCATTGCTGCGTTCGACGCCAAAATTGTTGACGGCGCAGTCAACGGCGTGGGCCATGAGGTGCGCACTCTCAGTGGACTTCTGCGGAAGGCACAAACCGGACTTGTTCGCTCGTATGCGGTCATCATCGGCTTTGGTGCCGTTTCAATGCTCGCTTGGTTCCTCTTGAGGGGAGTGCTGTGATGCACCTGTCCACCTTGATTGCTAACGAATCGGCAACTGCTGCACATCACGCATCGTTCCCAATTCTGTCGGCACTAATTCTTGTACCCGTTCTCGGTGCGGTGCTAGTTGCTGTCATGAGCAACCGCCGTCCAGAGTGGGTGAAACTGACAGCAACCTTGTTTGCAGTAGGCACTGGCGGAATGTCCATTTGGTTACTGTCGTCCTTCAAGTCACATGAAGCTGGCTTCCAATTTGTTTCGCAACACGAATGGATTTCTGCATGGGGAATTTCGTGGCATCTTGGAATTGACGGCATTTCGTTGTTCCTTGTGGTGCTCACTGGAATTCTTTTCCCACTCGTCATTCTTGGCGTAGATCCACATCACGACGAGAAGCGATACCTTGCGTGGCTTCTTCTTCTTGAAGCTGGCGTTATGGGCAGTTTCCTCAGCCTTGATCTTTTCTTGTTCTTCATTTTCTTTGAAATTGTTCTTGTACCGATGTACTTCCTCATCGGTGGATGGGGATACGACAAGCGCATCTACGCCGCTACCAAGTTCTTCTTGTACACAATGCTTGGGTCCGCATTTATGTTGGTGGGCATTATTGCTACAGCAGCACTTGCCCGACACGACATTGGTTATTTCACATTCGACTTGGTGAAGATCGCTGAACACGCAAGTTTCGCCACCAATACCGCACGCTGGTTATTCCTGTCATTCGCCATTGCATTCGCGGTGAAGGTGCCACTGTTTCCATTCCATACCTGGCTACCTGATGCTCACACGCAAGCCCCAACTGGTGGTTCCGTGATTCTGGCGGGCGTGTTGTTGAAGATGGGTACGTACGGCTTCCTGCGTTTCGGTTTGTACTTGTTCCCAGCGGCAGCTGTGTGGGCAAAGCCAGCATTTCTCACATTGGCCACCATCGGCATTATCTATGGTGCAATTGCGGCAACGATGCAAACAGACTTGAAGCGTTTGGTGGCGTACTCATCTGTTGCACACCTTGGTTTTATCGTTCTCGGTACATTCGCAATTACATCCCAAGCCCTCACTGGCAGCGTGATGCAAATGGTGAACCACGGTATTTCAACTGGTGCGCTGTTCTTGATGGTTGGCATGATTTATGAGCGCCGTCATACACGTGCAATTGCAGAGCTGAAGGGCATCCAAGCCGTTGCACCAATTTTTGCTGCAGCGTTCATGGTGGTGATGTTGTCATCCATTGGTGTTCCCGGACTCAACGGTTTCGCCGGTGAATTCCTGATTCTGATTGGCTCTTTCGAAACTGCGCGTTGGTGGACAGTGGTTGCCGCTACCGGCGTCATTCTTGCGGCGTTGTATTTGCTGTGGGCATATCAACGCGTCTTCCACGGCGAGCCAGATGAAGCCAATTCATCGTTCCCTGAATTGAAGGCTCGTGAAGGTGCACTTCTGCTGGTGTTCATTGCGCTGATTGCCTTCACTGGGTTGTATCCAAAGCCAATGCTCAGTCGTATTGAGCCCAGTGTTGACAAGTTGATTGCACATGTAGAGGGCCATTCCTCGTACAAGGCGCCTGTTGCGCACAACCACCCTGCTGAAACCACTACTCATGAGGGAGGCGAGTGATGTTTCTTGCAGCGTCACTGACCGGACCAGATATTCCATGGTCGCACCTTCTGCCACTGCTCATTCTTTTGGGCAGTACTTGTGCGTTATTGCTTCTCGGATCATTGGTTCCAACGTGGCCTCGCATTGGCAACGTAGTTGTCACTATGACTGCGGCTATCGCCTCGATTATCGCCAGCATTGTGGACTGGAATCATCTCTATTGGCATAAAGGCGACACATTCATTGCAGATGCAATTGCAATTGATCGATTCTCCGTCTTCGCCACAATCGTTATCTGTGTAGCCGTTGCTGGATCAGCTTTGTTGATGTCCGCATATCTTTCCCGCACAGATAGTGAAGGCCCCGAGCTCTACGCACTGTTCATGACTGCCGCAATTGGCGCCATCGTGATGGTGTCTGCGAACGATCTCATCGTTTTGTTCCTCGGACTTGAAACTCTCAGCTTGTCGCTGTATCTCATGGCTGCAAGCAATCGCCGCCGTGAAGAAAGCCAAGAAGCTGGTCTGAAGTACTTCGTCCTTGGTGGCTTTGCATCTGCATTCTTGTTGTATGGCATTGCACTGGTGTACGGCGGTGCAGGTAAAACCAGCATCTCTGGCATCAATACTTCTCTCGCCACATACGTGTCGCTCCATAACACCGACGGAATGTTGCTCGTTGGTATCGGTTTGTTAATGGTGGGTCTTGCCTTCAAAGTTTCAGCTGCGCCATTCCAGGTATGGACTCCTGATGTGTATGAAGGTGCTCCAACTCCAGTGACCGCATTCATGGCATCTGCTGGCAAAGTTGCTGCATTTGCTGCCATGTTGCGCATTCTTACCGTTGCACTTGGTAGCCGCGCCGATGATTGGCGTCCTGTGGTGTGGGCACTTGCAATTCTCACTGTCTTCGTGGGCTCCACAATGGCCGTGGTGCAAACCAATGTGAAGCGCATGCTCTCGTACTCTTCAATTAGCCACGCCGGATTCATTTTGGTGGGTGTTGAAGCAGCAGGTCATATGAAGGGCAATGGCCTCAATTCATCGATGACCTATCTCGCCATCTATACCGTTCTTGTTCTTGGTTCATTCGCCATCGTGCTTGCGCTCTCTGGCGTCAACGACAGCGATACAACACTTGATGATTTCAAGGGTCTCGCCAAGCGACGCCCTGCACTTGCACTCGCATTCAGTGTGTTGTTGTTCGCTCAGGCCGGCGTGCCGTTCACTGCAGGCTTTGTTGCAAAGTTTGGTGTCATTAAGTCAGCCGTTGAGGTGAATTCATATGCAATCGCTATTGCCGCAATGGTGGCAGCAGTGATTGGTGCTTACTTGTACCTACGCATTGTGGTCAGCATGTGGATGGAAGAGCCAACATCAAGTGATGAAATTGTTGTTGCCGCACCAGTGCGCTGGGTCATCGGGCTTTCGGTTGCCGCCACATTGATTATTGGCATCTTCCCTGGCGTGTTGCTGAATGCAGCAGAGTTGGTGCGATTCGCACCTCGCTAATGCTCCGCAACTACAGCTGAGCTTGACGAATGAGTTCGTTGAATAAGCCCTGATTCGACGCGTCATCAGCCGCAGTGTCTTCGGGATGCCACTGCACACCCACTACCCATGAAGCAGTGGAGTGCTGGACAGCTTCAATGGTGCCGTCATGGAACGTGCCCACCACGGTGAGATCGTCTGCCACTGTTTCAATTGCTTGATGATGAAACGAATGAACCAGTGGGGTGTGAGTAGCCATAGCAAGTGCAGGAAGTGATCCGGGTACTAACTGCACCTCATGCATGGTGTCGCGATGTTCAACTGTGGTGGGGAGGTGTTGAATCAAAGTGCCCCCCAGCGCAACGTTGAGGATTTGATGACCACGACAAATGGCAAGAATTGGAATATTGCGACTGAGCGCATATCTCACCGCAGCAATCTCAAAATCATCAATGAACTCGTTCACTCCAAAAAGTTGTGAGCGTTCCGTTTGGTTGTAGCGGGTGGGGCTTATATCGCCGCCACCAAGTAGCACCATTGCATCGCAACGGTCGATTGTGTTGCGAATGACTTCAGTAGCGCTCGTGGGTGGCAATAGGACTGGCAACCCGCCTGCGCGCTCGATGGCATCGGGATAAAAACTCCCACCGCACACCACCTCGGTGCGTTGCCCGCGCGCTTCGGGGCTTCTACGCCCAGGAATAATGACGAGTGGCGCCATTACTTTTCGCTGACTTCGTCGATCTCGTAGCCGGCATCACGCACAGCTGAAAGTACTGCAGCAGCGTGGTCGCGGCTGCGTACCTCTAGCACTACCTGAACACCAGTTTCGCGTACATGTAATTGCACACCCTCACGCACGTGTTCTACTTCCACAAGATTTGCGCCATTCTCTGCAAACAATGCCAGCAAACGCGCAAGTCCACCAGGACGATCAGAAATGCGAGCAAATGCAATGAGTCGACGTCCCGCCTGCGTTTCGTTTCGACGAATTAGCCCTGGCACTAAACCAAGATCAACGTTGCCGCCTGAGAGAACAATGCATGTAGTACCTGTTGAACTTGGAATTACTTTCTTGCTCATTAGCGCCGAAACTCCGACAGCACCGCCGCCTTCTACATACAACTTGGCGCGGTCCATGAGAAACACCATTGCATCGGCCACGGAATCTTCTTCCACCACAACTACTTCATCGACGAACTGTTCGATGATGGGGCGAGTGAACTCACCCGGTTGCTTCACTGCAATACCGTCGGCCAAAGTAACGATGGGTCCATCTGCTGGCTGGCTGCCTGCGTATGGTGCGCATGCCCGCACTTGCACACCAATCACACGAATGTTTGGGTTCGCAGATTTCAAGGCAATGGCAACACCACCAGTGAGTCCGCCACCACCTAGTGGAATGATCACCTGTGCAAGATCAGGAATATCTTCTAACAACTCGATTCCAAGTGTTGCCTGACCCGCAACCACCATGGGGTCGTCAAATGGATGACAGAAATTCATGCCAGTCTCTTGTGCGCGAGAACGTGCAGCCGCAACAGCATCACTCAGTGTGTCGCCACCTTCGCTGAGCGTTGCTCCATATGCGCGCACCGCTTCCATCTTTGACAAGGATGCGCCTGCTGGCACAAATATTTCACACGGAACGCCGAAGTGCTTCGCCGCGAATGCAATCGCCTGTGCATGGTTTCCTGCACTGCCAGCTACCACTCCGTTCTTCACGGCATCGCCTAGCGAGTGCAACTTATTCATGGCACCACGAATCTTGAATGATCCGGTGCGCTGCAAGTTCTCTGCTTTGAAAACAATGTTTCCGCCGAAGCGTTCGCTCAATACAAACGATTCGGTGATGGGCGTGTGCTTCACAACGCCTTTGCCCGCAGCCCGCGCAGCCTGAATGGCGACTGAATCAATAGGGAAAGTGGCCATGCATGACCTACCGTAGTTGTCATGCGCGCAGCCCTGATTGCGAATAGAGAAGATGCAGACCCTGGTTTCGTGGGAAAATCCCTTCGCGCCAGGGGGTACTCCTTTGTTGAATTCCTTCGAGAGGACTTCGCCCAATGGCCCAGTCTTGATGGCATCGACCTCGTTGTGGCGATGGGTTCGGGTTGGAGCACCTACTGGGACCATGTCGCTGAACCGGTGAAAGCCGAGCAATCGCTCTTGGCCACCGCCATCAGCCATGGCATCCCCGTGCTGGGCATCTGTTTTGGGGCTCAACAGCTCTCCGTCACCTTGGGCGGTACTGTCACAAAGGCACAAAGTACCGAAATTGGGTGGTTTTCAGTGGAAAATGTGCCCGAAACAGCAGATATCACCCCAAAATCGCTCACGGATGGCCCTTGGATGCAGTGGCATTACGACGCTTTTAGCGTTCCGGCTGGCGCCACAGTGCTCGCCCAGTCACCCGCGGGGCCTCAGGCCATGGTGTGCGGCCGGGCATTGGGGCTGCAATTTCACCCCGAAGCCACTGAATCCATCGTTCGAACCTGGGCATCAGGAGAGGGTGAATCGGAACTTGTAGCCATCGGACTCTCCGAAACCGAGCTCCTTGAACATACGAGGACGTATCTCACTGACGCCGCCCGTCGGTGTGACGAAATCGTGGACTGGTTCTTGGCAAATATCGCACAAAGGCACATGGGATAAGGGATTCCTCCTGGGCCTGTGACACGTGAAGTTGGGGTCGGCAATGTCCCCCGTAGTAGTTTCGGAAACGATGTCTCCGTTTCTACGGTCCTATCTCACTGTTGTGTGGTTCGGACTTGCCGCCTTTTTAATCGCTGGTTTGTTGCTGGGTATTTCTGCGCTCATTCGCCCGAATAAGCCCAACGCGCAAAAGATGCTCACCTACGAGAGTGGTGTAGACCCAGTGGGCAGTGGTTGGTCACAGAGCCAGATTCGCTATTACGTATTTGCATTGCTCTTCGTCATCTTCGACGTGGAAGCAGTTTTCATTTTCCCTTGGGCAACGCAGCTTGAGCGTTACGCCGGGTTTGGTCTGATTGAAATGGGTGTGTTCGTCGCGATTTTGTTGCTCGGACTTGTTTACGCGTGGCGCAAGGGCGTCTTGCGCTGGGTATAAGGAACAAGGTTTTCGTATGGGTCTTGTAGATCGTGGTCGGCTGCCAAAGCCATTGACGTCTTTATTCAACCTTGGACGCTCATATTCAATGTGGGTGTACCAGTGGGGTCTTGCATGCTGCGCCATTGAGATGGGTGCTGCGTTTGGTTCGCCTCGTTATGACGTGATGCGTCTCGGAGTTATTCCCTTGCCTGCATCACCTCGTCAGGCCGACCTTGTCGTTATCTCCGGAACGGTTACCGACAAAATGGCTCCTGCCATCAAGCGTCTGTATGAGCAAATGCCAGATCCGAAGTATGTGATTTCAATGGGAAGCTGTGCAAACTGCGGCGGACCGTACTGGGATAGCTACTCCGTTACTAAAGGTGTCGATCAGATCATTCCTGTTGATGTGTATGTGCCAGGTTGCCCTCCACGTCCAGAAGCTTTGTTAGAAGGAATCGTGATGTTGCAACAGCGCATCAAGAATGAAGACATGGGTGCGCGTTGGCGTGGCGAAGGCACAAAGCCAATGAATGTTGTTAATCACGACGAAGTTGAGCGAGGGGGTGTTCCCGTTGTCGTCAGCAACTGATACCACCGAAGCACCGCGCGATGAACGTCGTGAATCTGAACTTGCACGAGTCATCGAAGCACTTGGCGCAAACGTTGTCGACTCGCTTCTAAAGCCAAACGACGACATGTGGATTCGCGTCACTGCAGAGTCGTGGCGTGCAACCGGTGAAACTTTGAAGTCACTCGGGTATTCCTATTTCTGCTTCTTGTCAGCAATCGACTGGATGCCGTCACCATTTGGTAAGGGCGAAGATGATCCCACTGCACCTGCAGTAGAACGTGACAACACCATTAAGCAGGGCTACACCGGCGGTGCAACACGTTTCCAAATTCTTGCACGCGTGACGCAACCGTTTTCAAGCCTTGGTATCAACATAAAAGTTGATGTTGATGACAATGCGCCAGTGATTGATTCATGGAGCAGTGTGTATGCAGGGGCCAACTGGCATGAGCGTGAAACACATGAAATGTTTGGCATTGGTTTTAACGGTCACCCCGACCTTCGCAACATGTACTTGCCCACCGATTTCGAGGGTTACCCATTGCGAAAAGATTTCCCATTGCTTGCTCGCATTGTGAAGCCATGGCCCGGCATCGTTGATGTTGAGCCGCTTCCAGGAGACGACTCAGAGGAAGGCGAAGCATCATGACCATGCTCGGCGACCGTCAACAATTGGCCTACATCGCATCACAAGCTGCCGATGCACGTGTCAACGTTGAACTTGAAACAGAGGGCATGACCCTCAACATCGGACCGCAGCACCCTGCCACGCACGGAACACTGCGCATCATTGCTCGTCTAGACGGCGAACAAGTTTTGTGGGCAGAACCATCTGCTGGATACATGCACCGCGGTTACGAAAAGCTCACAGAAGTGCGCACCTACCCGCAGGTCACTGCGTTGGTGAACCGCATCGACTGGCTCGGATCATTCGCTAACGAAGTGCCATTCATTCTTGGTGCAGAAAAGCTCATGGGCGTTGAAGCACCTGCACGCGCGCAGCACATTCGCACCATCTTGTTCGAGTTGTCTCGCATTGCAAACGTGTCACTGTTCCTTGGTGACTTAGGTGTGCAGCTTGGTGCTGTTACTCCGGTATTCTTTGCATTCCGCGATCGTGAATATGTGTTGAACCTCATTGAAGGTGCAACTGGTGGTCGCTTCCACCCGAACTTCGACCGCATCGGTGGTTTGAAAGACGATCTGCCTGCTGGCTTCATCGAAGAGACTCACAGCGTCATGAAGAAGTTGCGCAATTTCTGTGACGAGATCGAGAACTTGTTGTTCGGTAACGAAATCTTCCAATCGCGTACTCGCGGCATTGGTGTCATTCCGAAAGACGTTGCCTTGCAATACGGATTGTCGGGTGCCAACTTGCGCGCAAGCGGAGTTGATTGGGATCTTCGTCGTGATCAAGACCTGCCAATGGCATGGAACAAGGCTGATTGGAAAGTCATCACGCACCCAGACGGTGACTCATTTGCACGTTGTTGGGTTCGTCTGCAAGAAGTTCGCGAATCAACAAAGATCGTTGATCAACTACTCGACACATTGCCCGCCGGTCCAGTCATGGCAAAGGTTCCCAAAATCATCAAGGTTCCTGAGGGCGAAGCATTTGTTTCAACCGAGAACCCACTTGGTGAAATGGGCTACTACGTGGTGTCGCAAGGTGATCAAGGCCCGTTCCGCGTCAAGATTCGTAGCGCATCGTTCAACAACATTTCGATTGTGCCTTGGTTGTTGAAGGGCGTCTACGTGCCCGACATCATCACAATTCTTGCTTCGTTGTATTTCATCCTCGGAGATATTGATCGCTGATGTTGGCTGCACTTCTTTCTGAAATTCCGTATTGGGGTCAGTCGCTTTTACGCGTCCTCGGCGGTTTAGTTGCTGTGCTGTTGCCTGCAGGCACGGTTGTGTACCTCTTCTTGTTCAAGATGATGTCGTTTATGCAGTCACGTCTCGGACCAATGGAAGCTGGTCCATACGGCTCCATGCAGTTGTTCGCTGAAGTGGGTAAGTGGCTGCAGAAGGAAGACATTGTTCCTGACGCGGCTGCGCCCGAAGCACGCATCTTCAAACTGGCTCCACTGATTGTCTTGGCGAGCACATTCCTTCTTGTTGTTGTGGTGCCTTTCGGCCCAGACGCATTGTTCACGAACTTTGAAACAGGAATCTTCTACGCCTTAGCAGTCTCTTCCGTGTCAGTTCTCGGCATTCTCATTGCTGGTTGGTCAAGCGCCAACAAGTACTCATTGCTAGGTGGCTTGCGCGCAGCAGGTCAGCTTGTTGCATACGAGTTGCCAATGGTGCTCGCAGTAGTCGGCGTGGTCATTCAGGCCGGCACCATGAACCTGCAGCAAATTGTTGTTGCGCAAAACACCGGATCAATTTTTGGTTTTGATGGCGTTGGCAATCCATATGTCATTACGCAGTTCGTTGCGTTCATCGTGTTCATGATTGCGGTGCAAGCAGAACTCACCCAAACACCATTCGACATGCCCATTGCAGAATCAGAACTTGTATCCGGTTACATGACCGAATATTCCGGATTCCGCTTCCTCATCTTCTTCATCGGTGAATTTGCTACGGCTGGTGTGTTCTCGATGATTGCGTCAATTTTGTTCCTCGGTGGTTGGGGCGTTCCGTTCTCTTGGTTCGGATGGACAACTATTGACAGCATCGATAACTGGATGAACGTGGGCGGCCCGCTCATCTTGTTCACCAAGATGCTGGTACTCGTGTTCTTCATCATGTGGATTCGATTCTCGTTCCCACGTTTCCGCGAAGACCAACTCCAGCGGTTCGCCTGGAAGGGTCTTATCCCTATTGCCCTTGCCAACATCATGTTGACAGCCGTTCTGAAGGTGGCGTTCTAATGGCAAAGCCAAAAGTCCCCGGAATGTTCAAAGGTCTCGGAGTCACTTTCGCCACGCTCGTGCGTACGGCAAAAGATGGCGCCAACACCATTCAATATCCACATGAAAAGGAAACACCGCCGCTTCGTGCACGTGGTGTTATCGCACTGCATGAAGGCAACTGCACTTCGTGCATGTTGTGTGCACGTTCGTGTCCCGATTGGTGTATCTACATCGAAGGTCACAAGGAACTTGCACCACCACGTCGTGCTGGCGGTGCTCCTCGTAAAGTCAACAAACTCGACCGATTCGATATTGACTATGCGCTCTGCATGTATTGCGGAATCTGTGTAGACGTCTGCCCATTTGATGCATTGTTCTGGAGCCCAGAATACGAATACTCAGAACCAAGCATTGCTGACCTTTTGCATGACAAGACCAAGTTGGGCGAGTGGATGCAAACCGTTGCTGAAGCACCAGAACTTGAAGTCGGTGCAGAAAAGAAGGGCAAGAAGTGATGCTCGCATCGGACATGCTTGTCGCGCAGAACGTTGGATTCTTCATCATCGCTGCGGCCATGGTGGTGGGCGCATTACGCGTTGTCACAACACGCAACGTGGTGCATGCCGCTTTGTGGTTGGTTGTAGTTCTTTCAGGTGCAGCTGCTCAATATGTTTTGCTTGCAGCCGAATTCGTCGCCATCACCCAGATCATGGTGTACATCGGTGCGGTCATGGTGCTGTTCCTCTTCGGCACAATGCTTACTCGCGCACAAATTGGTGCAGAAGACAATCTCAATAATGCGAAGAGTTGGATCTTTGGTGTTCCCGTTGCAGTTCTTATGTTGGCAACTCTTGTCATTGCATTGAACGATGGTTTTGGCAATGAGAAATTGCCAATGGATGCACCAGTTGTCAACACCCAGCAGGTGTCCGATCAAATCTTCGGCCCCTATTTGTTGCCATTTTGGGCTTTGTCGTTCGTACTTCTTGCAGCCGCCATTGGGGCCATTGTGCTCGCGAGGAGGGATTAATCATGTTGGTGAATGAATTCCTCATGCTCGGCGCTGTGCTCTTTTGCATTGGTGTTTATGGCGTCATTGTCCGAAAGAACGCTGTGATGGTTCTTATGTCAATTGAGTTGATCCTTAACTCGGTCAACATCAATTTCCTTACATTTGCGCTTCGTAATGGCTCCACAGACGGCCACACATTCGCGTTGTATGTCATTGCAGTAGCTGCCGCCGAAGTGGGCGTAGGACTCGCAATGGTTCTCCTTATGTATCGCAACCGTCGTTCCGTTGGCCTCGACGAACTCTCAGAGATGAAGGGCTGATCTCATGTTTGCTGAAGTCACAGAAGCCTCGTTGTCAACCGGTTGGTTCCTCGACCATGTGTGGATGATTCCGCTCATCCCCGTTGCGGCATTTGCACTCATCATTTTCTTTGGAAAGCGCATGCCTCGTAAGGGCAGCGAATTTGGCATTGCATCAATGGTGCTCGCACTTATCCTCGCCGGCGGTGCTGCGAAGGAATGGATTCAGCGAGTAAATGGAGCCGCTGAAGAGGCATACGTTGAACCAATCATCAAGACGTGGACATGGTGGCAAAACGGTGGAGTGAAACTCAACATCGGTCAACACGTTGATGGTCTCACGGTTGCAATTCTTGTTGTCGTTGCATTCATCTCCACCTTGGTGCAGTTGTACTCCACTGAGTACTTGCACGGCGACCGTCGTTACACGCATTTCTTTGCTGCGCTCACATTGTTCTCAGCCGGCATGTTGAACATGGTGATTGCTGAAAACATGATTCAACTCATCTTGGGTTGGGAAATCATGGGCTTGTGTTCGTTCATGCTCATCGGCCACTGGTGGGAAGATGGCGCAAATAGCCGCGCTGCATTGAAGGCGTTCTTCACCACTCGTACTGGTGACATTGGCCTTCTTGTTGGCACGTCAATTTTGTACTTCTCGGCAAACGAGTGGACCCAAAAGACACTTGGTGTTTCGGGCTTCTCCATTCGCGGTCTCTCTGCATGGGCGCTGTCTGGCAACCCTGGCCACGCAGCAATTACTGCTGGTGCAGTCATGTTGTTCATCGCCTGTATCGGCAAGTCGGGTCAGTTCCCATTGCACACATGGTTGCCCGACGCAATGGCCGGCCCAACTCCCGTGTCATCTCTCTTGCACTCCTCAACCATGGTTGTTGCCGGTGTGTTCTTGGTTGCTCGCTTGTACCCAGTGTTCTTCAAGGGAATGAACATCTTGCACAACAGTGCAAACTTCATCGTGATTATCGGTGGCATCACCATCGTGATTGCTGCTGCTCTTGCATTCGTGCAAACCGACATCAAGAAGGTTCTTGCGTACTCAACGGTGAGCCAGTTGGGCTACATGATGATGGGTCTTGGTGCCGGCGCTTGGTTGCCTGCCGTGTTCCACATCTTCACTCACGCATTTTTCAAAGCATGTCTGTTCTTGGGCGCCGGCTCTATTAGCCACAGTGCATCGCACCACTCGTTTGACATGAAGAAAGACATGGGCGGCTTGCGCAAGTTCATGCCCATCACTTTCGGAACCTGGATCATCTCCACTCTCGCTTTGTGTGGCGTGTTCCCATTCTCAGGATTCTTCTCGAAAGACGAAATCATCGACAACGTGGGCCACAACGGTTACACGTTGTTCATGGTGATTGGTTTGTCGGGCGCATTCCTCACTGCTGCTTACATGACTCGCGCCACATACCTCACCTTCTTTGGTGAGCCACGTGGTGCAGCTGCTGGTGAGCATCACGATGAGCATGACGCACATGCTGCTCATGACTCACATGATGATCACGCGGACCATGGCCATGATGCACATTCATCACACGATTCCCATGACGACCATGCATCACATGGTCCAAAAGAATCCGGGCTCATCATCACGGTGCCGCTCATCATCCTTGCAACACTTGCCATTGGTTCTGGTTTCTTGAATGCCGCACCTTTTGGTGAGAAGTGGGAGAACTTCAAGAAGTGGGTTGAGCCACGCGCTGAAGTGGTGAGTGCTACAGGTATTCCATTGCCAACAGGTGGCGCTGGCGAAGTTCGCATTAC
>CANFIM010000011.1 GCA_947447175.1 Acidimicrobiaceae bacterium | reverse complement strand
GGTACTGAAATGGTGATGCCTGGTGACAACGTTGTGATGACTGTTGAGCTTGGTAAGCCCATTGCTATGGATGAAGGTCTTCGTTTTGCTATCCGTGAGGGTGGCCGTACGGTGGGCGCAGGTCGCGTCACCAAGATCATCAAGTAAGAGTCAGAACGATGGCAACAAACAGCATTCGTATCCGCCTCAAGGCATTCGATCATGAGATCATCGACAAGTCGACTCGCATGATTGTGGAGACAGTTCTTCGCACCAACGCAAAGATCCGTGGACCAATTCCGCTGCCAACCGACAAGCACCGCTACACGGTTATCCGCGGACCACACATTGACAAGGACTCTCGCGAGCACTTTGAAATGCGTATCCACAAGCGTCTCATCGACATCGTCGAGCCAAACAACAAGACAATCGATTCGCTTCAGCGCATCGAGCTTCCTGCAGGCGTCGACATCGAGATCAAGCTTCAGGGCTAATTCCTCTGAACAACTGAATTCCGGAAACGGGGTGGCCCATTGGGTCATCCCGTTTTTGTTTGTCACGCCAAGTTCTTATGAAATTCTTGACGTACCCGAACCAAAGCCCACACCCAAGCGATAGATACTTGGTACATGAGCTTTGATTCACATTGGGCAAACAATCCACCTCAACCACCAGCTGGCCGACCACGTTCGCAACGTGTTGCAGCACTCGCATTGGTGCTTGCCATGTCTGTTGGCGGAGGTTTGGTAGGTGGGTTTATTGCAAATTCAACATCCAGCACTTCATCATCAAATAACGGTCCGCTGGTCACAGCACCAAAGATTGACCAGAGCAAAGTAGGCAACACCAGCATTGCGAAAGCTGCTGCAGCCATTGCACCAAGTGTTGTCACCATTACAAACACCACTTCACAAGGTGGTGACACGGGCACCGGGATCATTGTTTCTAGCGATGGTGAAATCCTCACGAACAATCACGTGGTTGAAGGGTCAACAGATTTGAAGGTTCGTCTTGCAGGTGCAACCGATGCCGTGCAGGCAAAAGTGCTTTCCACTGATCCAGGCAACGACCTTGCACTCATCAAGTTGGTGAATGCAAAAGATCTCACTGCAGCAACATTTGCTGACCCTGAATCAATCGCTGTTGGTGACACTGTCGTTGCAGTTGGATACGCGCTTGCACTCGACGGCGGTCCCAGCGTTACTTCTGGAATCGTTTCAGCAACAAACCGCACACTCACAGATTCAAATGGTGCACTTGATGGTCTTATTCAAACTGACGCAGCAATCTCCTCAGGAAACTCCGGCGGCCCACTCATCAACTTGAATGGTCAAGTTATTGGTATCAATACAGCCGTGTACAACAGCGATGGTCAAACATCAGCAAACAACATTGGTTTTGCAATTGGTGTTGCTGAAGTGCAACGTGTTGTAAAAATCCTTCGTAATGACGGCACAGGTGGCAGCGCAACAACTGCACGAACACAGGGTTATTTGGGCATTGCTCTTGGCGATCGCACTGATGGTGGTTCAGGTGCAGTGATCACTGAGGTGCAAGCAGATTCACCTGCAGAGAAGGCCGGTCTGAAAGTGAAAGACATTGTTGTTGCAATCAATGGCACAACAGTGACTGGTCAAGGTTCACTCATCGCAGTCATTCGCGATGCATCACCAGGAGACAAAGTCACTCTCACTATTGATCGCGATGGCGTCAAGAAAACATTGTCAGCAACGTTGGTGGCACGACCCGCACAGTAAGTGCATGACACACTCATAATTGAATAACGGGAAACCGTTCGTTATCTAAAACATCCCCATCGTTCAACCCGTTAGGTTCGAATGGTGGGGATGTTTTCCATGGTCGTGTGATCCAACGTGCATCATCGCCTACATAACGGAAACTCACGATGCGCCGACGATGTGCATGACCAGTTGTTCCTGGCGCTGAATGCAGAGTGCGATAATGGAACGCAATTGCATCGCCGGGTTCAACATCGCACACAACTGTTTCACCGAGTGCTTCAAGTTCGTCAACGATAGGAAACGGTTCAAAGCCGGTAGCAGTTGTTACGTACGGTGATTCGTCAACAAAACGATTCGGGATGAATCGACGAGGAATCAGATGGCTGCCCCGTAAGCAACGCAATGCAACTGAAGGAGGAGCCGGATCAAGTGGTACCCAGATGCTCACGTTGTCGAACCCTTCGACTCCGTAGTACGGGTCGTCATGGTGCCAAGGAGTGGGAGTCACCGTGTTGGGTTCTTTCACCAGCACGTGTTCATGGAAGAACCGTGGGTGGCTGGTGCCCATGAGTTCCCCGGCCATCTGAGGCAGGGCACCCGAGAGGGCAACGTGGCGAAATGGAGGAATCCGCCCCCAGCTCACGTAATCGTCGAAAAATCGACCGCCGGAGCCCTCGGGGGTGTAGTCGTTTGACCAGGAACTGGGGTGTGCCATGTTGAATGCCACGCCGTCGGCAATCTGGGCCTGGGTTTCGGCTGAAATAACCCCACGAAGCACCACAAAACCGTCATTTTTGTAGGTTTCGACCAATTCGGGGGACAAAATTGCCATAGGTCCATCGTAGGTCGGCTTCCCAGATGAGCGGAGTTTCACAAATTCACAAACTGCCAATCCGGGCCGCTGACCCAGCCGGTGCAGACCTTGAATTTGTTGGTGAATGCCCATGTTGATTCAGCACTTTCCCCGATAGCGTTTCAACTCCGTGCGATTCAGGTCCAAAGCCTGATGAGCAAGTTCGATCGTCGAATAAAAACAATCGACGTCCGTGAAGGCCAATGCGAGCAATCGCAAAGGAACCACACGGCAAACCCAGACAGGTGCTCCGTCAACAGTGATGTTGTCGGAGCATTTGCGTGAGATACCAACGAGAAAAAGGGTTGCCGCCATGGCACAAAAAGCGATCGTCGGCGAAAAAGTCGGCATGACACAGGTGTGGGGAGATGACCAGCGCGTCATCCCTGTCACCGTCCTGCGCGTAGAGCCGTTGCGCGTCGTACAAGTCAAAACTAATGACCGCGACGGATACACCGCTCTTCAAGTCACATATGGACAGAAGAACGCATCAAAATTAACCAAGCCTGAACAGGGACACTTCGCAGCAGCGAACGTCGAATCTGGTCGCCGTCTTGTCGAGCTTCGTCTTGACTCCGTCGATGGATACGAAGTTGGCCAGGAGATCGCCGCAGATCTTCTTGCAGCAGGTGACATGGTTGACGTCACTGCAGTAAGCCGCGGTAAGGGCTTTGCAGGTGGCATGAAGCGTCACAACTTCAATGGCCAAGGCGCAAGCCACGGTAACCACAAGCACCACCGTGCTCCTGGTTCCATTGGTTCATGTTCATTCCCTGGCCGCGTGTTCAAGGGACTCCGCATGGCGGGTCACATGGGCAACGAGCAAGTCACCACTCTCAACCTCGAAGTTGTTTCTGCAGATGCAGAGCGCGGCTTGTTGTTGATCAAGGGTTCAGTGCCAGGTCCTAACGGCGGTGTTGTGATTGTTCGCAACGCAGTGAAGGCGAAGTGATTGCAATGACACAGATCGCACTTAAGAACGCATCAGGCGCAAGCGCTGGCAATGTTGAAGTAGCAGACGCTTACTTCGCAGTGCAGCCAAATGTTCCTGTGATGCACCAAGTTGTTACCGCACAGCTCGCACATCGTCGCGCTGGTACACAAGCAACCAAGACTCGTGCAGAAGTTGCTGGTACAGGTAAGAAGCCTTTCAACCAGAAGGGCACCGGCGGTGCTCGTCAGGGTTCAACACGTGCACCTCACTACACCGGTGGTGGTATTGCACACGGCCCACAGCCTCGTAAGTACACACAGCGCACACCTCGCAAGATGATTCGTCTTGCACTTGCGTCTGCACTCAGTGATCGTCTCAACGAACAGCGCGTTGTTGTTCTTGATTCATGGGGCATCACAACACCAAACACAAAGAGCGCCATCAAGGTTCTCGATGCAATTGGTGTGAGCGGCAAGGTTCTCGTTGTTGTTACACCAAACGAAGAAGCAACAATCAAGAGCTTCCGCAACCTTCCCGACGTTCAACTCATCCTTGTTGGTGAATTGAATGCATATGACGTGTTGTGCAACGACTGGATTGTTTTCTCTAAGGAAAGCCTCCCCGGCACAAAGGAAGCGAACTGATGAAGGATCCACGCGACATCATCATCAAGCCTGTGGTTTCTGAAAAGAGCTACTCGCTGATGGAAACCGATGTGTACACATTCCAAGTACATGTCGATGCAACTAAGCCCGAGATTCACGATGCAATCGAATCAATCTGGGGCGTCAAAGTGCTGAAGGTCAACACCCTTAATCGCAAGGGCAAGTTCCAGCGCACTCGTAATTCAAACCGAATCGGTCAGCGTCCGTCCACCAAGCGGGCCATCGTCACCCTCGCAGCGGGAAGCAAGATCCCGCTGTTCGAAAGCTGAGTTCATCATGGCAATTCGTAAGCGCAAGCCAACTAGTCCCGGACGTCGTTTCCAAACCGTCTCCGACTTCTCTGAGATCACCAAGACAACACCGGAGAAGACACTTCTCCGTTCAAAGTCAAACACTGGTGGTCGTAACGCATACGGTCGCAAGACCGCACGTCACAAAGGTGGCGCACACAAGCGTCAATACCGCATCATCGACTTCAAGCGCACCAAAGACGGCATGCCCGCCAAGGTTGCAGCAATTGAATACGATCCAAACCGCACCTGCCGCATTGCACTTCTTCACTACGAAGATGGCACCAAGGCATACATCCTCGCTCCTAAGGGTCTCGAAGTTGGTATGCGCGTAGAGAGCGGACACGGCGCAGACATCAAGCCAGGCAACGCAATGCAATTGCGCTACATGCCTGTCGGTACTGTCGTGCACAACGTCGAACTTCGTCCTGGTCAGGGCGGAAAAATTGGTCGTTCAGCTGGCATGGCTGTGCAGCTCGTGGCAAAAGATGGTGACTTCGCAACGTTGCGCCTTCCTTCCACCGAAATGCGCCGCGTGCTTCTCGATTGCCGCGCCACTGTTGGCGAAGTCGGTAACTCCGAGCACGAACTCATCAAGATCGGTAAGGCCGGTCGTAACCGTTGGAAGGGTGTACGTCCGCAGACTCGCGGCGTTGCCATGAACCCGGTCGACCACCCACTCGGTGGTGGTGAAGGAAAGACCTCTGGTGGTCGTCCTCCCGTATCGCCATGGGGCAAGCCAGAAGGCCGTACTCGTAACACCAACAAGCCGTCGCAGCAACTTCTCGTTCGCCGTCGCCGTGCTGGAAAGGGACGGAGGTAACACATGTCTCGCAGCCTCAAAAAGGGTCCATTCGTCGACGATCACTTGCTCAAGAAGGTCGATGCCGCAAACGCATCGGGCGACCGCAAAGTCATCAAGACCTGGTCACGTCGTTCAACAATCGTTCCCGACATGGTGGGTCACACCATTGCCGTGCACGATGGTCGTAAGCACGTTCCCGTGTACTGCACCGAGTCAATGGTTGGCCACAAGCTCGGCGAGTTCTCACCTACCCGCACATTCCGCTACCACGCGGGACAAGAAAAGAACGCGAAGAAGTAGTCATGACCGGACCAAAGCTCAATGAAGCAAACCGCGTCGCTGGCTCGAAGAGCGGCAGCCGTGCGGTGAATAAGTACCACCGTTCATCAGCCTCGAAGGTTCGCGTTGTGTTGAACCTCATTCGCGGACTCGATGTTCGTAGTGCAGATGAAATCTTGCAGTTCACCGATCGCGAAGCAGCACGTGTTGTTCGCAAGGTTCTTGCATCAGCTGTTGCTAACGCAATCACCAACGACAATCTCGACGCAGACGAATTGTTTGTGAAGGCATGTTTTGCAGACGAAGGCCCAACGCTCAAGCGTTTCCGCCCTCGCGCAAAGGGTCGCGCAGGAAAGATTTTCAAGCGCACTTGTCACATCACCGTCATCGTTGATCGCATGAGCGACGATGCACTTGCAGTACGCGAAGCAAAGACCATGGCTAAGGGTGCTCCAACAAGCAACCGCCGTGCTCGTGTTGCCGCAAGCCGTAAGGAAACACCGGCCGCAGAAGCACCAGTTGCTGAAGCACCAGCCGACGAAGTCACCGACACGAACGAAGAAGGCAACTGATGGGTCAGAAGATCAATCCGTACGGGTTCCGTCTCGGAGTAACCACAGACTGGAAGAGCCGCTGGTTCAGCGAGCGTGAGTACAAGGACTACCTCACAGAGGATTGGAAGATCCGTGAGTACCTCATGACCACACTCGAAGACGCAGCAGTGAGCCGTGTTGAAGTTGAGCGCACACGCGACAAGCTTCGTATCGACGTTCACACCGCACGTCCCGGCATTGTTATCGGTCGTAAGGGTGCAAAGGCAGACGAGCTTCGCGCTGGTCTTGCACAAATCACCGGCAACAACCGCTTGCAGTTGAACATTGTTGAAATCAAGCAGGCCGAACTCGACGCTGCTCTCATCGCACAGGGTGTTGCAGACCAGTTGGTGAACCGCATCGCTTTCCGTCGTGCCATGAAGCGCGCTGTGCAGAACGCACAGAAGTACGGCGCACTTGGCATTCGTGTTCAGTGTTCAGGTCGTCTCGGTGGTGCAGAAATGTCACGTACCGAGTGGTACCGCGAAGGTCGCGTGCCCTTGCACACACTTCGTGCCGATATCGATTATGGCTTCCGCGAAGCACGCACCTCTTCAGGTCGTGTTGGCGTGAAGGTATGGCTGTACAAGGGCGACATCGTTCCGTACAAGACCACAACACAAGACAAGATTTCTCGTGAAGCTGCAATGGCAGTAGGCGACACCTCAGGCCAAGCTGCTCCAGAAGCAGCAGCTCGCAAGGTTGTTTCGTCAGCTGGTCCACGTGCAGCAGCAGAAGTGATTGAAGAAGTAGCACCACTCGTGAAGCCTGCTGATCCTGAGTTCGAGCGCTTGCTCGAAGAGGAAGAGGCCATCGAGCGTCGCATGCAAGATTCGCATGAGACACCGAAGCTCCGTGGGGAGGATTAATCATGTTGATGCCTCGTAAGGTCAAGCACCGTAAGCAGCAGCGTGGTCGTATGACCGGCGTGTCCAAGGGCGGCAACGCACTTGCATTCGGCGAGTACGGCATTCAGGCTCTCGAGCCAGGCTGGATCACCGCACGTCAAATCGAAGCAGCACGTATTGCCATGACACGCCATATCAAGCGTGGTGGCAAGGTGTGGATCAACATCTTCCCTGACAAGCCAGTCACGAAGAAGCCAGCAGAAACCCGCATGGGTTCAGGCAAGGGCAACCCAGAGTTCTGGGTAGCAGTTGTCAAGCCAGGCCGCATCCTCTTCGAGTTGTCCTACCCAAGTGAGGAAACTGCTCGCGCCGCTCTTGAGCGCGCAGTGCAGAAACTCCCTATCAAGGCTCGCGTTATTTCACGCGACGAGCCCATCTGATTCGAAGGATTAGAAGATGGCACGTTCAATTTCAGAACTTCGCGACATGGATCTCGCAGCACTCGTTGCTGAACTCCGTGCGTGCAAGCAAGAAGCACTTAATTTGCGATTCCGCAACGCAACCGGTCAGCTCGACGCACATAGCGAGTTGAAGAAGGTTCGTCGTCAGATCGCTCGTATCAACACCCTTATTCGTCAGCGCGAAATTGTCGCCGCTGAGGCAGCTGGGAAGTGAGTAGTCACATGACAGTAGAAACCACCACAGAAGAGCGCAACTCACGCAAGGTTCGCGAAGGTCTCGTCGTCTCTAACAAGATGAACCAGACAGTCGTGATCGCAGTAGTTGAGCGCGTACGTCACGCGAAGTACGACAAGTTCGTTCTTCGTACAAAGAAGTTGTACGTACACGACGCAGCAAACGATGCAAACGTGGGCGACCGCGTGCGCGTTATGGAAACTCGTCCGATGTCAAAGCTCAAGCGCTGGCGTCTCGTTGAAATCTTGGAGCGTGCAAAGTGATTCAGCAAGAGTCCCGTCTCCGCGTTGCAGACAACAGCGGTGCAAAAGAAGTTCTCGTTATCAAGGTTCTCGGTGGAACGCGTCGTCGTTACGCATCCATCGGCGATGTCTTCATTGCAACAGTCAAGGATGCAATTCCTGGCGCCGCAGTGAAGAAGGGTGAAGTTGTTCGTTGCGTAGTTGTTCGTGTGAAGAAGGAAAAGCGTCGCCCAGACGGCAGCTACATCCGCTTCGACGAGAACGCAGCAGTACTCATCAAGGAAGATCTCACACCACGTGGCACCCGTATCTTCGGACCAGTTGGCCGTGAGCTCCGCGACAAGAAGTTCATGCGAATTGTTTCGCTCGCACCGGAGGTGCTCTAACCATGAAGTTCAAAAAGGGCGACACCGTCCAGATCATCACTGGCAAAGAAGCTGGAAGCCAAGGCGAAATCATTGAGGTTTTGCCAAAGGCCAACAAAGTCGTGATTGAAGGCCGCAACATTGCAAAGCGCCACACAAAGGCTCGCAGCGCAACACAAGGCTCAGAGATCATTGAAAAGCCAATGCCAATCGACGCATCCAACGTGATGCTCGTTGTCAAGGGCAAGCCAACTCGTATTGGTTACAAGATCAAGGCAGACGGCACCAAGGTGCGCGTCGCAAAGAAGTCAGGAGAGGAAGTCTGATGACTACCGCAACAACTCCACGTCTCAAGGCTCGTTACGAAGCTGAAGTCAAGCAAGCACTTATGGCTCAACTTGGCCTCACCAACGTGATGCAAGTTCCAAAACTTGAGAAAATCGTGATCAACATGGGTGTTGGCCGCGCAACACAGCAGCCTTCGCTGCTTGACGGCGCAGTTGCTGACCTCACCAAGATCTCCGGTCAGAAGCCCATCGTGACAAAGTCGCGTGACTCCATCGCAAGCTTCAAGCTTCGCGAAAACCAAGCAATTGGTTGCAAGGTCACACTTCGCGGCGACCGCATGTGGGAGTTCTACGACCGCTTGTTGTCCATCGCGATTCCTCGTATTCGTGACTTCCGCGGACTTCCTTCCCATTCATGGGATGGCCGTGGCAACTACACGTTCGGTCTCAATGAGCAAACAATGTTCCCTGAGATTGATTACGACAAGATCGATTCCCCACAGGGAATGGACATCACAATCGTGACAACAGCAACCAGCGATGCACAAGGACGTGCACTGCTCGATGCATTCGGTTTCCCATTCAAGCGCGGCAACGAAGGCGGAGCTCCCGCCAAGAAGAAGCCCAAGGGTCGCGGTCCTGTCCGTGGCAAGAAGAAGTAGTCAGGTAAAGAACCATGGCAAAGCAATCAATGATCAACAAGGCAAACGCAAAGCCGAAGTTCAAAGTACGTGCGTACACACGTTGCCGCAAGTGCGGCCGTGCTCGTTCGGTGTACCGCAAGTTCGGTTTGTGCCGCGTCTGTCTCCGAGAGATGGCTCATGCAGGAGAAATTCCTGGCGTGACCAAGGCGAGCTGGTGAGGTACCAAAAATGATGACCGATCCCATCGCCGACATGCTCACACGCATCCGCAACGCAAACACTGCGTTGAAGGAAACCGTTGTGATGCCATCATCGAAGCAAAAAGTTGCACTCGCTGAAGTTCTCAAGAAAGAGGGCTACATCGATGATTTCTCAGTGGCTCCTTCTTCAAAGGGACCAGGCAACGAGCTCTCCATTCACATGAAGTACTCAATCGATCGCCACCGCACCATCAGCGGACTCACACGTGTGTCCACTCCTGGTTTGCGCGTGTATCGCAACTCCAAGGAAGTCCCACGCGTGTTGGGTGGCCTTGGTGTCGCAGTTCTGTCCACCAGCCAAGGGCTCCTCACCGATCGCGAAGCGCGCAAGCGCAAGGTCGGCGGCGAAGTTCTGTGCTTCGTGTGGTGACCCCGGGACGAAAGTAGGAAACGAACATGTCACGTATTGGTAAAGCCCCCATCTCCGTTCCATCGGGTGTTGAAGTCACCATCTCTGGTCGCAACGTCACCGTCAAGGGACCAAAGGGAACTCTCTCTCGCGATATTCCTGGCGACATCATTGTCCGCAAGGAAGAAGACACCATTGTTGTGGAGCGTCCAAACGATGAGCGTCAGAACCGTTCATTGCACGGTCTCTCACGCACACTCGTGAGCAACATGGTCATCGGTGTTACCGATGGCTTTGCAAAGGAACTTGAAATCGTTGGTGTTGGTTACCGCGCAGAAGCTGCAGGTTCAGACCTTCGCCTCGCACTCGGTTTCTCACACCCCGTCATGGTGCCTGCACCTGCCGGTATCTCGTTCGAGATTCCTGTGCAGACTCGCGTCATCGTGAAGGGCATCGACAAAGAACTCGTCGGACAAGTAGCGGCCAACATCCGCGCTATCCGTAAGCCAGAGCCCTACAAGGGCAAGGGTGTGCGTTACCTCGGTGAGCACATCGTTCGCAAAGCCGGCAAGACCGGCAAGAAGTGATTCGGTAGTTAAGGAACTCACATGCCAAACATCGCAAAGATTCGTCGCGAGTCACGCCTTCGTCGTCACCGTCGCGTACGTAAGAAAATTTTCGGAACAGCAGAACGTCCACGTCTTGCTGTACACCGCACAAACAAGCACTTCAACATGCAGCTCATCAACGACGAACTCGGTCACACGATCGCAGCAGCGTCGTCGGTGGAAACTGACATGCGTAAGACAAGTGGCGCAACTGTTGCAGCTGCAGCACAAGTCGGAACATTGATCGCACAGCGCGCTAAGGCTGCAGGTGTCAACACGGTTGTTTTCGACCGCGGCGGCTTTGCATACCACGGTCGCGTTGCTGCAGCGGCTCAGGCCGCACGTGACGCAGGATTGGAATTCTGATGAGCAACTTCAACAACTCATTCTCAAACAACGCAACTCCACCAGAGCCAGGCGCATTGCGTGAATCACGAGTGATTCACATCAACCGCGTTGCAAAGGTTGTGAAGGGTGGACGTCGTTTCTCCTTCACCGCACTTGTTGTTGTTGGTGACGGCAATGGCCGCGTTGGTCTTGGATACGGAAAGGCAAAGGAAGTTCCTTTGGCAATCCAAAAGGGAACCGAAGAAGCAAAGCGCAATCTCTTTGATGTTGCACTTGCTGGTTCCACCATCACGCACCCAATTCTTGGCATCACCGGCGCAGGCCGCGTGCTGTTGAAGCCTGCTGCTCCTGGTACTGGCGTTATCGCTGGCGGTGCAGCTCGAATCATTCTTGAAGAAGCTGGCGTTCACGACGTGCTTGCAAAGTCACTTGGCTCTGCAAATGCAATCAACGTTGCTCGCGCAACAATCGAAGGCTTGCGTCAATTGCAGCGCCCCGATGAAGTTGCAAAGCGTCGCGGAATTCCTGCCGACTCATTCGTGCCTAAGGGCATGTTGAAGGCATACACAGATCGCAAGAATGCGATTGCAGCTGGAGAGGCTCACTAATCATGGCTACATCCCTCACTGTCACACTGAAGCGTTCGAAAATTGGTGCAAAGCCAAAGTCGCGTGGAACATTGCGTGCACTTGGACTCAGCAAAATTGGTGACACCAACACGCTTCCCGATCGTCCAGAGATTCGCGGCATGATTGCTCGCGTTCCTCACCTCATTGAAGTTCAGGAGAACAACTGATCATGCGCGTAGACGAACTCGCACCAGCACCCGGATCCGTTAAGCGCAAGAAGCGCATGGGTCGTGGTATCGGCGGTAAGGGCGGTAAGACCGCAGGCGCCGGTACAAAGGGTCAGCAATCTCGTGGTCGCGGCAAAGTTGCGCGTGGCTTCGAAGGTGGCCAGATGCCACTCAAGCAGCGCGTACCAAAGTTGAAGGGTTTCAATAACCCATTCCGCGTTGAGTACTACGCCGTCAACCTTGATGCAATCAACGAGCTTGGCTTGTCAGAAGTCAACCCTGAAATCCTCGTGGAAAAGGGCGCTGCTCACAAGGGAACCTTCATCAAGGTTCTCGGTCGTGGCGAAATCAAGATCGCTGTCAAAGTTTCGGCACATGCAGTGTCAAAGACCGCTGAGCAAGCAATTGTTGCTGCCGGTGGTTCAGTCACCATCTTGCCTCTTCCGTTCAAGGTTCGTCCTCCAGCTAAGGGCAACCAATTCACCAACCGCTAAGAACGATTAGTTTCTACTAATTCGTCGGCGACAAGGAGTATCACGTGTTCTCAAACCTGAAGAACATCTTCAAGGTCGAGGATCTGCGCAAGAAAGTGTTCTTCACTCTTGCCATGATCATGGTGTATCGCTTCGGCGCTTCACTTCGCGTTCCTGGTATCGACTCCGGAGCTGTTGCGCAATTGCGTGAAGCTGCAAAGTCACAAGGTGCACTCGGGTTCCTCAACTTGTTCTCTGGCGGAGCATTTGGTTCGTTCTCGATTTTTGCTCTCGGCATCATGCCGTACATCACTGCAAGCATCATCATGCAGGTGTTGAACGTTGTGATTCCAAAATTGCAGGAATGGCAAGAGATGGGTGCTGTTGGTCAGCGTAAGATCACACAGTGGACTCGGTACGTTGCAATCGCAATTGCATTACTTCAGGGTTCAGGCCTCACGTTCATTTTCGGGCAGGGTAAAGGTTCTGCTTTCTTCGGAGCAGCAGCAAAAGCCCCTGATGTTGTGTTGCTTGATCCGTTCATGCCACGTGCGCTTCTCGTTATTCCTTCTCTTGTCGCCGGTACGGCCTTGTTGATGTGGGTAGGCGAACTTATTAGCCAGCGAGGAATTTCAAACGGCATGTCCGTGTTGATTTTCGCTTCCGTTGTTTCTGGTTTGCCCTATAACTACTACTCAATTTTGCAGAGCAAGAAGTTCATTGTGTTCGCCATGTTGGTCTTGGTTTCATTGGGCATTTTGACTGCTGTTGTTCGTGTTGAACTTGGTCAGCGTCGTATTCCCGTGCAATTCGCAAAGCGAGTTGTAGGTCGCCGTATGACTGGCGGACAGAGCACATATATTCCACTCAAGGTCAACCAAGCTGGCGTAGTGCCCATCATTTTCGCATCGTCAGTTCTGCTGTTGCCTGTTCTCATGTCGAATGTTTTGGGCAGTGCAGAAGGCTGGCGGGGATCCGTTGCAAGCTTCGTGAACAATTACTTGGTGAACAGCCAGAACATGGTGTACATCACTGGTTTCTTTATGCTTATTGTTGCGTTCGCATACTTCTACAACTCGATTGCCTTCGACCCCATTCGTCAGGCCGATCAGTTGCGTAAACAAGGTGGATTCATTCCTGGTATTCGTCCTGGTCCACAAACTGAGCGTTACCTTGCCAAAGCTGTGAACCGCATCACCTTGCCTGGTGCATTGTTTGTTGCGTTCATCGCAATTCTTCCGTACATCATCTTGTGGGTGGGTAACGTTCGTTCGTTCCCATTCGCCGGAACAACTGTGTTGATCGCTGTTGGTGTTGCGCTCGAACTGATGCGCCAAATCGATAGCCAACTCATGCTCCGCAATTACGAGGGCTTCTTGAAGTGACCGCTCGCCCCCACGGGCAGTGGTCAACCCTGATGGGTGGTCTGAGGTAGCGATGATCTCTGGTGCACGTATGGTGCTATTGGGTCGCCAAGGAGCGGGTAAGGGCACACAATGTGTTCGCCTTTCTCGCCATTTCGTGGTTCCGCATATCTCAACAGGTGACATGTTGCGTGCCGCCGTTCGCGAAGGCACCGAGTTGGGAAACATGGCGAAGGCCATCATTGACGCCGGCGGCCTTGTCAGCGACGAAATCATGATTGGCATCGTGGCCGAGCGTCTCGAAGTGGAAGACGCCCGCGTGCGTGGCTACATCCTCGACGGCTTCCCTCGTACCGTGGGTCAGGCTCAATCTCTCGATGGCATCACCTCTGAACGCCCCCTCGACATGGTGATCGACCTTGATGTACCCCGCGACCTCGTGCTCTCTCGCTTGTCAGCACGCCGCGTCTGCCGCGACTGTGGCGCCAATTTCCAGGCCTCGGGCACCGAAACAGGTCAATGGACCTGTGAGAACTGCGGGGGAGATGTGGTCCAACGTGACGATGACACCCCCGACGCCATTAACCGCCGTTTGGACCTCTATGAGACCCAGACCCAACCTCTCATTGATTATTACGGCCAATCTGGCCGTTTGGTCACTGTCGACGGGCTTGGTACGCCCGACGAAGTCTTTGCTCGACTCACGAAAGCTGTCGAACAAAGGCTCTAGCTGCTGCTTGGCGTGTGAGAAATGCGCCGATAGCATTGCCACTCGCCCCTATAGCAATTCTGCTATTGGAGCACCATGTCCCACTCAACCAAGGAGCCCACTCTGGCTAAGCCAAAGGAAGATGCGATCGTGCTGGAAGGCACGATTCTCGAATCGTTACCGAACGCAATGTTTCGTGTCGAATTAGAGAACGGCCACAAAGTGCTGGCGCACATCTCAGGAAAGATGCGTATGCACTACATCCGTATTCTTCCTGGCGACAAGGTTCAGGTGGAACTCACCCCATACGACCTCACCCGCGGTCGTATTACATATCGCTTCAAGTGAGATCGCAATGAAAGTACGCCCAAGCGTCAAAAAAATCTGTGAAAAGTGCAAGGTCATTCGTCGTCATGGACGAGTAATGGTCATTTGCGAAAACCCCCGGCACAAGCAGCGCCAGGGCTAGAGAGTCAACGAAGGAAACGTAAAACATGGCACGTATTGCTGGCGTCGACATTCCACGCGAAAAGCGTTTGGAAATTTCGTTGACATATATCTTCGGCATTGGCCGACCAACATCACAGAAGATCTGTGATGCAACAGGCCTTAATCGCAACACACGTGTTCGCGATCTCACCGAAGATGAAGTGAATCGCATCCGCGCATGGGTCGATCAGAACATCACCGTTGAGGGTGACCTGCGCCGCGATGTGCAGCAGGACATCAAGCGCAAGATCGAAATTGGTTGCTTACAAGGTGTTCGTCACCGTAAGGGTCTCCCAGTACGTGGTCAGCGCACGCACACAAATGCGCGCACACGTAAAGGTCCGAAGAAGACAGTTGCCAACAAGAAGAAGGCAGTGAGGTAGAGCCATGGCTAAGGCACAGGCAGGTGGACGTCGTCCACGTAAGCGCGAGCGTAAGAACGTCACAACCGGCGTTGTTCACATTAAGAGCTCGTTCAACAACACAATCGTTTCCATCACTGACGTTGACGGCAATGTCATTGCATGGGCATCGTCTGGTCAGTTGGGTTTCAAGGGTTCACGTAAGTCAACTCCGTTCGCTGCACAACAGGCTGCAGAAAAGGCCGGCAAGGCTGCAATGGAGCATGGCCTTCGCCGTGTTGAAGTGCACGTGAAGGGACCAGGTTCTGGTCGCGACACCGCATTGCGTTCCATTCAGAATCTCGGTATCGAAGTTTCAGGCATCAAAGACGTCACACCAGTGCCGCACAATGGTTGCCGCCAGCCAAAGCGTCGTAGGAGCTAATCATGGCCCGTTATACAGGACCAAAGGTGCGCATCTCGCGCCGTTTGAACACAAACATTTTTGAAAACGAAAAGGGCTCAAAGGCTCTTGATCGTCGTCCATTCCCACCAGGTGCACACGGCCGTACACGTCGTCGTAATGCTGGTTCGGAATACCTCGCACAGATGCAGGAAAAGCAGAAGGCTAAGTACATCTACGGTGTACTTGAGCGTCAGTTCCGTCGCACCTACGAAGAGGCAAACCGTCTTGCAGGTCCTACCGGCGAGAACCTTCTCCGTTTGCTCGAGCAACGCCTCGACAACGTGGTGTTCCGCGCAGGTTGGGGAGCAACACGCCCTCAGGCTCGTCAGTTCGTCAACCACGGCCTTATTCAGGTTGATGGCAAGCGCGTAGACATTGCGTCGTACCGCGTGAAGCGTGGACAAGTTATTTCTTTGTCGCCAAAGGCAAAAGAAATGATTCAGATCCAGCACAACATCGACACCCTCGACCGCTCACTTGTGGGTTGGCTCGAAGGCGGCGACAAGCAAGTCACCGTTCGTGATCTGCCACAGCGCGATCACATCGACGTACCCGTCCGCGAGCAGCTCATCGTTGAGCTTTACTCGAAGTAATCCCCGGTCTTTTTAGGAGAGCATCATGCTTGTTATCCAGCGCCCATCAGTCGAAGCAATCGGCGATGACCATCCAACACGTCAGCGTTTTGCAGTTGGCCCACTTGAGCCCGGTTTCGGTCACACAATTGGCAACTCACTTCGTCGCACACTTCTTTCGTCCATTCCTGGTGCTGCAATCACCACCGTGAAGTTCGACGGTATTGAGCACGAGTTCACCACCATCGCCGGAATGACAGAAGACGTCACCGAGTTCATCATGAACTTGAAGGATCTTGTTGTTCTTTCCAATAGCGACGAGCCAGTTGTGTTGCGTCTTGACGTGAAGGGTCCAATGACCCTCACAGCAGGCGACATTCCAACAAACTCTGAAGTGGAAATTCTCAACCCTTCATTGCACCTTGCAACATTGAATGCCGGTGCAGAACTTGCACTTGACATCACAATTGAGCGCGGACGTGGCTACTTGTCAACCGACCGCGATGCAGAGTCACGTGTCATTGGTGTCATCCCCATCGACGCAATTTTCTCTCCAGTACGTCGCGTCATGTTTGATGTTGAGCCAACTCGCGTTTCGCAGAGCACCAACTATGACCGTCTTGTTCTTGACATTGAAACCGATGGTTCCATCTCGCCACGTGAGTCGCTTGCATCTGCAGCATCCACATTGCGTTCACTTGTAGAACTCATTGCAACGTTGTCTGAAGAACCACAAGCACTTGAACTCAGCGAGCCAATCGGCGCAAACGTTGGCGTGCCCGACCTTGATCTTCCTATCGAAGACCTTGATCTTTCAGAGCGCCCACGCAACTGCCTCAAGCGCGGACAGATCAACACAATTGGTGAACTTCTTTTGAAGAGCACCGATGACCTTTTGAACATCACCAACTTCGGCCAGAAGAGCCTGGATGAAATCATCCAGAAGCTCGACGAGCGCGGCCTCACACTGCGCGCGTAAGGAACTAGGAGCACACAATGGCAACACCACGTCGCGCACCACGCTTCGGCGGCAGCGCATCACACCAGCGCCTCATGATGGCGAACATGGCTGCATCGCTGTTCGCTGCAGAGGGCATCACAACAACCGAGGCCAAGGCCAAGGCGTTGCGTCCTATTGCAGAGAAGCTGATCACCAAGGCAAAGAAAGCCCAAGAAGATTCACCAATGCGTGTTCATCGCATTCGTCAAATTCAGGGTTACCTCGGTGACAAGGAAATGACCAACAAGCTTGTGAACGAAGTTGCGCCAAAGTACATGGCACGCAACGGCGGATACACACGCATCCTCAAGCTCGGAACTCGCCAGGGTGACGCTGCGCCAATGGCGCGCATCGAACTGGTCTGAGCCGGTAGCCGGTGATGACACCGGAAGAAAACGTAACGAACGAGCCCGCCATTCGGCGGGCTCGTTTGCGTGTGGCATACCATGGCGCAGCGTTCCATGGCTTCGCGGCGAATGATGATGTTGCAACTGTTGAAGGTGTTTTAGAAAAAGCAATTGCAACCATTACGCAACGCAACATTGAGATCAGCACAGCGGGACGAACCGATGCTGGTGTGCATGCACGTGGCCAAGTAATTACCGTTGACATTCCTGCGTCAACACAACTGTCTGTTCTTGTGCGCAGCATTAACGGTATGTGTGGACCACATATTGCAGTGTCGAATGCGCAGTGGGTGGAGAACGACTTCGATGCTCGACACAGCGCAACATGGCGCAGGTATCGCTACACCGTTCTCAACACTCCGGAACCGAGTCCATTGCTCACCGACCGCGCATGGCACGTGTGGAACCCGTTGTCATTGCCACTCATGAATTTGGCATGTGATGCCTTGCACGGTGAACAGGACTTCACGGCGTTTTGTCGCCGGCCTGATGTGCCAGAGGGTGCACCCGAGCCTTCAATGAATCGCCGCGTTTTCGACGCCAAGTGGACCGAGGAAGGCGAGGGGCTTCTGGTCTTCGAGATTCGAGCCAATGCGTTTTGCCATCAGATGGTGCGCAGCATTGTGGGCTTCCTTGTGGACGTGGGCCTGCGAAAGCGCCCGCCTAGCGACACCCGGTTTGTGATGGCCAGTCGAAACCGCCAACATGGCTCAGCCGTGGCCCCTGCTCATGGTCTGGTGCTGTGGGATGTGGGCTACGACGGCGTACGGGTGCATACCCCCACGTTTGGCAGCAAGTCTGCGGATTAGTGAATTGATAGGGGTGGGGCGGTTGCCGTAGGGCCGAAAACGCCCCTATCCTTACCAAGCCCCCATTTCGGGGTTCTGGCGGCCCGGTCGGGCCCGCTCAAAGGAAGTCTCATGCGTACATATTCACCAAAAGCAAGCGAGATCCAGCGCGACTGGCACATCATCGACGCCGAGGGTCTTGTCCTTGGCCGTCTCTGCACAGAAGTTGCGCGCATCTTGCGCGGCAAGCACAAGCCTGTGTTCGCTCCTCACATGGACATGGGTGACCATGTCATCATCATCAACGCATCAAAGATCGTGATGACTTCAGGCAAGGCCAACACCAACATGGTGTACACCTACTCGGGTTACCCCGGTGGTTTGAAGAGTGAGACATACCAGAACTTGCTTGACCGTAAGCCTGCAGATGCAATTGCACGCAGCATCGGTGGCATGTTGCCAAAGGGTCCTCTTGGTCGTCAAATGATCAAGAAGCTGAAGGTGTACCCAGGTGCTGAGCACCCACACGCAGCACAAGCTCCAAAAGTTCTCGATCTCAGCGCAGCCAAGGCTCGCTAAACCATTTAGGAATCATCATGGCTAACGCACCTCTCACTCAGACAACTGGTCGCCGTAAAGAAGCAGTCGCTCGCGCAATCTTGCGTTCGGGTACTGGCGTCATCACGGTTAATGGCAAGCCCATCGAGGCTTACTTCCCAACAGCAACACAGCGCATGATCGTGACCGAAGCACTTCGCGTCACTGATCGTGAACAGTCATTCGACATTGCTGCAAACATTTTTGGTGGCGGCGTTACTGGCCAAGCTGGTGCATTGCGCATGGCCATTGCTCGTTCACTCATCGAACTTGATCCTGAATCACGTCCTGCATTGAAGAAAGCCGGTCTTCTTACTCGCGACTCACGTCGTAAGGAAAGCAAGAAGTACGGTCTCAAGAAGGCGCGTAAGGCGCCTCAGTTCACCAAGCGCTGATTATTCATTTCGCGTGCTGTCTTGCACGCGGTTGAAAGAAACTCTGCATGCTGCATTTCGGAACCGATGGTGTCCGTGGCGTCGCAATTGACGAATTAACGCCTGCTTTGGCTCGTGACCTTGCACGTGCCGTAGCCCGTGTTCTTCACCCTGTTGCTGTTGTCATTGGTCGCGATACACGCGAGAGCGGACCTGAATTAGAGCGCGCAATCATTGACGGATGTGCAGCAGAAGGCGTTGCTGTGCAATTGCTCGGCGTTGCACCCACTCCTGCAATTGCATTTGCTGCGGAACGCCACAACTGGGTGGGAATTGCAATCACTGCGTCACATAATCCGTGGACAGATAACGGCATCAAAGTGTTTGCAGCGGGCGGTTCAAAGCTTGCCGATGCAGAACAGATTGAAATTGAACGCGTTTGGCATGCATTGATTGCTGAACCAGTAACAGTTGCTTTGGGAACTGTGCATGAGTCATATGAAGTGGTCGAAGAATATTTTGAACACCGCGTAAATGTGGTGGGGCAAACATTGTCCGGGCTGCGTGTTGTAGTTGATTGTGCCAATGGCGCTATGTCTTCTGTTGCGCCTTCTGTTCTTGAAGCTGTTGGTGCGCAAGTGATTGTGATGAATGACGCGCCGAACGGTCGCAACATCAATGATGGTTGTGGTGCAACATCACCTGCTTCTCTTGCGTCGCGCGTTGTTGCAGAAGGTGCGGATGTTGGTATTGCATTCGATGGCGACGGCGACCGACTCATCGCAGTGACTGCTACTGGCGTTCTTGTTGATGGTGACTACATCATGGCTATCGCTGCAAGCGATCTTGCTCACCGCGGCCTGTTGCGCAATAAAGGTGTTGCCGTCACAGTGATGACAAATCTGGGCTTTCATCGTGCAATGGAAACCGCAGGTGTTGATGTTGTAGTCACTCCGGTAGGAGACCGCAGTGTGCTCTTGGCGCTGGAAGAATATGACTTCGTTCTTGGCGGTGAACAAAGCGGACACGTTATTCATCGAGCACATGCCACCACTGGCGATGGATTGCTAGCCGCGTTGATTCTTCTTGAATACATTGCACGTACTCGCACCACGCTCGATCAAGCAATCACCATGATGCAGTCGTATCCACAAGTGTTGGTCAATGTGCGCACCACTGAACGAGTCAATGACCCTGCATCTGATTTGGCCGAAGAAATTGTTCGCGCTGAAAACATGATGAATGGTGATGGTCGCATTCTGGTTCGTGCCTCGGGTACTGAACCGTTGGCTCGTGTGATGGTGGAAGCCAGTACTCAAGAGCGGGCAGAGGCAATCGCCCAAGAACTAGCTGAAGCGCTCATTGCGCGCCATGGCGGAGCAATTGAGGGTGGGCACTAGGGCTTTTCAGCCCTTTAGTAGCCTTGTAGTTCTATGTGCGGCATTATCGGCATCTTGTCCCGCCCAGGGTCGCGAGCAGTGCCTGAAGCCGCAGACATTGTCGCTCTGCTTGATGCTGCTGTGGCATCGCAACACGACTTGCACATGGTGGTGGACGCCTTGATGGCTGCCGATCAAATGCTGCGCGGCGATGCAGGTATTCAGTGCATGGCTGCCAACCCCGCACTGGCCGCCAGCCTTATTGAACGACTCAATCTCATCGACGCTGTTGCAGATGCCGAAGAAACTCGAATTGATGCACTGCATGTTGACACCAGCACTCTTGATAGTGAGTCTGCACGCCTGTCTCGCGTGCGTGATGCATCGTGGGCAATTCGACGTGATCGATTGCGAACTGCCGATGCTGTTATTGCACTCGCTGGTGATGCTGCAGTGGCATCAGCGCTTGCCGGGTATTTGTCAATTCAACAGGCGCTCTCAGCAATTGATCGTATGGAAGTGCGTGGGCGAGATTCGGCTGGTATCAGCGTGCTCGTTACTTCGCCTCAACTGGCTTCAGCCAGTGATGAGGTGGCGCGCGCCATCGCTGAACGTGAGTTGGACCCATTGTTCACAAATGGAAGTGTCCGGCATATTTCATCAACAGTTGTATTTGTGTACAAAGCTGCTGCAGAGATTGGTGAGCTGGGAGACAACACACGTGCGATGCGTCATGCAGTTGCAAGCGATGCCCTACTTCGTCAATTGCTACAACTTGTAGATGCGCGAGTCTCGGTTCTCGGTCACACGCGCTGGGCAAGCGTGGGCATTATTTCAGAGCCGAATGCACACCCTGTCAACGGAGAAGAAGTTGGTGCTGAGAATTCCGCAGTCAGCGTTGCTGTGTTGAACGGTGACGTTGATAATCATGCAGAGTTGAAGGCGCAGCATCACCTCACATTTGCTGACCCCATCACCACTGATGCCAAAGTGATTCCTGCATTGGTTGATCGCGGTCGTGGCGACGGACTCTCAACACACCATGCTTTCCTCAACGCAGTAACCCAGTTCGAGGGTTCTGTTGCTATTGGTTACTGCGCAGCCGATGAGCCAGATGCCATGTATTTGGCACTGTGCGGCAGCGGGCAAGGTCTCTATGTGGGGCTTGCGGAAGACCGCTTCATTGTGGCAAGCGAGCCATACGGCACGGTGGAAGAAACCACGCAGTATGTGCGTCTTGATGGCGAGACCCCTCTTCACCTCGACCAACCCAATTCACGCGGACAAGTTCTTCGATTATCAACAAGCGGTGCAGGCACTCTGCAAGGTCTGCAGAAGTTTGCATACGACGGAACATCAATTCCGCTGAGTGATGCAGATGTTGCTACAGCAGAAGTGACAACGCGAGATATTGATAGAGGCGATGCACCACACTTCCTGTTGAAAGAAATTGGCGAATCACCTCGCAGTTTCCGTAAGACAATTCGTGGTCGTACTACCGACATTGATGGTCGCTTGGTACCAGACCTTGATTCTGCAACTTTCCCGCCTGCAATTGCGGAGAAACTGGCATCAGGGACCATTACTCGCATTCGCGTCATTGGGCAAGGAACAGCAGCGGTTGCCGGCACGTCGCTGATTCCTGTTCTCACTTCTTTGCTTGACTCATCTATTCACGTTGAAGCGTTAACTGCCACCGAACTTTCCGGCTTCGCAATGGAACAAGACATGTCGGACATGCTGGTCATTGCAGTGAGTCAAAGTGGCACCACTACAGATACGAACCGCACTGTTGACCTTGTGGCAACGCGCGGCGCTTCTGTGTTGGCAATTGTGAATCGCCGTGGCAGCGATCTGGCAAGCAAAGCCCATGGTGTGTACTACACATCAGATGGTCGTGACGTTGAAATGAGCGTTGCAAGTACCAAAGCTTTCTATGCACAGGTAGCTGCTGGTGCAGTGCTGTCGTGTGCCATCGCCCAAGCAGTCGGCCGCGTTGATGGTGATCGCATGCACCGAATTCTTTCTTCTTTGGTGGAAATGCCCGCGGCTATGCAAACGGTTATTGCTCAGCGTGAAGAGATTGGTGTGATTGCGCGTCAGTATGCACCATCTCGTCGTTATTGGGCAGTTGTGGGCAATGGTCCCAACACAGTGGCAGCGCACGAGGTGCGTATCAAGTTGTCAGAGCTTTGCTACAAATCAATTTCGTGCGATGTCACGGAAGATAAGAAGCACATCGACTTGTCATGTGAGCCCATGATTCTTGTTTGTGCTGCTGGCCTCTCTGAAGGAACAGCCACAGACGTGGCTAAGGAAGTCGCAATTTTCAAAGCACATAAAGCTGTGCCCATCGTTGTTGCTACAGAAGGCGAAACAAAGTTTGACGCTGCTTCAGCCGTCATCACGGTTCCAGTTGCTGATCCGGCAATTGCATTCGTGTTGTCAGCAATGGTGGGGCACTTGTTTGGATACGAAGCAGCCCGCGCAATTGACGAACTGGCAAAGCCGTTGCGTCAGTTACGTGAAGTAGTGGAAATTGTTGTCGGACGTGGTGGCTCTGGAGATAGCGCTCTTGCTCGAGTCGAACGAGAAATCATGTCTGTGGTGCCACGCTTCTTCTCCACACTCTCCTCGGGTCAATATGACGGCAACCTCGAAGCATCTACTGCTGTTCGCATTGTGTCCTTGTTGCGCGTTGTTACTTCCCCTAATCCGCTACAGGTGTACCAACGTGAGGCCGAAGGTGTTACATCACCTGCAGCTCTGCTTGAGGATTTGTTGTCTGCATTAACAAAAGGTGTTGATGAACTAACGCGTCCAATTGATGCAATCAAACATCAAGCAAAGACCGTCACCGTAGGAATTTCGCGAAGCGAAGAAGGCCTACTCGACCGCGCATTGGTGCGTGCGGTTCTTGATGCTGGTGCACCTCGAGATCATGTGTCGTACGCAGCATTGAAGGTGCTGTCTGCACTTGATTCAGCTGTTGAGTCAGTTGTTGGCTTTACTCGATACGCAATAACTGGTGATCCGCATTCATCACAGGCTTCAATTTCAATTATTGACCGAGGCGGCATTGCACAGCAGTTGACATCACGAGTGGAATCAAATGCAGTGTTGGTGGGTACGAAGCGACGTGTTGCAGACGAGCAAGAAGTATTGGTGGCCCGTGGCCGAAAAGATGGCCGTACTGTTATTTTCGTACCAGAAGTAAAAGGCACAGAAACAACGGGAATCACTTTGATGCATGTTGCATTCCGAGAAGTGATTGCACCTGCAGCAGCACGACAAGTGTTGCAAGGGTACGACCGTCGCTACGACCGCTTGGTGGACTGGGTCACAGAAACTGAAGGTTCATTCCGTGAGGAACGTTTAGGCGAAGTCTCTATTGCAGATCTTCTCGTTCTGCCCGTGTCAGAGAGCGCAAACCTCTGGCAGACCGACGGGAAGTAGTGCACATGCGTGGCATTGGAATTGATGCAGTTGACATTGAACGTTTTCGCAAGTTGTTGATTCGTCGTCCCAACATGCGTGCCCGTCTCTTCACAGAAGCGGAGTTGGCATCGCTCAATGGGCAGAAGGATGATGCTGCCTCGTTAGCTGCACGTTTTGCTGTTCGCGAAGCAACCATGAAGGCGCTGGGAGTGGGCCTTGGCGCTTTCGATTTCCATGATGTGTCGGTGGCAAAGCATGAAACTGGCGCACCACACCTTGTGGTCACTGGCCGGGCTCATGAACTTGCACAATCTCAGGGTGTGGGCGGCTGGCATGTCTCCATTACTCACACTGACACTGTGGCAATGGCGGTCGTTGCGGCGTTGTAGCCCATTTGTACTCGAAGTCTGTTAAGAGCGGGTATCCAACGTTCAGGTGGTCAATTTAGGGGGGGGTCAGTTAATCTTGTTTTGTGGCTACTGAGACATTGACGGGACTTGATTGGTTGTATGCCCGAATGGAAGAACTAGGTCTGAAGAGCCTCCAAGAAGTTGCTGAACTCTGTGGACTAAATCGCGGAAACCTCTATCGGTATTTCAATTTCGAATCACGGCCTTCAATTGACGTCATCCCACTTCTCTGCACAGGTCTTAATGCGTCACCGCTCGAGATTCTCAAGGCCCTAGAAGTTCAATAACTTAAGACGATGCGGTCTTGATGATGAGTACATCACCTTTAACATCAAAATCCCGAGGATGATTTCGGTCTTCTAAAATGCGACAAAATGCTGCCTTGATGTCCTCTAGTAGTTGACCCTGGCGCATCTCAAATGCTTGTTCGAGAGTCATGCCAATCGGTAATGACAACGTAATGAGGCCATTACGAGACAAATGGAAATCCGGTTCTTGTAGATGGTATCCCAACTGTATTTCCATGAGCCCCCCACGTTGTTATTTAGCAACAAAAGTACTGTACTAGTCCACTGGACCAACTTGTAAGAGTTCAAGCGTGTATCGCAGATAGACGAAAGTCCTGATTTTGGTTACTAACGGTCACAAAGCTCACGATTGAAAGTATTCTAAAACTACTTTAAGTTTGAATACGAGCATTGTTGCATAATCGCAACAATTTGGCCTAGTCTGTTGTGTAATCGCAACAGACTAGGTCCAGGTTAACAATGCCAAATAAAAGTTTGGAATTCCAGCATCGTTCAAACCTGTTGAAGGTCTTTCTCATCACAGGATTTCTCCTAGGGGGGTTACTGGTCAGCCCGGCATCAACTCACACCGCGCTGCATTTGAATGGCGGTTCCCCGAATTCGTCTCGAGGCTCTTTGAAGAGTCAGCCTCGTGGGAATATTTCATCTCCTAGCCCTCGAAAGATTGCTCGCTCCTTTGAACTCTCTGGACGAGTCTCCGCGCAGGATGATCCTTCTGCTCCAGTGCCTGCAGTGATCACGGTGACAGATGGAACTTTGCATGGTTCAAGCCATGTAATGGGAACAACAGGATTGTCGGTTGCTTCGACCAGTACCGGTGGCGCACCGACGTATGTCAGTGCATACAACACTGTGTGTACGGTCGCGGCTGATGGCTCGATCACATTGTTGGCGGCTGGTTCGTGTTCAATCACGGTGTCGAGCCTTGGTGATGGTGTTGTCACTAGTGATGCAGCACATGTTGTGGTTACGTTCACAGTGTCTGCTGATTTGTTGACACCAACGGTTTCCGCGTCGGTTCCGGCTGGCACTTATCGAGTGTCTGGTTCTGTTCCTGCGATCACAGTGGTTGAGGACAGCAGTGGCGTTGTCAGTTACACCTCGACAACGACTGGTGTTTGCACGGTTGGTTCTTCGTCTGGTGCGATCAGATTTGTTTCTGCTGGTTCGTGTTCAATCACGGTTGATGTTGCTGGGACAGACACTTATGCGGCTGGTTCTGCAACAGCGACGTTCACAGTGTCTGCTGATTTGTTGACACCAACGGTTTCCGCGTCGGTTCCGGCTGGCACTTATCGAGTGTCTGGTTCTGTTCCTGCGATCACAGTGGTTGAGGACAGCAGTGGCGTTGTCAGC
>CANFIM010000010.1 GCA_947447175.1 Acidimicrobiaceae bacterium | reverse complement strand
CTCATGTGGCGTCAGGTCACAATGCCTGACCTTGATGTTCCGTGGGTGGGCATGAATGTTCCTGCACTCGACACAGGTGGTCGACCATGGGTGTGGGAAGTTGTTACACCAGATCAATACGCTTCATCGCCGCGATTGCAAGAAGACCCATTGGTGTTGCCTGTTGCACACGACACCGTTGTTGCAGAGATCAACCACATTGATCACACTGGCCCCATCATGCGAATGCAAGTCCCTGTGCGATCCACGCCAGATTCGGTAGTGGTCCACACGGGTCTCAGCGCCAGTAGCCCGTGGTCTGTTCGTCTCCAGGCAGGATGGACAGCCCACGCACTCGGCTCTGCCGCCCAGTGCTGGATTGACCGCGAAGCCCCCGGAACAGCCCGATTGCAGACCCCAGAGCCCTCCATTGCACAAGGCAATCGTTACCAATTAAACGACTCCATGGATATCGAGTCGGGGGCGTTCGACCTACTGCTTACACTCAATCCCGATGATGCAGCCGTGGTCACTTCCCTCCTCAATCGAGTACGCACCGCTCTGTCTCCCTATCGCTAGCGCCGTTGCAGCTCTCGGAGCGCAGTCATGATCACTACTTATGCGCTCTCTCTGAGTTCCGTTGACCGCACCGAGGCCGACCGCATTGCTCTCATTGACTTGATCACCGATTGGCAAGTAGCGGCGTATCCGGTTGACGCCGATGATGAAGCTTCCACCGGACTCAGCGTGCGTACTCGTCTTGCATCGAACGACCCCGTGTTTCGTACCACCATCACTGAAAGCACGGCACGCAGTTCGCACGTATCCACAACTACCGCTACGGCATCTCTCATCAATGGCGTGCTCACATTCGACATTCGCATTGTCACTACTCCGCGCACAGTCAAGGTCGCACCACACCGAGCCCCAATGGTTCCTGAACATGTCATCAAGCTGGTGCGCAACGTTCTGAAGGCAGTTCCTACATTTGATGCAGAGCGTCGCGTTGTTGATGCTGTGAGCACCATCACAACTGAACTTGAGGGGCAAGATATTGGCTACTTACGATTCGTAGAGAAGCGTTCGTTGCCATTGGTAGTGGAAATTGCTGATATCGGCACGAACAACCCGCCATTGCTTGCGCGTGGCACTGGCCCACTTGTAGGGCTTGTTCATCTCGTTCACATCACCACACAAGAAGCGCTCAATGGCTACCTTGATGCGTCGCGCCAAAATCTCATTGGCCCTGGCACCGTGGTGGTGCATTGGGCCGATATGGGACAAGAACCCAAGATTCTTCGCTTCCGTGAAATACCTCCTGCATCACGCCCACGCGAAATTGGACAACTGCTCAGTCTCATCATTGAAACCGCAGCTCTATCTGTTGCCGCACCACGTGTACCTCCCCCACCTCGAAATGATGACGAAGACCTCTATGAAGTTCCCACACGAGAACATCTCGAGGATTCACATGGTGATGCAGACACCGCTGCCCACATCGAACAACTCGAATCAATGGTGAATGAATTGCAAGGTTCACTGACTGAAGCTGAACGAATTATTTCTGAACAAAACTCGCGTATCGAATTCCGTGACGATCAGGTGAACAAACTTGTGTTGCAAAAACTTGCACTGGAATCACTCACGGGTGTGAGTCCACAATTGGAAGATGTCACAACAATGTCGCAAGCAATGGATCTTGCAAAGCGAAACTTTGAATTCCTTGTCTTCCACGATCGCGCCATGGAATCAGGAAAGAAGTTGGAAGGTCCAGAGCCCATGTCCATCTTGCGAGATCTGTGGCGCTTAAACGGAGTTGCTCGTCGTTGGTCTGCCGGTGAGATTTCAGGCACCAGCCTGAAGGCCGTGTGTGCAGACGCTGGTCTGAACTTCGCATCAGGAATTTCAGACAACGCACGACAGAAGTTTGAAGAGGATTACCTCATTGATTGGCAAGGCGAGAAGGTTCGCGCAGAAGCGCACATTAAGCGAGGGAAAAAGTCGCATCTCGTCCGTATTCACGTGTATTTCGATGTTGAACGCCAGCAAGTGGTGGTGGCGTACATCGGTCGCCATTTACGCGATAAGGGCAGCCAGTCCTAGTTCTTGACTGCACTCATTCTCGTTATCTCGCCTACCCTTAATTTCTCATGAGCCGATTCCCACTCAAGCGCGTTATCAGCGGCACAGTAATTGTGGCTGTGCTCGTGGTGGGTACTTCGGCCACACGTTACGTATTGGCACATCCCAATGAACCGCTGCAGCAAAACATTGCTTCTTGGGCGCGCAATAAAGGTCTGGGCCCCGTTGTCGACAAATTGGAAATGTGGCTGCACAGCACGCCGCCCGCAGCAGCACCTGCAGACACGCTTGCGCTTGCAATTGAACCAGTGGACACAACCCCAATTGACACCTTGCCCATTGCGTCGCTGCCACCCGATACAACAATTGCCTCACCTGCTGGCGTTACAACAACGGTGAAACCCTCTGAAACGAAAACCACCATCGGCAGTAATGGAAAGCCCCTTGTGAAACGCCCAAAGGTTGCTTCAGCATCATGTCCTTCGGCGCCCACCACAACAACAACCACACTTCCCGGTGAAACAACCACCAGCACTTCAACTACAACAACCACAACCACATCGACCACCACGACAACAACGTTCCCTGGTGAAACAACCACCACCACAACCACTACCACCACGCTTCCGCTACGACCCGCTGACATTGCTCCGTTTGTTGAGCCGGGCATCAAAGGTGAAGGTGTATGGCGAGCCATTGCGCGAGTGCGGACAAAGCCATTGATCTACGCCACATCAATTCGTCCTCTGTGGTGTTTTGGTTCCGTTGTGGCCACTATGGCTACATACGATCCAAATCTGTTACGTGCAGCTCTCTTTAACGGCAACGAAGTGCCTGGTGGTAAAGGTTGGCGTAACGGAACCAAGGTGCGCGGCGCAGCGGTGCCTTCTCTTGTTGCAAGTTTCAATGGCGGTTTCCGGTTCGAACATGAACCTGGTGGATACTTCACTGAAAATCGCACGGTGCAAAAACTCAAAAAAGGTTACGCAACATTTGCGATTCGCAAAGATGGATACAGCACTGTCGGTGTATGGGGAGAAGATCTTCACGACGACGGTACGTGGATTTCGTTACGGCAGAATCTGCCGCCACTTGTCTCTGAAGGAAAACCTTCGTACGCCAGTTACGACAAGGTTGATTGGGGCCAAGACTTTGATAACAAGGTGTACAACTTCCGCTCATCAGTGTGTGTGCGAACAGATGGCTTCATGATGTTTGTTGCGGTAGGAAAAGTAAATATCGGCATGCTGGCCGACACTCTCGTCGCGCTTGGTTGCCGCACCGGAATGGAACTAGATATCAATGGCACTTGGCCCTACTTCGCTACATACGAAGGTTTTGGCACAAAGAAGCGCACCGGAAAAACCGTGGACACACGCATGGGTGATCCCCAACGTCACCTCAACGGCAGTACAAAAGATTTCATTGCCTTATTTGACCCTGAAACATTGAAGCCTGGCGCAGTGCGCTAAATCAGTTCGTACGAACCAAGAAGACGTGGTGCACCACCGTCGGTAGTGGCAACAACACCATCGTCTACCAACTTGCGCAAATGCGACCACACGCTTCGCCGCGCCGGACGATGCAATCGTTTATCAACTGACGCATAGAGCACCTTCACAATGCCAGGAATGGTGTTATTGCCAGCCGCAATTTGCGCAACGATTTGTCGTTCACGCTCTAAACGATGATCAAGATAGGCACGCAAGAACGGTTGCGGATCTGTGACTGGGCCACCGTGGGTGGGCCACAAGATGCTGTCGCTTCTTCCAATGACCTTATTCATAGATTCGAAGTACTGACGCATATCACCATCGGGCGGAGACACCACTGTGGTTGACCAACCCATCACATGGTCGCCAGTAAACAATGCGTTTTCCGCGTCCATTGCAACAGCAAGATGATTTGACGTATGGCCAGGCGTTGCAACAGCTTGCAATGAGAACTCAGAAGTTTTCAGAAACCATTCACCATCGGTGACGGCAATATCAGGAGCAAATGCAAGGTCGATTGTTTCGCGTTCTTCTTCCTCTTCCTCTTTCACCTCTGTTGGGTCATCTTCGGAAGGGTCGTGGTCATCTTCTTCAACAAAACCTTCGTACACCTTGTGCGGGCCAATTGCATATCGCGGTGCATCGGTGAATTCATGAAGCCATTGCGTCAGAGGAGAATGGTCGGAATGGCAATGTGTAACAACAATCCCTACAACGGTTCGATTTTCCAATGCCTTCATCAAGGCGTCGCGATGTGAATCAAGTTTCGGCCCCGGATCAACTACAACCACATTCTGTGAACCGAGAATGTACGTGCCAGTTCCGTGATAACTGAACTTTGACGGATTCTTGGCAATCACTCGTTGAATGAGTGGTGACATTTGCGTTGACTCAAAATATGGTGCGTCATCAATACGCGGAACGAATGGAATAGCCATCTCAGGCTCCAATTCCGATGGCACGTACTCCACCAACCGGCTTGCCGTGTCCGTAAACAACTTCGGCAATATCAGTTGAGACTCCTGATGTGTCGACACCTAATTGACGCAACGCAGCCAGCAGCACCGTAGGTGCTGCACGACGTGACCCATCAGAGATTTTTAGTGCAACCGCACGACCGTCGTTCATTGCCGCGATGTACACCGATTCTGCGCCGTCTTTCGCAAAAAGTCCGGGAATTGCACTCACAATCTCTGTGACATCACGAGTATCCCCGCCCACCATGTATGGGTATTGCGACATGGCATTGAAAATTTGATTTCCTGAATCCCCCGCCTCGCCTACCGCAATTGCTCGAGCAGCACGCGCCAGCCCCGTGAGATTCACCACATGTGCGGGCGCACCACAACCATCTGTTCCAATTGCAACGGGTGCAGCACCAGTGAGTTCGGTAATGACCTCGGTGATGGCGCGCTGTAGCGGATGCTCTTGGTCAAGATACGAATTCACATCCCAGCCGTTCAATGCACATGTTGCCAACATGCCGGCGTGTTTGCCACTGCAATCCATTGGCAACGATGACTTCGGTTGACCCAGACGTATTGCTTCACGGGCGGACGGCGCATGCCATGGATGGCCTGGGGTATTTACAAGGTCATTCTCTGAGAGGCCCGCGCCCGCAAGAATTGTTAGTGCAGTCTTTTGATGGACTGCTTCTCCGTTGTGGCTTGAGCACACCAATGCCAGTTGCTCAAGCGGCAAAGATAACCCGGCACGAACCATTGCGAGGGCTTGAAATGGTTTTGTAGCTGACCGCGGAAAAATAGTGATGTTTGGATCACCCACGGAGAAGGCCACTGAGCCATCTGCATTCAGCGCAACTAGTGCGCCAAAGTGAATGCTCTCGTCAACGTCGTTGCGCGATACAACAGCGATAGGTGCGAACTGCTCAGCTCGTACCCCAGTCATGACGGTGTATCCCACCCAGATTCACGCTTGCGTCGACCCTGTCGTTTTGGTTCAACATGTGTGAGTGGACTTTGAATCACTTCATGACGTTGACCAATTGAAGACAACAATGCTTGTGCCATTGCAACTGCAGGTAACGCCAGAATTGCACCAACTGGTCCAAGCAATGCACCGCCAGCAAGTGCTCCACCAAATGCAAGTGCCGGATGCAATTCGAGAGTTCTTTGGGTCACCTTTGGTGCAATGAGATAGTTCTCAACTTGTTGATAAATCGCAATAAAGCCAAGAACAATGAGCGCCTTGAGCGGCGAGTCAATAAACGTGAGCAGCACGGGCAGGACACCTGCAAGATACGTACCGATAACAGGCAGGAACTGGGAAACGAGTCCTACCCATAGGGCCATAGCAATGGGAGCGGGTGTTCCAATTGATTGGAATGCAATCCAATGGAAGAACGCGGAAATCACTGCAAGTAATGCGCGGGAGTACAAGTACCCACCAGTCTTGCTGATGGCAAGTTCCCATGTTTCCAACACGCGACGCTGACGCTCCGGATTTAGTCGAGAACAAATCACACGACGCAATCGTGGGCCATCTGCCACCAAGTAGAACGAAAACAACATGCCAGAGAAGATTTTGAAGAGGCCGCTTAATGCCGCTACTGACAAGTTGAACACGTTGTCTTGTTGGGAATTAATGAAGTTCTGAACAGGTCCATTGGGATCTGCAATTTTTTCATTCACTGATGCTGGGTTGATGTGCGAATTGAATGTGTCGTTAATCAACTTCACTGTGTCGTTTACATACGTTTCGCTATTGGAAAGTAAGTCGGCAATCTGCTTGCCAACAATGGTTCCCATTGCCACAAGAAATCCCAGCACAATCACAAGGAGCGCAAGAAGAATCATCATGGTTGCACTGCCACGTTTCCACCCGCGCAACACCAATCGATTCACACCGGGTTCAAGCGCTAGGGCCACAAACAGCGACACAAGCAAGAGAATCAGCAAACTGTTCAGTCGATTGAACGAAAAACGAAACACCAAAGTGCCGATATAGCCCAACCAGAAAATGGCGATTGCTCGGGGCAACCATCGGGGCATTGGTGATGAGGAGCTGGTGTGTTCGGTCACAGTGGAAGCGTACTTGGCAGGAGATGTGCCGTTTCTCATGAATCCACTGGCACGATAGGGATATGGCAACTCTTCCCGCCTCCCTCACAGAACGAGTGCAAGTAGTGCGCCAGGCGCTTGCCGACGCGCTGCAGGAAAGAGTCATTGGCGATAACGCCGATGAGAAGCGAAACGCTGTCATGTTTGCCGAGGGTCCACGGTGGTTTGATGAATCTCGACCCATCTTCCAAGTTCATTCGGACGCCTCAATGTTCATTGGTGGCATGCGCGCATTGTTGCTGCAGTCACTTCACCCATTGGCAATGGCCGGTGTTGCGCAACACTCGGATTACAGAAATGACCCGTGGGGCCGTTTGCAACGCACTGCTGATTTTCTTGCCACCACAACTTTTGGCCCAGCAGACCTTGCCGAACAAACCATCAACCGCATTAAGGCTGTGCACAAAACTGTGGTGGGCACTGCGTCTGATGGTCGTGCATATTCTGCGTCTGATCCACATCTCTTGCGGTGGGTTCACGTAGCCGAGGTTGACAGTTTCCTCAGCGCGCATCAAACGTATGGCGCACACCCACTCACCAATGAAGAAGCCGACCAATACGTTGCCGATATGGCGGTGATTGCACACAAATTGGGAGTCACTGCGCCACCCACCTCCGTGCGTGGGCTTCGCGACCAACTGGCCATGTTTCGTCCTGAATTGAAATCGACCACTGAGTCACGCGATGTATCGCGCTACTTGCTGCTTGAACCACCGCTCGATGTTGCAGCACGTATTCCGTACTCGCTCATTGCTGCTGCCGCAGTTGCAATTCTTCCCGCGTGGGCTCGCGCAGATTTGCGTCTTCCATACTTGCCCGTCACAGAGCGCGCAATTTTTCGCCCGATTGGAAATGTGATTGCCTCAACAATTCGTTGGGCAACTTCAATCAACGCGCCTACTTCTGCCGATTGAGTTTCTTTAGTGGCGATGTCAAGTCGCCATTATCGCCTATTCGAACAGAATCTAAACCGAGCCATGTGGCCATGTCGCGAAGTTCTTGCATCAACTCTGATGCTACGAATGCAATATCTATCTCTGGTTCGCTAAACGCACCGTTCGCTATCAACACACTCGATTGACGATCTGCCTTGAGATCAACACGAGCAACAATGCGATCGCCCACTACAAATGGCAACACGTAATAGCCATAGATGCGCTTCGGAGCCGGTGTGTAAATCTCTATGCGATAGTGAAAATCAAAGAGACGTTCAATGCGCGGTCGGCACCACACCAGCGAATCAAACGGCGAAACCAACGCGCGAGTATTCACTGTTCGCGGGCGTGCCACACCCGGAGCCATATAGGCAAGGTCTTTCCATCCCTCAACGCGCACTGTTTCCAATGAACCTTCAGCCACCAATTCAGCCAATAAAGGCCGTACTTTTGCAGGCTTTTGACGGTGATAGTCAATGAGATCATTTGCCGTGGCAATACCAGTGCTGCGAGCCGCCAACAGCAGCAATTCACGTCGTGCGTCTGACTCTGACGGCGTTGGTGCATTCAATACGTCTGCGGGAAGCACAGTGGGTGCGTGATACACACGCGCAAAGTCATTGGGTCGTCGACGTGCTGTTATTTCACCTGTCCAAAACAAATACTCAAGAATTGCTTTGCCTTCATCCCAGTCCCACCAAGAACCCTTTGGGCCCACTCGCGTACGCACATCACCGGCAACAATCGGACCATCGTTGAAAATGCGATCACGAATTTCATGGACAAGTTTTGGTTTTGATTTCGCTACACGACGAAGCCCAGGCCACATGGAACCGTTCTTTGCCTCTTCCATTCGCCAACGCACCAACGGGTGCATAGCAATAGGTAAGTGCGATGCTTCGTGGCACCAATACTCAAACAGTTCACCAGCATCGGTTGCATCAGGAATTAACGAACGCGGATGATTCCCTAAACGCGAGAAGAGTGGCAGTTCTTGGCTACGCACCAAAACATTGACTGAGTCAATTTGAATAAGCCCAACAGAATCAAGCACTTTTCGTAGATGTCGCCTATCAACACGGCCGGTTGGTCGTGGTCTAGCAAATCCTTGTGCAGCGAGAGCAATGCGCCTCGCCGATGCGAGTGAAACCTCAGTCGGCAACGGTGATGGTGACGCTGTTGATCACTACATCGGTGTCTGGACGATCGTTACGTCCAGTAGGAACCTTCTGCATTGCATCAACAACATCGAGGCCCTTCACAACTTGGCCGAACAGCGCGTACTGCGGTGGCAAGCCAACACCATGAGGTCCGCTCACGATGAAGAACTGTGAACCGTTTGTGTTCGGGCCGGCGTTTGCCATTGCAACAGAACCAATTTGGTATTGACCAGGCTTTGGCAATTCATCACCAAAGCGGTATCCAGGTCCACCGGTACCAGTACCCGTTGGGTCGCCACCTTGGCACATGAACTGGTTGATGATGCGGTGAAAGATGATGCCGTCGTAATAGTGGTGCGCAGCAAGGTACACAAAGTTGTTCACCGTGCGAGGTGCATTAATGGCATCAAGTGCAATCACCATGGTGCCCAACGTTGTTTCCATAGTGGCGGTGTAACGCTTGCTGGGGTCGATGCCCATTTCAGGAGCTTCAGGAAACTTCTGTGTCTTTGGGGCGGATCCGTCAAGTGGAGGAAATGGCAAACTCATGCCCCGCAGGCTATCCGCATTCGGAAGCGGCAAACCTCAGCGCATAAGGTGGCGATGTGGAACCTCTTGACCTCGATGCAATTGAAACCGAATTGGCCGGAGTAGATACAGCACTGGCTCGTCTTGACGAGGGCACCTATTGGACTGATGAAGTTACTGGTGAACCGTTGTCGGCACAGTTGCTGGAAACGCACCCCACGGCACTCCGCAATCCTGCGTAATTAACGCTTGCGCAGCCGTGTTTTAGCGGTCACGCAGTTTTGACAACAAGCGCAAGATTTCGAGATACAGCCACACAAGCGTCACGGTGACGCCGAGTGCGCAGTACCACTCCATGTGAGCGGGCAGTTTGTTTGCCACACCACGTTCAATCATGTCGAAATCGATTGCAAGATTTGATGCTGCAAGTCCGGCAACGAAAATGCTGAAGAGAATGCCCATTGGGCTTGCATCATGAATGAACGAAGGCATGGAACCAAACATGCCAAGAATCCAGCTCACCAAGTAGAAGCCCATCAGGCCCATCATTGCGCCCATGACAACGCGACGATATTTATCGTTCACGCGAATGACGCGACTGCGATACATCAGCAACATCACCACGAAAACACCGAGCGTTGCGCCAACGGCTTGCACCACGATGCCTTGATACATCTCCGAATACGCACGACTGATGGCACCCAGCACCACACCTTCGGCAAGCGCATAAATCGGTGCTGCAATACGAGCAAGGTGCTGTTTCACACTGGCAACGATCACCGAAATGATTCCGATGATTAATCCGCCAAAAATCCAGGCTGTGGGTAACTTCACCACATCGTTCGCCACGGGTGCGTCGATGGAAGTCCAAGTGATTGTTGCCGACACCAAAATCAGCATGAGCAAAGTGAGCGTGGCAGTAGCCGTGCCCGAAACCGTCATAATTCCGCCATCCCAGCGGGAAACGGTGTCTGGTGAAGCCGAAACGGGTCCGGTGGGTGGAGCCCACGTATTCGACGATTGATCAAGGTTTCCAAGGCCCATGGCCTTGTCATTTAGCAACGGATTAGCCATGTATCCACCATAACTATCCACAGGGTGCGCATTCAGTCAGAAACGCAAATTTCTCATAAGAATCAATTGATTCGGCTTCGGCTGTGGCGGTGCAAGCAGGGCTCGGTATCCTGCCTGTATTCGCCCCGTTTGGGTGCTGAATCGTTTAGTTGAGGTGAGGTTTTAGAGTGGCAAAGGATCGTATTGACCGCGACGAAGAGGACCTTGTCAGGCTCTATCTCACAGACATCGGCCAGTACACGCTGCTCACCAAAGACGACGAAGTTCGTCTTGCAAAGGCCATCGAAGCTGGAAAGCTCGCCAACGAAGAAATGGCAGCGTCTGCAACTCTCACACCAACGAAGCGCCGCGAACTGCGCAAGGCAGCACGTGAAGGCGAAATTGCAGAACGCGCATTCGTGCAGTCAAACCTTCGTCTCGTTGTTTCAATCGCGAAGAAGTACCAAGCATCTGGCCTTCCACTTCTTGACCTCATTCAAGAAGGCAACCTTGGCCTTATGCACGCAGTTGAAAAATTCGACTGGCGTAAAGGTTTCAAGTTCTCAACGTATGCAACATGGTGGATCCGTCAGGCCATCACTCGCGGTATCGCAAACACCGGCCGCACCATTCGTCTCCCGGTCCACGCTGGCGACACGCTTGCGCGTTTGCAAAAAGCTCGCTCACGCCTTGAGCTGAAGTTCGGTCGTCAAGCAACCCTCGCCGAATTGGCGAAGGAAGTGGAAATGCCAGAAGACAAGGTCACCGAAGCACTTCGCTTCGCTGCTGAGCCTCTTTCGTTGTCAGAGCCATTGCGCGAAGACGGCGATGCTGAATTGGGCGACGTAGTGGAAGACCGTTCCGCTGAATCACCATTTGAAGTAGCAGCAACTGCGCTGTTGCCAGAAGAAATTCAGCGCTTGCTTGCACCGCTTGATGAGCGCGAGCGTGAAATATTGCGTCTTCGCTTTGGTCTCGATGGCAGTGGCGAAGGCCGCACACTTGAAGAAGTTGGCGAGCACTTCCAGCTCACTCGCGAGCGCATTCGTCAAATCGAAGCTCGCGCAATGAGCAAGTTGCGTCACCCGTCTTCAGACACCGGCGCACGCGACCTTCTCTCCGTGTGATCTGCGCGCGATTATTTCGCGCTTTTCACTAACGCTTATTCAGCACTTTTTGTGATGCGCAAGAACGCGTCTGCAATCGCAACTATTCCAACGCCCACCATTGCTGTCAGCGTTGCACGTGCAGTCCACATGTCAGTAAGCCCTGGAATGTACGCAGCACGTACTTGCCCAACGCATTGCCATACCGCAACAAGCAAAGCCGCACCAGCACCAGCACTCAGGGCTGCAGAGACATGCGCAGGCATTCTCCATCGATTACCAATCCGAGCCGCTGCGGCTAATAGAAATGCCCCCAATGAGAACAACAGCAGAATTGGCGTAATGCGTGCTCCACTGGGCAACCCAGCAAATTCTTGCGCGCCAACCACCACTCCACACAATGAAATTGCAATTACAACACCACGCATTGCACGCGGTTTCTTCACCGCAAGTACACACGCAGCGAGGAGTGAAACGAAAGCCACAAACCACCACGCACCCGATGCTTGAGCCCGAAGATACAACGTGCCACTGATGGTTGTTTTCGCTCCGTCAACAACTACTGGTACTGACCACTTCAACACTGTGCCGCGATCATCAATAGTTGCAGGGCGAATTGGATTCATCCAGTGTGAGCGGTGGTCGTGCCACATTGCAACGCCATTTGTTGCAATCGTTCGCCACTTCGGAGTATCTGACTTCTTGAAGTTGCTGAGATCAATATTTCCGTATCGGTTGCTATTGAGAAATGTGGTTTGCGATGAATCGTTTACCTGCACTCGCCCGCTCTTGTTGATGCGAATGTATGGCTCATTTTCATAGCCATTGACTTGCACTTCATGTGACCGCGATTCAACGCGCACAAAAGTGTCTGCCCCCACAATGCTGAACTTCACGCCATCAGGAAGTTCCGGAGTAATTGATTCAATGACTGACTCAGTGTCACGAGCTTGCACACTGTCCCCTGACCCCATGTGTTGAGGAACAAACGAGACCATCGAAAACAGGGCCAGAACAATGCGCACAATGCAACGGTAACGCCCGTGGCTACTCCTGTCTCTAAAGTGTGGCAATGGCCACTGACTCATCACATGTACTTCTGATCAGCGACAATGTGTGGGGCCGCCACCAGGGTCGTATCCGTGACATTGCGCCAGATATGGAAGTAATTGTCTACGAAGGTGAAGAGCCCATTGCTGATGACATCATTCAGCGCGTCACACTTGCCTTCTTCTCGCAAGACGTATGGCCCGAACGCTCACGCGGTTTTGTGTTGTCCACGATGAAGGCAACAAGTTTGCAGTGGTATCACACGTTTTCTGCCGGTGTTGATAGCCCATTCTTCATTGACCTAATGGACCGCGGCGTGCGACTCACTAACTCTTCAGGTGCCACAGCATCACCGATTGCGCAAACTGCAATCCTCTACATGTTGGCGTTAAGCAGAAATGCACGCGCGTGGTTTGAGCACCAAGATCGTCACGAATGGCAACGCCATGATCTAGTGGAACTAGATGGCGCAAATCTTGCAGTTATTGGCATGGGCCCAATTGGCGAAGAGATTGCGCGGCTTGGTGTCGCCCTCAATATGAATGTCGAAGGCATTCGACGCACACCAACGGGGAAAGAGCCGTGCGCCACCTATTCATTTGATGCCTTACACAATGTGTTGGCCAAAGCTGATTGGGTTGCAGTTGCACTTCCCCTTGCAGATGAAACGCGCAACCTCTTTAATGCGGAATTGTTTGGCATCATGAAGCCAGGTGCACACTTCGTGAATGTTGGTCGCGGTGAACTTGTTGATGAACCAGCCCTCATCAATGCTTTGCGCAGTGGCCATCTGGCTGGTGCTGCACTTGATGTATTCGCAACGGAGCCTCTGCCTGAAGATTCACCACTGTGGGATATGAAGAACGTCATCATCACGCCCCATAGTTCTGGTGCTTCGCCGAAGGCTGGACTACGCAGTGAAGACCTGTTTGTTGAGAACCTTGCAAAGTTCCTGGCTCATGAACCAATGCGAAATGAAATACATCGCTAGTTCCTTGGCATTTTTCTAGCCGTACACATCGGCCTCCCAACAATACGGAGGTCCCATGTCAACACTCTTCATGTCGCCCAAAGGCGGCAACTGCACCACGGTTACTACTGCTGCGTTTGCACTCACATCAGCCCTACGCGGTACGCCCACCGTGCTCTTTGACCTCTGCGGCGATGCTCCCGCTGTTCTCGGCCTGAGCGAACCATCTTCTCCTGGCATCAATGATTGGCTCAACGAGAACGGCGACGGAACAGCTGAATCACTTGTCAAACTCGGTACCCCGCTGCATAACGGTCTCGTTGTGGTGCACCGCGGTGCTCGATTCGTTGAAGGACAACCACGATGGCAGCAATTCGCAGAGGCCATCTCGTCACTTCCTCAGAATGTGATCATTGATGCTGGAACTACGTTTGTGCCTGAAGAAGTGCGCACTGCCGTTCACACAGTCACCATGGTGACTCGGGCGTGTTATCTCTCGTTGCGTCGCGCCACACATCTTCCGAAGCCGCACAACGTTGTGGTTATCAAGGAAGAATCCCGTGCGCTCACCGTCAATGACGTCAGCCACGTACTCGGTGTGCCATTGCGTGCTGAGATTCCATACAACCCTGCAATTTCACGCGCTGTTGATGCCGGACTTCTCCCATCGCGATGCGAGCAATTGTTGTCTCATCTGCTTCCCGAAGGGTGATGCCCATACACCTCGGTCCATTGCAGGCGCTACTCGATGACGACTTAGTCAACGAGATCATGGTGATTGATGGACAACACATTTGGGTGGAAACCACCGAAGGAATCAACCACGTGGGGTCAATGTCGCAATCTGACGTTGCATTGTGTACGGAAAATATCTCTCGTGCATCTGGGCGCCGAATTGATCTTCTCTCTCCCATTATCGATGCTCGGTTACCTCACGGCGCCCGCGCATGCGTGGTAATTCCACCCATTGCCGTGGGTGGCACCACCATTTCAATTCGTAAGTTTCCCGAACGAAGTTTTCCGCTCACAGCATTCGGAAACTCACGGTGTGTCTCTGCAATTCGACAAGTTATTGCCAACCGTCTCAATGTGTTGGTGTCTGGCAGTACCTCTTCTGGGAAAACGTCATTACTCACTGCGGTCTTGCAATCATTGCCATCCCACGAGCGAATTGTGTGCGTGGAAGATACGGCCGAATTGCGGTCCACGCACCCACATATCGTGCGTTTACAGACCCGGCCTGCAAACTCCGAAGGTGATGGGGCGATTGACCTGCAGCAGTTGGTGCGAACCTCTTTGCGATTACGTCCGGATCGATTAGTAGTGGGTGAAGTTCGAGGGGCCGAAGCAATCGACATGCTCATGGCTTTGTCGTCTGGTCATCGCGGATGTTGGTCAACAGTTCATGCTCATTCAGCTCACCATGCCATACAGCGCATCTCCTCCATCGTTTTACGTGACGCGCCACAGTGGACCCAGCAGAGTGTCAATGAGTTAGTTCACTCATCTATTGATGTGATTATCCATGTTGAACGCACACGCCATCGTCGTCATGTTGCAGAAATTCTTGATATTCGCGGAGAGATTCCTGTTCCGCTCTTTTGTAGTTCAACTGATGATTAATTGCATGCTCTTCCTACTCACTAGTTCAACATGTATGTGGTCTCTTACTCCCCAACTTTTTCGCATTGCTGATCGCATGAAGGCACGGCAACGCATTCAGTGTCAACCTGTCTCTCAATCCATCTCCAGCTATTCAAGGTCTGTTCCTTTGGTGTCACCGCTCATGTTCTTTGAAACGATGGCGCGGGCAACTCGGTCAAATATCTCTGCACGCGAAGCATTACTGATGCATGCGCATCTCATGCCTAGCGACACTGCATGGTCCCAGTTACAACATGATCTGCAATCTCATTGTGAGGTGGCACATGCAATTCAACGTGCATGTGATTCCGGCAAGAACAACGAAATACTCCCCTTGCTCTTGTCTGCACTGTCACACGGAGTATTCATTCCTGAGGCCCTTGATTATGCGGTCAGCATTTCGCGTACAAATATGCACACCGCCCAAAAACTTCAAGCGGCCACTGCTCACGCCCGAATCACTATGAGAATTCTCTCAATTCTTCCAATTGTCATCGTGATTGTGTCAAGCGTCGGCAGCTCTCGCTTTCGGTCTTCCTTACATATTCCAGCTGTTCTGTTGTTGATGTTTTTCGGAATAGCGATTAACCGACTAGGCGCTTGGTGGGTGTCACGCCTCATCCATGGTGCAACTAACACACAGGTGCACAACGAGATAGTGCCGCTCATTGAGCAGTTCACAGTTTCTGTGAAAGCAGGTCTCAGTATTCCCGATGCATGCGCACGGTGGCGGGTTGTCAATCAAGTTGGAAGCCGTATTTCGCAACAGCTTGAAATGGGAAATTCCCTCGCACTCTCTCTTCAACCACTTGAAGAATTAGCTGATCCTCTTGCTGCGGTAGTAACAGATGCTCTGACTACTGCATTGAATGACGGCCAGCCAGTTCGAGATACAGCTGCAATTTTGGTTGCGGAAGCACGTCATGCACAACAGCAACACATTGAGACTCGTATTCGACAACTATCAACAAAACTCTCACTTCCCGTGGTGTTTTGTGTGTTGCCATCATTCGTACTTCTCACTTTGGTACCGCTCATCGTGGCTCCAATATTGAATATCGGAACATCCCTTCCCTCGCCGCTCTCATAATCAGGAGACACATGATCAATTACTTTCACACTCACAATCAGCGCGGACAAGCAACTACTGAATATGCATTAGTGCTACTTGTTGCAGCTGTCATCGCCACTCTCGTCATCGCATGGGCTACTGTAGGAGGCGGAGCAGGAAAAATTGGAGCCCTCTTTGACTCCGTTTTCAGCAACATTCTGAGTCGTGCGAATGAAACGCCACAGCAATAAGGGCCAAGCCACTATCGAATTCGCTCTTTTGCTTCCGGTGTTTGTGGTCACCATCGTTTTGATGCTGGGCGTGCTGACCGTGTGCATGAAACAACTCGCATTGAGTGATGTAGCTCGTTCGGCTGTGCGAGTTGCCGTCACAGCCGATGATCCGCCAACGGCTGTGAAATCACTTTTGCGCAATACGTCAACTTCTTCGACAGTGAGTGAAAACCAAAACGGAATTATCAAAGTCGAAGTACGGCAACCGATTCGTCTGGCTTTTTTCGCAATGCCAACACAGGTAGTGCAATTACGTGCCTCAGCTTCCATGATGCGTGAACCACCAATAGTTCTGGGGTGAGACATAAAGAAACCGGGGCCCGACTGAGTCGGACCCCGGCAACCTTTAGGGGAGAAACCATGCCACGGCGTGGCTAGTTGTGTCTTATGCCTTGAATGAAGCACCCTGAACAGGTGAACCATTTGCACCAATTGGGGCATCGCCATTGCGGTCACCACGTGGGCCGTGACCTCCAGGTCCGCCCTTGCCGCCAGCAGGGCGAACGTTGTTCACCATGGTGTCAAGCTTCGAGGTGAACTCAGCGAGCTTTGCATCGGCCTCAGCCTGGGTGTGCTCTCCAGACTTCACTTCTTCAGCGAGGTGTGTCTTGAAGCCGGCCAAGATGACTGCCTTCACATCGGCGATGTCAACATTCTGAGCCTTTGCAATGTCAGCGAGTGACTTTGTTTCCGACTGTGTCTTCAATTCTGCTTCTGTGAGGTTCAACACTTTTGCAATAGCTGCAACTTCTGCTTTGATGGGGCCGCGCTGGCCACCCATGCCACCAGCACCATGTTGACCGCCCTTACCGCCAGGTCCTTGTGGAAGGCCTGCTGTGGTGAGCATCTTGTCCATCTTCGCTGTTGCTTCAGCGAGCTTTGCATCGGCCTCAGCCTGGGTGTGCTCTCCAGACTTCACTTCTTCAGCGAGGTGAGCCGTCAACTCTGCGGTCAAGGCTGCCTTCACAACTGCAAGATCTACGTTCTTAGCTTTTGCTACATCGCTGATCGACTTTCCGGCCTTCAACTCTGTGATGAGCTCTGCTTCGGTCATTCCTAAAGCCTTTGCTGCAATTGCAACTGGGTTAGGACGATTAGCTTCTTCTGCAAATGGAGCAACTGGTGCACCATCAACGGACTGCGTACCGACTGAACCATTGGCAGCTCCGTCGGTGGTTGTAGCTGCACCGGGTGCTGTTGGGTTGGTGTTGTCTACTGCAACAACTGGAGCTGCTGCTTTGTTCTGCGCACGTTGTGCGCTGGCAAAACCGGTGAGTCCGAGTACTGCCGCGCCGCTGCAAACGACAAGGCCGGTCGCAACTGCGATTTTTGTGAAACGGGAATTGTTCTTCATTGTGATGTTCCTTTTGTTGTGGTTGTCACCAGGTGTTCCTGGCTGGTCACCACTTTCACGCTGTTAGGTAAGGAGTATCCATGAGAAAGGTAAGAGGTTTCCAAGAATCAGTGCAAGGTACGGCAAACCCTTATAAATCATGGCTACGGTGGCGTCATGGACACCCGAAAAGTACTCATTGCTGAGGATGACCCCTCTGTCCGCAAGGCCGTTCAGCGCGTTCTGGAATTAGAGAATTACGAAGTCACTGCCGTGAACGATGGCCAAGCTGCGCTTGAAGCTCTCGGACAAAAGAGATACGACCTTGCAGTACTCGACGTAATGATGCCATTCGCAGACGGACTCACTGTGTGTCGCGAAGCTCGCCACCGCGGAATTAACACTCCCATTCTTCTCCTCACGGCGCGTGTCGAAGTGGGTGACCGAGTTGCAGGTTTAGATGCTGGTGCAGATGACTATTTGGTGAAGCCATTTGTCGTTGATGAATTACTTGCACGTTGTCGTGCACTGTTGCGTCGAACAGCGCCCACAGCATCTAATACAACTTTGAAAGTGGGAGATCTTGTATTGAATTCGCTCACACGCGAGGCACATCGCGGTGAACGTGATCTGCAGCTCACGAAAACTGAATTTGATTTACTTGAGCTCATGATGCAACAGCCCGGAATTGTTGTTTCACGTGATCACATTTATGAAGTCATTTGGGGTTACGACTTTGAAACCAGTTCAAAGTCACTTGATGTGTACATCGGTTATTTGCGTCGCAAGACTGAAGAGGGTGGCGAAAGCCGAATGGTCTACACCATTCGCGGCGTTGGGTACACGGTGAAAACTTCATGAACCTTCGCACTCGCTACGTCATTGTTACGTCAACGCTGGTTTTTGTAATTGCAACTGCAATGAGCATTGGCGCCTACCGCATTGCGTCAGACCAACTTGAGAACCAAGTAACTACTTCGTTAAATCAACGCGCCAGCCGAATTCTCAACATTGTTACTCGGCCCAACTTCAACTGGAGCGATGCCTTCGGACGCGGCCCCGTCAATCAGGCAATTATGCAAACGGAAGTTGATGCAATTACTCAAGTTGTTTTACCCAATGGACAAATTCTCGGGCGCCGGGAATACCCACAACTGCCCATCACAGATGCTGATCGTGCTTTGTCTAGCAATAACAAAGCGTTCCACTTGGAATCAACGTCAATCGATGGTCATGAATTTCGCGTGCTCACCGTTTTGGGTTCAGATGGCTCACTTATTCAAGTTGCAAAAGATACGCAAATTCTCGTAGATGCACAGCAAGGAATGCGTATGTATTTCCCCATCTTTGCAGCAATCGCAGTACTCATCTCCGGCGCATTCGCATGGTTCTTCGCCACGCGAATTACACGCCCTATCGAACACCTCGCAGAAGCGGCCGAATCTATTGCCCAAACGCAAGATTTGGATCGCACCATTGAATTGACTGGTACCGGAGAAGTGGCAAAACTCACCAGAAGTTTCAACACCATGCTTGAGGCGTTACGTGGAAGCGTTTCGCGTCAACGCCAGTTAGTACAAGATGCCAGCCACGAGTTGCGAACACCATTAACAAGCTTGCGTGCAAACACAGAGTTGCTCGAGCGCGCCACATTGTCCGATACAGATCGTTCCTCAATTCTCGCTGATATGCGTGCCGAGGTTGACGAACTTGCAGAACTCAGTGCTGAACTCAGCGCACTTGCCACGGACCAGCGCAAGGCTGAAAACCCTGTTTCTATTGATCTTTTAGAGGTTGCAAACGAAGTAGTTGTGCGCGCAAGTCGTCGTACAACTGTGTCAATCACCGTCCATGCAACGTCTGACACCGTCATTACTGCGCGTCCTCATCAACTTGAGCGAGCACTTTCAAACTTGGTTGATAATGCGGTGAAGTTCAGTGCGGGCACTTCCGCGGTGGAAGTTCACGTGGGTGCAAAACGTGTAGAAGTGCGAGATCATGGTCCTGGTATTTCAGACGAAGACAAGCCACACGTGTTCGATCGCTTCTACCGTGCGGTTGCTACTCGGTCACTGCCAGGGTCCGGTCTTGGTCTCGCCATTGTTGCGCAATTCGTGCAAGACCATGATGCAAATGCCTATGTATTAGACAACGTCGACGGTGGCGCAATCGTAGGAATTCAGTTCAGGTCTTAGGTAAGCGAGGTCGACGAAAGCCGCGTCGGTCCTGAGCGCGTTCGCGTTCCACTTGTTCTTCTTCAACAGAGAGTTCTTCCGCCACAAGGCGACGCATTGATTCCAATCGAATCTCTGCAAGTTCACCGCTTGCAATAGCCGCGGTGACTGCGCAGTCAGGTTCATCAAGATGCTTGCAATCGCGGAACCGACATTTTTCAGCAATGTCGAACACATCACGAAACGCTCGTTCGATGCCAATACCACTTGTCCACAATGTGACAGCACGGAGGCCCGGAGTATCTAACAACCATGCGCCGCCGGGTAGTGCAATGAGTTCTGCAGCAACTGTGGTGTGTCGGCCGCGCTGATCGTCCTCACGCACTTCGGCAGTTCGCTGTACTTCGTGCCCCACTAATGCATTCACCAAAGTTGACTTCCCCACACCGCTGGCACCAATGAATGCAACGGTGATTCCCTCAACTGCAAGTTCTCGCACGCGTTCAACGCCAGCACCAGAGCGCGAACTAAGAGCAATCACTTCCACGTCAAGTGCAACTTCGCTTAATGACGAACGCACTTTTGCAACTTCATCTGCATCAACGGTGTCAGATTTTGTGAGAATCACAACAGGCTGTGCGCCACTATCAAATGCCAATACCAACTCACGTTCAAGTCGTCGTTGGTTGAGCGGCGCATTCACTGCATGCACCAAGAACACGATGTCGATATTGCTGGCGACAATTTGTCGAACACCCCGTGCACCCTCGAATGATTGACGTCGGGTTAACGCACTGCGTCGTGGGTCTACGAAATCAATTCGCTCACCATCGCTACTGATGGTGACCATGTCTCCCACTGCAATCTCAACACCGATATTTCGCACACGCGCAACCTGGCCGTCATCGAGCAATACGGTGCTCCACCCACGGTCTAGTCGAGTGACACGGCCATGCAGCACGGGAAATTCCCTTGCATGTGGCGATGTGACATGTGTTTCCATTTACAAAAACGGTACCGCCATGACACCCAGAGAGAACTCGTATTCGTAACCTGTTTAGGTCCCCCGACACAGAACAGGCTCCCATGCTTTCTTTTCTTGCTCGTTTCTCTGTACGCCACAAGCGCCTCATGGTGTTTGGCATCTGGATTCCCGCCGCCCTCATCATCGCCGTTATCAGTGGTGCCACCGGCTCGGCGTTCAGCACTTCCATGGAATTGCCACAGAGTGAATCACGTGAAGTGATGAGCATTCTTGAAAAAGTGAACCCGCAACAATCGGGTAGCTCAGCTCAAATTGTGATGAGCAGTAGCACTGGCTTCAAAGACCCAGCACTACAAAAGTCCATTTCTACAGCGTTACAGAAAGTGGATGACATTGTTGGTGTTGACATTGCAAGTCCATTCACTTCACCTGGGCAAGTCAGTCAGTCGGGAAAGATTGCCTTCGCTCGCGTGGAAACAACTCAAATGACTGTTGAAGCAATGGACAAACTGGCAACGAAAATTGAAGCCGTCGTTAACCCCATTGCATCCGATTCATTACAAATTGAATACGGCGGAAAACTCTTTGCAAAGTTTGCAACGCCCGACAGTGAAGTGTTGGGACTTCTTGCCGCAATGATCATTCTTGTTCTTGCGTTCGGTTCCGTTCTCGCAATGGGACTCCCTATTGGTATTGCTCTCATTGGCCTCATCATGGCCGTATCAATTGTTGGGCTTGCTAGCCATCTCGCTTCGATGCCCGATGCAGTTACGTCAATGGTGGGAATGATCGGCCTTGGCGTGGGCATTGACTACGCCTTATTTATTGTCACGCGATTCCGTGAATCTCTTCACGATGGTCTCAGTGTGGAAGATTCCATTATCGAGTCAATCGATACTTCAGGTCGTGCAGTTCTCTTTGCCGGCATCACCGTCATCATTGCTCTGCTCGGTCTTCTCACCATTGGTCTTCCATTCGTGAGTGGTCTTGCAATAGGTATGGCAATTGCTGTTGCAGTAATGATGATTGCCGCCATCACACTTTTGCCATCGCTGATTGCAATGGCAGGAGAACGGGTTGACACAACAACGCGCGCAGCAATGATTTCGCTTGTTGTATTCGTTGTTGGCGGGCTTATTGGCTTTTTCAGCGGAACCGCCAGCATCTTCCAAGCTGGCGCAATCATTGCAATTGCAGTGCAAATAGCTCGTTTCTTCGTGAAGTCACTGAGGACTCCATTGCCACATCGTGCACAAAACAATCACCAAGAGTCCTTCTGGTGGAAGTGGAGTCGAATGGTGCAACGCCGTCCGTGGACCGCGTTACTCGGTGCCTTGGTGATCTTGTGCACTTTTTCCATTCCTATGTTCTCCATGCGTCTTGGCTTTGGCGATGACGGCAATGCCGCGAAAGAAACAACGACGCGCAAGGCATACGACCTCATGGCTGAAGGATTTGGGCCTGGGTTCAGTGGTCCAATGATGATCACAGTTGACAATGCATCGCAATCACAACTGGAAACATTCATTAAGACCCTCAACACAACGCAGGGCATCGCCTTCGCAACACCAATTCCCGTGAAGAGCAACAACACATCGCTGGTGATGTTGTACCCCACTACATCGCCACAAGATGAAGCCACCACCGCACTGGTGCATACATTGCGTGATTCAGTGATTCCTGCAGCAAACGTGCAAGCAAAAGTGGGCGGCTGGACAGCAGGTCAAGTTGACTTCGCTGATTATCTCAGCCAACGACTTCCCTATCTCATCGCCATAGTTTTGATTTTGTCTTTCATCTTGTTGATGGCAGTGTTCCGCAGCATTCTTGTGCCGCTCAAAGCAGTGTTCATGAACCTGCTGTCAGTTGGGTCTGCGTACGGCGTCATCGTTGCTGTCTTCCAGTGGGGTTGGCTTGGTTCGTTCATCGGTGTTGACAAACCAGGTCCGGTAGAAGCGTGGGCTCCTATGTTCCTCTTCGCCATCGTGTTCGGTTTGTCAATGGACTACGAGGTGTTCTTGCTCTCGCGCATGAAAGAAGAATTTGATCGCACCGGCGACAATGCCTCAGCAGTCGCTGACGGAGTAGCCGCCACGGCTCGCGTTATCACTGCTGCCGCCCTCATCATGGTGTGCGTTTTTGCGGCTTTCGTGCTGGGCGACGATCGCCAAATCAAGCTGTTCGGTCTCGGCATGGCGTTTGCCGTATTTATTGATGCCACCGTGGTGCGTATGTTGCTAGTGCCAGCCACCATGGAATTGCTGGGCAACCGCAACTGGTGGATCCCGAAATGGCTCGATCGAATCCTTCCGGCCATTGACGTGGAGGGTCACCACCACGAGTTCCCTCCCGTCAAACACTGATTCCATAAGGGTTTTAGAGGGTTCGCCTTGGGGGGACTTGACAAGAGCCCCCAAAATCACCTAGCCCTGAAAAGGTTATGTCTAAGTCACTCGTCATCGTTGAATCCCCTGCCAAGGCCAAAACGATCGCCCAATACCTCGGACCAGAGTTCGAAGTCCGCGCCTCCGTGGGCCATATTGCCGACCTTCCCAGCAAGGGTTTGGCTGTTGATGTCGACAACGATTTCAAGCCTTCGTATGAGCTCACCGAGCGTGGTCGCACCGTTGTTCGCGAACTCAAAGACATTCTGAAGCGCTCCGACGCTCTCTATCTTGCAACCGACGAAGACAGAGAAGGCGAAGCGATTTCCTGGCACCTGCTCGAGCAGTTGAAGCCAAAAATCCCTGTGCATCGCATGGTGTTCCATGAGATCAACGCCAAGTCCATTAAAGAGGCAGTGGAGAATCCGCGCTCTATTAATTATGGTCTCGTTGACGCAGCAGAGACACGACGCATTTTGGACCGTTTGTACGGTTACGAAGTGTCGCCAGTTTTGTGGCGTCGCGTTAACCGTGGCCTCAGTGCGGGTCGCGTGCAGAGTCCGGCATTGCGCCTCATTGTTGAACGTGAAATCGAGCGCATCAATTTCCGTTCAGCTGATTATTTCTCGCTAGAGGCAAACACCTCTACATCACCTGCATTTGTTGCCAAACTCATTTCGGTTAACGGCACACGTGCAGCAACAGGTAAAGATTTCAATGAATCTGGCGCATCAAGCGCAGATGTCATCGTTCTTGATGAAATTCGTGCCTCAGCTCTTGTTGCTGGGCTTTCCAACATTGACCTCATCGTTCGTTCCGTTGATGAGAAGCCATATCGCTCTGCACCAAAGCCTCCTTTTACTACAAGCACTTTGCAGCAAGAAGCAGGCCGCAAACTTCGCCTCTCAAGCCGTCAGGTCATGAGCGTTGCGCAAGGTTTGTATGAGCGTGGATTCATTACATATATGCGTACCGACTCCATCGCGCTCAGCGATGAAGCCATTGGCGAAATTCGTTCGTACGTTGCAAAGGATTACGGCGACAAGTTCCTCTTCGCAGGTGGCGCTCGTAAATTCCAAAACAAAGTGAAGAACGCGCAAGAAGCACACGAGGCAATTCGTCCGGCACTTCCGCTGCGTTCTCCAGATCAACTGTCAAGCGAACTTCGCGGACAAGACCTCAGCGTGTATCGCCTCATCTGGCAACGCACACTTGCATCGCAAATGGCCGACACACTGGGCACCACGGTGAGTGTGCGTCTTGGCGCAACTGCAGCCGACGCAGAGCGAAGTGATTGTGAATTCGCAGCTAGCGGCACCACTATTACGTTCCCCGGTTATCGCCAGGCATACGAAGAGTCTCGCGACGAAGACGATGCAGAGTCTGATGACGAAAAGGCTTTGTTGTTGCCCGTTTTGGTACCTGGTCAACCAGTTCCCATTAGCGAATACACCTCAACGTCGCACTCCACTTCTCCTCCACCGCGATACACAGAAGCATCATTAGTAAAGGTGTTGGAAGACAAGGGAATCGGTCGTCCGTCAACATGGGCATCAATCATTTCCACCATGGTTGACCGCGGTCATTACCTATGGAAAAAGGGAACATCGCTTGTTCCTACATGGACAGCCTTCTCTGTTATTCGCCTTCTTGAAACCAACTTCGACAAGCTTGTTGATTATCAATTTACCGCTGGCGTTGAGTCTGATCTCGACTCCATTGCTCGTGGCGAAACAAACAAGGTGGAATGGCTTCGTCGTTTCTATTTCGGTGAAGAGGGCCAAGCAGGCTTGCATGGAATTGTTGAGGCAAAGCTCGACTCCATCGACGCTGCCGAAGCAAACACCTTCGTTCTTGGTGTTCACCCCGACACTCTTGAAGATGTCATTGTGAAGCCTGGCCTCTATGGCCCATATGTTCGCTCAGGCGAAAACACCGCAAGTGTTCCCGATTCCATGACACCCGACGAACTCAACCTTGATGCTGCGCTTGCATTGCTGCGTGCACCAAAGGGTGATGTGCCAATGGGCGAACTCGATGGCTTACCTGTGTTTGCAAAAACCGGTCGCTACGGCGCATACGTGCAGTGGGGCACCAACGACCAACTTCCTCCAAACATGGAGAAGCCAAAGATGGTGTCGTTGTTCAAAACAATGAACATTGATCGTTTGAGCATGAAAGACGCAACAGACCTTTTGTCGCTTCCACGTTTTGTAGGTAACGACCCAGCAGATGGTGAACCCATCACGGCACAAAACGGTCGCTTTGGTCCATACATTTCAAAGGGCAAAGAAAGCCGTTCCCTGCAAACAGAAGAACAACTTCTTGAAGTCACACTTGAAGAATCACTCGCATTGCTTGCCGTTCCGCGCACCTTTGGCCGCGGTCGTGCAGCAGCAAAGCCACCACTTCGCGAATTCGGAAATGACCCTGCAAGTGGCAAGCCCGTTGTTGGCAAGGAAGGACGCTTCGGCGATTACGTCACCGATGGAGAAACCAATGCCGGTCTCACACGTGGTGACCGTATGGAGTCAATGACCAATGAGCGTGCATACGAGCTGTTGCAACTTCGTCGTGAATACATCGAAGCAAACGGTGGACCGAAGAAGAAGTCAGGCACACGTAAAGCCGCAGCAAAGAAATCACCAGCCAAAAAGGCTGCTGTGAAGAAAGCTCCGGCAAAGAAGAAAGCTGCTACCAAAAAAGCACCTGCGAAAAAGAAGGCTGCTCCGAAAGCGGCTGATTCAGAGTGAGTACACCTCTTTATATAGCGCTCGAAGGTCTTGAGGGTTGCGGCAAGAGCACCCATACCAAGCGATTGGGTGAGCACCTCAATGCGGTGATCACTCGTGAACCAGGCGGAACTCGCATTGGCGGATTGTTACGCAGTATTTTGGCCGACCCAGAGAACACAGATCTTGCACCGCGCACTGAAGCACTTCTCATGGCTGCCGACCGTGCGCAGCACATGGCCGAAGTTGTGCAGCCCGCACTCGAGCGCGGTCAACACGTTGTGAGCGACCGCAGCATTTATTCCACACTCGCCTACCAGGGCTACGGGCGCCGCCTGGGCACGCCTGACTTGTTGTCCATCTCCACGTGGGCACTCAATGGTCGCTTGCCAGACCTTGTGGTGTTTATTTCTGTGCCTACTGACATTCTGAATGAGCGTTTGGCCAAGCGAAATCTCGACCGCTTCGAGCGTGAAGGCGCAGATTTCTTCGCACGTATCAACGATGGTTTTACCGAAATACGTGAGGCCGACCCGGACCGCTGGATTGTTATTGATGGCACTGTTCCCAAAGATGACGTGGAACTAGCCATTCGCACCGCAGTTACCGACAGACTCCGTTAGTAACCTGCCTACGTGGCTTCAGTGTGGGATCAGATTCGCGGACAAGATCGCGCCGTCGACCAACTCAGCCATTCGCTCGCTAACCCGGTTCATGCATTTCTGTTTGTTGGCCCCGAAGGGTGCGGAAAAGAAGAAGCTGCTCGCGTGTTTGCTGGACTCCTTTTGTCTGGCACCACCGACCCTGCAGACCGCATCAATGACATGGCGTTGCGCGGCACTCACCCCGACATTCACGAAGTACGCCGCGAAGGTGCATCAGTTCTACGCGATCAAGCCGAGGAAGTCATTCACATTGCTTCCGTGACGCCAACAGAAAGTTCACGCAAAGTCATAGTGATGCATGAAGTGAATCTCATGCAGCCCGTTGCCAGTGCCATGCTTCTCAAAACAATCGAAGAACCATCCGCAGGCGTTTTCTTCATCATGTTGGCCGATCAAGTTGCCGACACATTGGTCACCATTGCATCACGTTGCATGACTATTCACTTCAGCCCGCTTGACATCAACACCATTGTTGACATTCTTATGTCTGATGGCACTGGAGAAGACACGGCCATTGCTGCAGCAAAGTCATCGCACGGAAGTCTCACCCGTGCGCGACTTCTTGCGTCTGATCATCAACTTGCACATCGTCGCGAATTCTTCGCCAACATTCCACGCCGCATTGACGGCACCGGTGCAACTGTGATTGCAATTGTTGAACAGATCATGGCGCTCATTGATGAATCAGTGGAGCCATTGCAACGTCATCACGAACAAGAGGCCACCGACCTTGAAAGCACACTCAAGCTCATGGGTGTCAAGCGCGGTGGCAAAAAGCAGTTGGAAGACAAACACAAGCGCGAGATTCGTCGTCACCGCACTGATGAATTACGCGATGGCCTCACTGAAATCGCCAGTGTGTACCGCGATGAGCTTGCGAACAATCCGCACATCTTGCGACCCGAGTCATATGTTCAGGCAATCGAAAGACTGCACGAGGCAATGCGACGACTTGCGTTGAACGCCAACGAAGCAATTCTGTTGCGCGATCTCATTTGGGCTTTGCCATCACCACAAGCTGATGCTGCATTGCAATTCGTCTTAGAGGGGTCTAATGAATAACGAATTTTGGAATCGTGTTGCTGTTGTTGTTGGCGCATTCGTGGGCTTCGCCGGAATTATGCACTTTGCATCTCCGCAGTTCTTCAACGACATTGTTCCGCCGTGGTTGCCACCTACTCGCGAATTCTGGACATATATAAGTGGTGTTGCCGAATTGGTGATTGCGTATCACTTACTGCGGCCATCACGTCGACGCGTTGGTGCGATCGCAGCTGTGTGGTTATTCATCGGTGTGTACCCCGCCAATCTCTACATGACATGGGACTGGCGCAACAGAGCCATCAGCGAACAACTGGTGGCATACGGACGCTTGCCGTTCCAGTTCCTCTTTATATGGGTGGCATTGCAGATCGCTCGCGCGAATCCAGACCCCGACCGCCCTGTAGTTCCCGGCGACATCTGACGATTTCACGTTCAGTCGGTAAAGTTAAAGACCTACCCGCCCAGGTAGCTCAGTCGGTAGAGCAACGCACTCGTAATGCGTAGGTCGTGAGTTCGATTCTCATCTTGGGCTCCATTTTCTATTGTTAGATTTGTTTTATGTCAGGCGAGAACATATTTCCTCCGCCGCCACCACCGCCTCCACCATCAGGACAGAAGAAACGTAGATCGCCACTTGTATTTGGTGGAATGATTTTTGGGATTTCCCCTCTTCTCTTCAGTCTTGTGGCTTCAATTTTCGTTGACAACGCATTCAATGAAAGTACAGCCCTGGGCTCTACTCCCTTGCTTATGATTTTCACTTTGCCAATCGGTGTTGTCATGGTCATAGTCGGACTCACCACCCGCACTCGAAACGTAACTACCCGAAGGAAATAACTTCTTCAGTCTGTTTCTCGTATGAAAGTGATAATCACTTGTCATGCGTAGGTCAGGGGTTCGATTCCCCTCTTGAACTCTTATAGTTGGCGAATCACCACGTGTAAATATGAGTGCCCGCAGAAAACGCGTAAATGCTTCCAGTTGGAAGCTCTAGTTCACATTCAGTTCCATTCGGAATATCACATGTAACAGTGCCTACACCATTCTCAAGAGACCACTCCACGCCAATACGTCCGTTTGGTCCATCATGATGCGTGCGAGCCCACGAAATACCAGCACCAGGTCGTGGTGCCACCCGTACGCGCCGGTACCCGGGCTCTTGAATAGTTAACCCAGCAACGTATTGATGAAGAAAGGAAATCACCGCGCCTTTGCTGTAGTGATTCAAACTATGAGTTGCTTTTTTCCCAACTATTCCGTCCCAGTCTTCCCAAATAGTTGAGTATTGATTAGTCATGTACATCCACGATGGTTCTGTGTCTTGAAAAAGCAGTGAATACGCAGTGTCTAGGTGACCATGATCGGCAAGCACGGGAAGAAGCATCGGAGTTGCAAGAAACCCTGTTCCAAGATGCATATCTGCCTCTTTAATCAATTGAACAAGAGCATCGGCGGTTCGCTGACGTAGCGAGTCTGGAACAAGTCCAAAAGCAAGCGCACGACATAAATTCGCTTGTGTGCGCGGCATCAAAGCTCCTTCGTCATCAATGAATTCAGCACGCCATGCATCAAGAACATTTGCAGCTAATTCTGAATACCGTTGTGCTTCTTCATCCTTCTGAAGAAGCAAGCTGATTTGTGCAAGTTGGTCAGCCGAGCGATACAAATACGCAGTTGCCACTGCGCCGTGATCCTGATTGCCAAGACTTGCAACGTCAGTTTCAATATCAGCGCCTGGTTCTAACCACTCGCCGTAATGCCAACCGCTATCCCACAAGAATCGTTCATGAGGAAGTGGATTAGGCCGTTGCGCTTCTCGTAATGGGTGACGCCGCCCCTCTGCTCTGCGTGCCGCGAATTCAACCCATTGAGTCATCGACTCGAATTGCGCCGCAAGCATGTCGGTTCGCGCACTTGCCCGGTATAACTCCCACGGAACATGTACTGCGGCATCACCCCATCCGGATGAACCGTGACTTCCTCGCCATACTGGCGCACCAGGAGATGGATCAGGGACAATGCTCGTTACTTTGCCATCGGGAAATTGATCAGCTGCGAGATCTCGCATCCACTTTGCTGACCAATCAAATACGTCATATAGATACGAAGCTGTCTCAACATAAATCTGCCAGTCACCCGTCCATCCTGATCGCTCCCGTGTTGGACAGTCAGTAGGAATCTCACAAGCATTTCCTCGAAAACTCCAATCGGCTGCACGATGAAGACGATTGACGCGCTCATTGGAACACTCAAAATCACCTACTCGTTGAAGATCAGTATGGACGACGACACTGACAATTGATTCAGAGTCGAGCACGCCATCAATTCCCTCGACTTCAACAAAACGAAAACCCTTAGTGCTGTGTCGTGGTTCGAACACTGTGTCGTCGCCTGCAGAATAAATACGATCTGTTTGGAAGGGAACATCGCGGGGTTCTGAAAATGCTGCATCAGCAACATTCGACTGTGTCACCCCGCCTTCGGAGTTCAACCATTCTCCATATCTCAACAAGACTTCATTACCCTCTGACCCAAGTCCAGAAAATCTCACCCAACCATTACTGTTCTGCCCGAAATCAACCACGTGTCGTCGTGGTGCAACCTGAGTGATTGAAACTGGTGAGAGTTCTTCTATCCGCCGTACTGGCGGACCAAGAACCTCACATAGGTTGTCCAACGAATAATCAGCAACAGTGACTTTGTCCCAAGATGTGCGATCTGTACCTGCATCACACCAACCAGAAACTTTTCTACGAAAATCGTGAGTTTCACCAGCAATTAGATCTGCGGCAAGTATGTGGCTGCGTGAGGAGCACCACGTGTCGTTCGTACCGATGCTGATCTGTTGGCCGTCTTTTAGTTCAATAATTAGCTCTGCAAGAAAAGCAACATTTAGCCCGTACGCGTCAATCTCTCTGATGACTCCGTGTTGACCCCGCCACCATCCATCACTCAGAATTGCACCAATTGCATTATTCCCAACACGCAGCAGACCAGTTACATCAAACGCATGCACCTGTAGATGTTTGCGGTATGCGGTAAATCCAGGAGTTAATTCGATGTCGCCAACCCGCGATCCATTTATGAACGCTTCATAAACTCCATGTGCCGTCGCCCACAAGCGAGCCGAGACGACATGTGAAGGTATAACAAACTCGCTTGCAAGGTGATATGCAGGACGTTGCATCGCAGGTGAATCCACTGATTCAAGAGGCTCAATCCATGAAGCCGTGAATGCGGGCAGCCTGCTCGAACTACTACTTTCTGTCATAGGCCGAGAATAGTTTGCTCCACCCAGATCTTCAGACGCACAACTTTGAATTGAAAATGTGAATCTTCGTGTAGCGCGGTATCTCGGCCAAAGGCACTCGTAATGCGTAGGTCGTGAGTTCGATTCTCATCTTGGGCTCCATTTGCAGCATGGGTTTACTCACAAATCCTGGTTCTGCTGAAATCTCTGACTTCTCGTCTTCTTGAGATATGCCAATTCCTAGTCCATCGGGAGAAGTTGAAGTCTGGATTCTGTTCGTCACGCAGTTGCATTGCAAAACCATACGAAATAATTCATTAAACAACTGTGGTTCTCGCCGGCATTCTGTTTGCCATCTCACCCATATTGATAACCCTTGTTTCCTCCCTCCTCATTGAAGACGCATTCAACGAAGGGATCGGTTCAATCGGTGCATTGCCTTGGCTCACAATTCTCACGATGCCAATTGGTTTCGTGGTGGT
>CANFIM010000009.1 GCA_947447175.1 Acidimicrobiaceae bacterium | reverse complement strand
GTCACCACGACGCTTGAAATTGATCACCAATTGCCTGAGAGCCTGAAGTTCCTGCACGGCGGTGTGTACCAGGGTTACGCGTTTATTGGTGACACTGCTGGCCTTGTGTTCACCGTCGGTGTGTTGTGGGCCATTGTTCGTCGCTACATCCAGCAGCCATACCGCATTCGCATTAAGACCAAGAAAGAACACGGCGTCATTCTCGGAGTGTTGTTGCTGATTGGTCTTTCTGGTTTCGCAGCAGAGATGACTCGTATCGCAGAAATGTCCGCTGCCGGCGTCAACATGTCGTTTGAAAAGTGGTCATACATCGGTTACCCACTTGCACAACTCATCAATGGTTCTGCTGCATCAACACTCACTCACTGGCATCAGGCCATGTGGGTAACTCACGTTGTTGCATTCATCATCTTCTTGGCACTGTTGCCCATCACCATGTTGCGCCACATGTTCACATCGCCACTCAACATGTACTTGAAGGATCGCGAACGTCCGAAGGGCGCTATGCGCGCAATGCCAAACCTCACTGAAACTGCACTTGAAAGCTTTGGCGCAGCAGTTGTTGAAGACTTCACATGGAAGCAATTACTCGACACCGACGCCTGCACCATGTGTGGTCGTTGCACCAGCGTGTGTCCTGCACACGCAACAGGCAAGCCACTCGACCCACGCGAAATCGTGTTGAAGACCGGTGAAGTGATGGCTGCAACAGCAGCACACGCACACGGTGGCCAAGTGTCTCCGCCACTTTCCGTTGACGGCGAAATCAAAGTCACTGCCAACTCATTGTTCGAGCGCATCACTGCAGAAGAAGTGTGGGCATGCACCACATGTAAAGCATGCGATGAGAACTGCCCCGTCAACATTGAAATTCTCGACAAGATTCTCGACATGCGTCGTTACTTGTCGCTGATGGAAAGCAACTTCCCTGCTGAATTGGGTAACGCCTACCGCTCAATGGAAAACCAAGGCAACCCATGGGGCATGAGCCAGAACGATCGTGCCGATTGGGCAAAAGATCTCAACGTTGAAGTTGTTGATCCAGGTTCACCATTCAGCCACGAATACCTTTACTGGGTTGGCTGTGCCGGTTCATTCGATGACAAGAACAAGAAGGTCACACAAGCAATGGCCAAGCTCCTTGAGCGTGCCGGCGTCGACGTAGCAATTCTTGGTCCGTCCGAAATGTGCACCGGTGACTCTGCTCGTCGTTCAGGCAACGAGTACTTGTTCCAAATGCTCGCATTGCCGAACATTGAAATGATGAACGGCATGGGCGTGAAGAAAATCATCACGCAGTGCCCACACTGTTTCAACACATTGAAGAACGAGTACCCACAGTTGGGCGGCAACTACGAAGTTGTGCACCACAGTGAGTTCCTTGAGTTCCTCATCGATTCAGGCAAGCTCGACATGCGTAATGCATCGTTGGAAGATCGCATTGTGTATCACGACTCGTGCTATCTCGGTCGCCACAACGACGTGTACATGGCACCTCGCAAAGTTGTTGGCTCCATCAAGGGCTTGCAGATTGTTGAAATGCCACGTAACGGCACCAAGGGCATGTGCTGCGGTGCAGGCGGAGCGCGTATGTGGATGGAAGAGTCCATCGGCGTGAAGGTGAACGACGAGCGTGCACAAGAAGCAATCAGCACTGGTGCTGGTCGCGTCGCAACTGCTTGTCCGTTCTGCTACATCATGTTGGATGACGGCGTGAAGGCAGCTGGTGCCGAAGAAGACCAAGTAAAGGTCGCCGACATCGCCATCCACGTTCTTGAAGCACTTGAGAACGGCGAGAAGGCACTCGGCCTCGACGCACCACTTGCTGGTTCCGTTGGCGAATAGCTAGTTAATAGAAAAGCCCCGGTGCCTCGGCACCGGGGCTTTTTTGTTTATCTGATTGACTTCTGGAATTCGCTCACGTGGCTGAAGTATCAATCTGCAGTTCGTGCAGCAACTGTTGCTGGAGCCTCGTCCTCTGTAATTCCAATTGAATTGAAACTTGAGTCAACAAGCAGCGCAACCGTTGAACTATGAGTCGGGTCTTCTCGGTAATTCTGCACAATCGCATGACCCTCGGCCAGAATTTCATCAAAAACTGAGCTCCTAGCTTTACTTTCCAATTTTGAAATCATGGCGTCAAGCGCATCTGCTTCTTCTGGAAGAGCCTCTGGGCCCATCCATCCACGTAGATAACTACAAAGTTCGACGGCACCATCACGATTGAAGTCTTCGGTGGCATTTCCCGTATCTGGAAAACTCAGAGCCACAGTTGTAGATACGGAGATTGCCCCCGTTGTTGTCGGTGTGGTCGATCCATTTCCACAACCCATTGCCATCAGGGTCACGGAAGCGGCATAGCCGCACCTCAAGAGTTTTCTTGTTAAGTGCTTCATTCTTTTCCTTATATAGACGACGATTATTTGTGTAAAGAATGTACTTCTGGGTGTAAATGATGATTGAGTCCTCTATGACAACTGAACAAGGACAAAGAGAAAGGGCCCCGATGCCGAAGCACCGGGGCCCTTTCGTTGAAGTGTGATTACGGAATCAGTACAACCACTGCGCGACGGTTCTTATCCTGCGCAGCCTTTGATGTTCCGGTACTTGCTGGGTCGAGTGCGCCCACTGCTGCGATAGCGGTAGGCGCAGTTGCACCAAGCTTCTTGAGCGCGGTCACCACGTTTGCGGCGCGCTTCTTCGAGAGTGCTTGGTTCTCTGGGGTGTTACCCATGAGGGTGCCTGAGTGACCTGCAATCAAGATGGAGCCGGCCTTCTTAATCTGAGGAAGGAGACCTTCAAGTCGCTTGGCCGAAGAAGCCTTCATGTCAGCTGAGCCAGCTTCAAAGTACAACGGAGAAAGAATTGCGATCTCGTTACCCACTTTGAGGGTGCTGATATCGGTGGCCACCACTGTGGTCTTCAAGGTACGAAGCACAGCGCGTGTCTTTTCATTCACAACTGTTGCAATGCACTTACCGTCATCAAGGAACACCAAGTCGTCATCGTTGGGCAAACACACAGAAGGTGTCTTCGAAACGATGTCGTACATCTTTGCCTCTGCAGGAGTCATTGCGTTGATTGCTGAATCAGCTGACACCTTCGCTGGAGCTGCGGTGTATACCTTTGCGTCAGTAATGGTGACGCCAGGAACTGCGTTTGCGTATGTACCTGTGACTGCACCAGATGTGGTGGTTGAAGAATTCGACGATGGTGATGATGATGAATTCGATGATGAACCAGAAGCTGGAGCAACAGTCACTGTTGATGAATAGAGCGAAGTAAATCCATCTGCATACGTGTTGTTCACACCTGCACCAGCTACTTGCATGACACTCACTACATATGTCTTTGTCTTGTCAATGTTGTATGAGGTGGGCATGTTCATGCCGGTACTCATCATGTAGCTGGAAGATTCAACCGTTGCAGCACCATTGGTAATGGTGGGGCTTGCAATCAGCATCGGAGACAAAAAGTTTGTGTTTTGCACGTAGTCAGGTGGCTTGATCATCACGCGCACTCCTGCACCAGCAAAAAGGCCAGTCAAGTTGATGACGATCTTGTTGGCACTTGAAGAGAAGTTTGCGCTTGAAATCGAGGGCGCAGCAACAGTGTCAGCACTGACGGTGACAGTCTTGGTGTTTACTGCAGAAGTTGCAGCCGTTGTGTTGTTCTGAGACAACTGACCCCAGGTGTTGTCGCCCCAGCAGTACACCGCACTTGCAGGTGTCATGTTGGGCGAGCCAACGGCACAGGTGTTTTGTGCCCGATGTCCTAGTCCTTGGGAGGGGTGTACAACTTGGAAATTGCTTCAATGCCCCATGCCATCGATTCTGTGAAGGATCCATCTTGGAAAAATGCGTAAACCACCAGAATATTCCCTAGATGTAAACCAATTCTTGGTATCAAGATCAATCGTCCGTTTGAACCCCCCGAAACCTGAATTGAATTATTCGCGCAATTCAATGAACAATCAAACTCGAATAGTGGTTTTGAGTTCAAACCTGACCGTGATTGGAAGAGCGCAATTTCCAAGGACGTAATTGCAATCTTGGAACTTAAACGTAGATAGATGTCGTTCTGGGTCAAAGTCACACGGTTCAGTGATTTGAGGTAACTCGACTCTTCCTCACCTACCGAAGGGTGTGACACCGAAGATTCTTTCGACAATGGAATGAGCTTCAATTTTGAATCGCCCGTTTTTAGGCACATCGTTGGCGACGCCTGCAAGGAGCTACACGGGCCGGGACTACCGGTTTGCAGTGATCTAGAGCATCCACAATTCATAGTCAAGAACAAGAGCCCACCCAAAAAACATACGGTTCTATACAGTTTTGAATGTTTAGACAGAATCAATTTACTAAATCATTTCCTGAGCAGCGTCCCGTGGGGCTACTAGCCACAATGTGCATTCTGTACCTAACCCAATGGGAAAGTCTGAACTTGATTTCTCGTTCAGAAGTCCATCAACTTCCGCTTCAATCACACACTCCCATGAAAAGTCAATTGCTTCAATTCCATCCAAACGCATTCTATTTATTGACGCAATTACCTCATTGGCGGATTTGCCCAAACTGACTGCCTCTTTCAATGAACTGATTGTCAACACTTTGTCAATTGGCGGTCTATGCAGTCGTACTAGATGTTCTTTCAATACTCCTATAGACAACTTCTTCGTACGCATCGTCCAAGTTGATTCTGACGTTCCAAAGGCGGGCGAACTCCAGAGCGCTCTTTTAGGTTTCCAAGTGACCGTTGGCTTCGCCGACACCAAATCAAGTTCCCAATAATCAGGAAAGATCGTGCTGTAATTTGAGGATAGAACTGAACTAGAAACAACTCGAGAAGTCAATTCAGAGCCTCGAGAACGAACAGCATCAAGAACTAATTGAAGACTGGCGTCGGTTTCTGAAGTTCGTCGTTTCCAACCTGGCCCCCCAGAGGCCACGTCGACAAACCCTGCTAGTTCAATTAAATCATCTATTAATTGGTCAGGTCCATCATGCCGAATTACCGTCGCAAGCATGGAGATATGACCTATTAATAATTCGTCAGCATTCACTCAACGCACTCAACACGAAACGTATTGTGTGTTACTAACTTCTGGCGATGTGATTTCGGTTCCAAGGTATAAATAATGCCCATACCCCGTCACTCGAATGTAATTACTTCGGCACGATGTATTGACGAAGACTGATTGAGTATTCGTGTAATTCAATGATGAAAATCTTGGCCCGTCAATGACGTTGTAGCCCCACCATCGACGTTCCCAAAGCAATGCTTCAACGGAGTTACTTTGAACAAATGTGTTGCACACTTGGCGAACTTCAGCATTTATTGTTCCAGGCACATGCGTAGATGGATGAGGATTCATAGCTTGCGTGGTACAAGATGGCACAACTGCTAGCGCGACTATTGGAGTTCCCGATGTGCTGTTGGTGCTCGCACTTACCTTGGGATTCATTACAGATGATGGGGTGAAGTTGCTTGAAGATGTAACTATCCCACTTGAAGGGTAAATAAACCAACCTGAGTCTGATTGGCTCGCGGCTTTGGCGGTCGTGCTTGACAGCCCGATTAAACAAATGAGCACCACGGCTGATTTAATTTTTTGGGATCTATTTCTTTCCATTTAATTGTCCCCCGTTTAATGAAAATGCTTAAGTCAGATTTGAAGTCCGACTCTAATCCTTGGGTGGGCTGTAGGTGGAGAGGAAATTGCCGAGGCGGCCGATGGCCTCTTTGAGGTCTTTGGCCCAGGGCAAGGTGACAATGCGCAGGTGATCGGTGGTGGGCCAGTTAAACCCAGTGCCTTGCACCACAAGAACATGTTCGGCACGCAAGAAGTCGAGCACGAAACGACGATCATCTTTGATGAGGTACATCTCAGGGTCAAGCTTGGGGAACACATAAAGGGCTCCCTTCGGATTCACGCATGACACGCCGGGAATTGCATTGAGTGCTTCCACTGCTGCATCGCGTTGCGCCAACAAACGTCCGCCGGGCAACACCAAGTCTTTGATGCTTTGACGTCCACCAAGTGCAGTTTGAATAGCGAACTGCGCGGGGTGATTGGCACACAAGCGCATGTTGGTAAGCATGTTGAGACCTTCGATGTAGCTCTCTGCATGTTTGCGCGGACCAGTGATCATCATCCAGCCTGCGCGGAAACCAGCAAGGCGATATGCCTTTGACAAACCATTGAATGTGAACACCAAACAATCTGGTGCTACTGCAGCAAATGTGTGGTGCACTGCATCGTCGTACAAAATCTTGTCGTAAATCTCGTCTGCAAAAACAATGAGGTTGTGTTCAATTGCAAGATCTGCAATTTCGCGCAACACCTTTTCGCTATACACAGCACCCGTGGGGTTGTTGGGGTTAATAACAACAATCGCCCTGGTTTTATTGGTGATTTTGCTGCGAATATCCTCGAGGTTCGGATTCCATTCGCTCTCTTCATCACACAAGTAATGCACGGGAGTTCCGCCAGCAAGACTTGTTGATGCAGTCCACAATGGGTAATCCGGTGCAGGAATTAAAACTTCATCACCAGAATCGAGCAACGCATTCAAGCTCAATTGAATGAGTTCGCTCACGCCGTTACCCAGCCACACATCATCCGGATCTGTGATGTCAATGCCTTGGTTTTGATAGTGCTGAACAACAGCTGTGCGTGCAGAACGAATACCTTGCGAATCGGAATAGCCCTGCGCTTCAGGTAAGTGACGAATGACGTCAACCAAGATTTCTGGCGGTGCTTCGAAACCGAACGGATGCGGGTTACCAATGTTGAGCTTCATGATGCGGTGGCCCTGCTCTTCAAGGCGCTTTGCCTCTACGAGTACGGGTCCGCGAATGTCGTACAGAACGTTCGCAAGTTTGTGCGACTGATGAATCTCATTCATGGCGTTGCTACTTACTGAAAGTTCTCGAAGTAACGGCTCGGAGTTGGGCCACGCTGACCCTGATACTTCGAGCCCTTTGCGCCCGAGCCATATGGCTTCTCCGCTGGTGAGGTCATTTTGATGAAGCTGATCTGACCAATCTTCATGCCGGGGTACAACGTGATGGGAAGGTTGGCAAGATTGGCCAATTCCAAGGTGATGTGTCCGTCAAAGCCGGCGTCAATAAAGCCTGCAGTGGAGTGAATCACCAGGCCCAAACGGCCAAGGGAGCTCTTTCCCTCAACGCGGGCAACCAAAAAGTCGGGTACGGCCACGCGCTCAAGGGTGGAACCCAACGCAAATTCACCGGGGTGCAACATGAAGGCTTCACCCTCAGGCACTTCCACCAATTCGGTGAGGTCGGTGAGGTCCTTCTTCACGTCAAGCACTGAGGTGGAGTGGTTGCGGAACACGCGGAACAGGTGAGACACCTTCACATCGATGCTGCTGGGCTGCACGCACGATTCATCGAATGGCTCAATAATGATGCGGCCACCGTCAATCTCGGTGCGTAGGTCTCGGTCAGAAAGAATCACGAGAGAAACCCTAGCCAAGTGGCCAATTGGTACCTCTCTTAATAAACCGAATTATGGCTCGAGAACTACCCAGCCTCGGCTTTGCAGTTCGGCAGCCAAGGCTTCGCTCGACACCTTTTTCAAAGACTTTTCGGCGGCAGATACTTTGGGCGCCACAGGCTGAGGGGCAACAGGCACGGGAAGATCTCCGGCGGCCTCGCTAATTTCAGCTTCCTCTTGCAGACGAGCAATAAACGCATCGGCTTCGTCGCGGGTGAACTTGCCTCCGGCTTGACGCTGATTAAAGCCCAACGGGCCGCGAGCATCGCGAAAATCTGTGTGGCCTGCTTCGTGTAACAGCGACAACAGTTCTTGCACCTGCTTTGCCGTTGCCGGCGGTCCGCTTTGTTGTCCAAATGCCATGCCCCGAAGGGTACATGAGGGGTCAGCCCTGCTTCAGAGCAGGTTGCACCTATTTGATGAGGCTGGCCAACGCCCACAGGGCCGCAATGGCACCAACAACAGACATGGCAATGCTGCGCACAACGGGGGCTTGCTCGAGGTCTCCCTCTGACTTTGTCTTCTGTGGCGGCTTCACAATGGCCAATGTGTTGCCCACTGCCAAGGCTCCGCCAAGCGCAAGCACGAGATATGCCAGAAGGTCTTTACCAAGGAACATTCCCTCAGGCTAGAACCCTGTTCCCCGTTCAGGAGGGGCATTCATGCGTGTCAAACTCTGCTCATGGGATTTCACCACGTCGCACTTGCCACTAAAGACCTTCAAGCAACACACAAGTTCTATTCAGACGTCATGGGATTCACGTTGGTGAAAACAGTCATTGGTCCCGTTCCTGGGTCAGCGGAAGGATGGGCTCGTCACGTCTTTTATGACACTGGCTCACGCGGCATGATCGCTTTTTGGGATCTGCACGATGCGCAGTGGCCAAATGGCTACCCCACCAACTTGAACGAGATGGCCGGAATGCCTGGCTGGGTGAACCACTTTGCCTACGACGCACCTACTCGTGACTTTCTTGATGACCGCCGCAAAAACTGGTGCGCGCATGGGCACACCGTTGCAGAAGTGAATCATGGCTTTTGCGTCAGCATTTACACCTCAGACCCCGACGGCAACACCGTGGAGTTCTGTCACGACTTACGTGCTTTTACCGAAGAAGAAATTCGTCGCGCAGAAGAACTCATCCACGAAGAGAAGCCTGCCATCGAGCAAGACGCAACAATCACCATTCACCAACCAACACACGCATAAGCGTGTGCGATCACTCTGGTTCGTCGACGAACTGGGTGTAAGCCTTGTTGAAGATAAGGCGAAGATCGCCAGTAGGACCAGCACGGTGCTTGGCAACTGTGATTTCTGCAAAGCCGCGGTCGTTCATCTTTACTTCGGAGTTCGCGGCATCTTCACGGAATAAGAACATCACTACGTCGGCGTCCTGCTCAAGTGCGCCTGATTCACGCAAGTCAGAAAGTACTGGGCGACGGTCTGCACGTTGTTCAATGCTTCGACTTAACTGGCTCAACGCAACAACTGGAAGTTCAAATTCTCGGGCTAGCAGTTTGAGTCCGCGGCTAATTTCTGCAATTTCCAATTGACGGTTCTCGTTATTGCCGCCACCCATGAGCTGCAAGTAGTCGATAACAACCATTGCCGGCGCTCCATCAGCCAACGCAACACGGCGTAACTTCTGACGAATCTGCATCACGGTGATTTGTGGTGTGTCGTCAATGAAGAGAGGAATTTCCAAACGGTTAATTGCGTTTGTAATTTTTGTCCAGTCAGCATCTTGCAGTTGTCCGTTACGCATGCGCTCGGAATCAACTAGTGCTTCTGCCGACAAAATACGTTGTGTTAACTCAGTTGCCGACATTTCCAATGAGAAGAACAACACTGGTCGGTGAGCAGTACGCGCTGCGTTCACGGCCATACCCAACGCGAACGCAGACTTACCCATTGCCGGACGCGCACCAACAATGTTCAGCGTTCCTGGCTGCATACCCGACAACAACACGTCGAGCTTTCGATATCCGGTTGGAATACCCGTGATATCAGTTCCCGATTCGAATCGCTTTTCAAGAATGTCTGCAACAGTTCCTGTGAGGTCGTGCAGTTTCTGCAGCGAATCCACCATTTGTTCGTCACCAATGTTGAACACAATTTGTTCAGCTTCATCAATAACGGTTTTGATATCAGACGGTGCGGAATAACCAAGATCAGCAATTTCGCTTGCGGCTTTAATGAGACGACGCAATGTTGATGTGTCGCGCACAATGCGGATGTAACGACTTGCGCTACTGATTGATGGCGTTGCGTTCTGCAAATCCATCAAGAAATTGAGACCACCTAATTCATCGAGGTGATTGGTGCGGCGAAGTTCTTCAGAGACTGTGACGGCGTCAATTGCATCGCCAGCAGCAGACAACGTGCGCATTGATGCAAACACGTGTTGGTGAGCAGGCTTGTAGAAATCGCCCGCCTCTAGTTGGTGTTCAAACGCCAACGAAACAGGATCGGCGTCAAGCAACATGGCGCCCAACAACGATGCTTCGGCATCAAGGTTGTGCGGCGGAATGCGACTATCAGTGCGCGTTGGCGCACGACGAGGCTCTGGCCGTTCGGTGAATTCGGGCCTGTCGGAGAAGTCGGGATAGTCGCTCATAAATGAACCTCTACCTTGCCGACAAAAGGCTGTGAATTGCTAGTGGATAACCCTGCGAAATCCTTGTGGATGAGGGTGGGGACAAGGCCCCGCATCTGTGGACAAGTGCGATCGAGCTAGCTGAAATCAGCCAGCCACGACCGAAATCTTGATGGTGCACTCAACATCGGCGTGCAAACGAACCACTGCTGAATGTGAGCCGGTGGTGCGAATGGGCTGCGCAACGATCTTCTTACGATCGAGCGACACGCCTGCCTGTGCTGACAATGCAGATGCGATATCGGCAGTGGTGACTGAACCGAACAAGCGGCCTTCGTTACCAGACTTTGCCTTCACAGTGAACGCCTTGGCGGTGAGAGCCTCGGCCACCGTGCGTGCTGCTTCACGGTCGTTTGTTTCGCGAAGATCGCGAGCACGACGCATGGCGTTTGCCTGGTTGATGGCGCCATCGGTTGCAACAAGTGCAAGTCCACGTGGCAACAAGTAGTTACGTGCATGACCGTCGGCAACAGTGACAATGTCACCGCGGCGTCCGACGCCAGCAATATCTTCGCGAAGAATCACGTTCATGATCAGGCCTCCACTTCGGCTTCGATTGCCTCAGTGGCGTTGACCACTTCGGTTACTTCTTCTGCTGCATCCTCAGCGCCAAAGGTGGAACTGGTGGGCTGCTCTGGCATTTCGAGGGTGCTCTCGTCTTCTCCACGACCTTCGCGACCTGGGCGAGGTGCACGGGTGCTGACGGTGCGCTTTGTGTATGGCAACAGTGCCATTTCGCGAGCGTTCTTGATGGCAGTTGCGAGTTCACGCTGGTCCTGCACTGTTGCACCACTCATGCGCTGACTGCGGATTTTTGAGCGGTCAGACATGAATCGCTGCAGGAGGCTGACGTCTTTGTAGTCAATGAACTCGAGCTTCTCAGATGCCAGTGGGTTGGCCTTCTTCTTGAATTTGCGGTTTGCCTCGCGGGCGTTACGAATTTTGTTCGTCTTGCTAGTCATGATGTGGTCCTTGTTGAGGGAAGAGTAAAAGGGAAGGGATTACGAATTAGAAGGGTTCTTCGTCTTGCGGGAATCCGCCGAAGTCGCCACCTGTATTACCGCCGCCAGAGTTACCTCCGCGGTTGGAATTGCCGCCGCCGTTGCCGCCGGCTCCGTCGTTACGTGGTGTGCGCTCTACGGAAGCGGTTGCCCAACGAAGGCTGGGTCCGATTTCGTCGGCATTGATTTCAATGGCCGTGCGCTTTTCACCTTCGCGGTTCTGGTATTCGCGCTGCTCGAGACGACCCGAAACAATGACGCGCATGCCCTTTGTGAAGGTGGACGCTGCATTTTCGCCCATTTGCCCCCACGCAACGATGTTGAAGTACGAGGTTTGTTCCTGCCACTCACCGTTCACTTGGTAGCGACGGCTGACGGCCAAACCGAAAGATGCAACACCGCGTCCACCAGTGGTGAAGCGGAGTTCTGGATCGCGGGTGAGATTCCCTACGAGAGTTACTGAGTTATCTGCCATGAGATGAGCCTTCCTTGTTCAGAAGTAAAAGTACGTGGAGCGTGTGGCTCAATAAGACGGCTAGGCCGCCGAAACCATGCCGCGACGTGCAGCTTCTGCGTCTGGGAGGCGAAGAAGCTTGTGGCGAAGTACGTCGTCGGAAAGACGGAAGTTGCGCTCAACCTCATCCATTGCACCAGCAGGAGCAATGATGTTGAACACGGCGTAGTAGCCCTCTTCTTGCTTTTGGATTGGGTATGCAAGACGACGCTTGCCCCACCAGTCGGCATTGCCGTGGACGCTGCCACCGGCTGCGGTAACGGAGTTGGTGATGTTCTTCAACCAAGCATGGGCCGTGCTCTCTTCGAGCTTCCCGCTGATAATGACCATTAGTTCGTAAGCACGCATAGCGTGTGACCTCCCTTCGGACCCGGTTTACGATCCCGGGGCCCCCGGAGGGGCAGGGTGAATATGTAACGGCGAAAGCGTATCGGCGGGGGCTCGCCATGCCACTGGGCAATTCGGAGGTCAGATTTCGCAATTTCACGGCCCCCATGTGGACCATGAATCCCAATAGGGGCAAGAGTTCTCGTTATTGAGCCGCGCGGGTGCGCGGCCGGCGACCCGCAATGGGGAGCACACGTAATAAGTGGTGCCACCGACAACTGGGGCACGCTTCCACTACATAGGCGGCGTAGTCATAGGGAGTGCGTTGCAGTTTCTCTACATCGCGTCGGTCAAGAAGAACCTTGCCGTTCTTTGGCAGTCCGTGCCCAAACACGTAGGTCACTAACGCCACATTCACTTCCTCGCAAATGGGGCACACGGTTTTCGATGGTTCACCAATGTTCTTGGCAGCTCGAATGAGTTCAGGGTGAGCATCGCAGACGGAGTCCCGGCTGATGCGTCCCTTCTTCACTTCATTGATGAGTGAACGGCGAGCAAGTTGATGGTCGACAACTCCGCCGCCACCTCTCAACATGTCGACGGAGAAACCCATGAGGTCACAAGATAGCCATAAGATTCGCCCATGTCAGACCCACGCTCCACTGTCACCGATGGCCGTGCCATTTCGTTCGGTTCCTTTGTGGATAACGACAACGAATTGCGCATGTGCGGCGACGTGAAGGGCAAGCGAGTGCTTGAGCTCGGACTTTTCGGTTCGGTTCCCAATTGCGTGGCAGTTGCCAAGAAGGGCGCTCGCAGTATTGCCATTGACCCATCACGTGACGCCATCCAGCGAGCACGTCAGGCCTCAACACATGCCGAAGTTGTGGTTGAGTTCCACGAAGGTGATCTGGCCGACCTCGGATTCCTCATGAACGGTGTCATCGATTTGGCCGTCTGCGTGCACCACATTCATCTCGACACCGATATCGCTCGCCTATTCCGCCAGGTGCACCGCGTATTGCGCCCTGAAGCTGGTTTTGTGTTTGCGGTAACTCACCCCATGTCTGCGGTGTTTGAAGGCGCAGATCGCACTGCAGTTCGCCGCTACGGAAGCACCACGCCAACAGTGGGCGAACTCACCATGGCATTGCAACGCGCGAACTTTTCTATTGATGTGATGCATGAGCTCACACCACTTCATCAACCCAATGCAGTTGCACCATCAACACTTGTAGTGCGCGCCCGCAAACTGGGCAACTGATTTAATACTGCGACAACCGACGCGAGCGCTTCAACTGAGACGCGGTGTCAGAATTTTCTGACCACCATTTCTTCAGTCGCTCAATAATGACGTCTTCGCCAAGAATGCCTTCTTCAAGTCGAATGTCCATGAGAAATTCCATTGCTGCACCAACTGCCGGGCCAGCAGGAACATTGAGAAGTTCCATGACACGCTGTCCATCAATCTCTGGACGGAGACTTGCAAGTTCTTCGCGTGCAGATACTTCTGCAATGCGTTCTTCCATTTCGTCCATACGACGAGCAAGAATTTTTGCCTTCTTCTCATTACGCGTTGTGCAGTCACATCGCACTAGAACATTGAGTTCATTGAGATATGGGCCGGCATCACGCACGTAACGACGCACGGCACTATCGGTCCAACCCATTTGATATGTGTGAAAACGCCCACTAATAGCTACTAATTCAGACACTGCAGCAATATCTTCATTGGGATACTTCATCTGCTTCATGCGCTCGCGTGTCATACGCGCACCAACAACTTCGTGATGATGGAAGGTAACGCCCTTACCTTCTTTCACTCCACGTGTACGAGGCTTGCCAATGTCGTGATACAACGCAGCGAGACGCGTGATGCGGAAATCAAATCCTTCACGAAAATCTTCTTGCACATTTTCAACAACAGCAAGTGTGTGCGTAAGTACATCTTTGTGTCGATGAATGGGGTCTTGTTCTAAACGCATGAGTCGCAACTCGGGCAAGAAGTGATCGACTAATCCGGTATCAATCAAGAACCACAAACCAAATGTTGGTCGCTTCGTGGTCATGAGTTTGTCGAACTCAACACGCACGCGTTCTGCAGAAACAATGGTGATGCGATCCGCCATTGACTTCACAGCTTCAACAATGGAGGGGTCTGGTGTGACTTCAAGCTGCGAAACAAATCGCGCAGCGCGCAACATGCGCAACGGGTCATCACTGAAAGATTCTTCAGCGGACAATGGCGTGCGCAAATTGCGGGTCATGAGATCTGCTGCACCACCAAACGGGTCAACCAAGGTGGGGGTATCGCTTGTGAGTTCCAATGCCATTGCATTGATGGTGAAATCCCGACGCGACAGGTCCATATGAATGTCGTCTGCGTACGTGACGTCGGGTTTACGAGAATCGGGGGAATACGCCTCTGCTCGGTGTGTGGTGATTTCGTAGACGCGCTCACCAATCTTGAGTCCGATAGTGCCAAAGCGCTCACCCTGGGTCCACAACGCGTCTGCGATGTCGGCCACGATTTTCTTGATTTCGTCTGGTCGAGCCGTGGTGGTGGCATCAAAATCCATGGCTGATGGGTCAAGGGGTCCGTCGCCCGTTGCCATCAAGAGGTCGCGCACGGTTCCGCCCACCAAATACAAGCGATGACCAGCTGCACGAAAACGGGAAGCCAAAGGCTCCATTTCGGCGAGAATCGGGGCAAAACGAGGTGGAATCATAAGAATCGGTAGCTGTGAAGAAACCAGCCATGGCAAGGCTAGGCATTAGGGCGGTTGAAAGGGCGTTCTCTCACTATTTGGCCACCCCACGCACCAGCGGAGGTGGCGCACTACGGTCTTTAGGGTGAATCTGACCACCCGACCTCCCCGTAGTGGCGTTGTGTGGTCTGGTGTTTCCAGTGTTCGGGTGCGTCCATGGCCCCATCTCCCTCAGCAGGCATTCCTCCTTATTGCTGGTTCTCATGGGCCTGACCTGGAATTGCCCCACTCCGACATTTTGAATGAATGGGTACACACCATTTCTTCCTGGGGCTACCAAAAAGTCCGCACTACTGCCCTTGCGCCCGCACCGGCACATGCATTACGTGCAGTGGGTTTCGTCACGGCGCAAGAACTGCTCTTGCTGAAGTGCACCCACTACACCGCCCCGTCTTTTGATATTCCTCGCGACATTGCGCCGCGCCCCGTGCGCCAACTTTTGGGCAAGAGATATTCGTCGCGGCTCATCGAAGAGATTCTTGAAGTTGACCAATTGGCGTTTGGCGATGAGTGGAGCCTCGACCACGAATCCCTGCGTGATGCGTTCCGCGCCACGCGTTCGTCGCGGCTCTTCATTTCTCGCACTCACGGAAAAATTGACGGGTTTGTATTGGTGGGTGCCACTGGTTCAAACGGATTTATCCAACGACTTGCAGTTCACCCTTCGGCACGTCGAACCGGTGTGGCCTCGCGCTTAGTTGCATCAGCATTGCGATGGTCATTCAAACATGGGTGTTCCGCCACCGTGGTGAACACAGAGGTCTCCAATGCAGCAGCCATTGACCTCTATCGATCATTTGACTTCGTTCCCATGGAACACGGACTGCACGTTCTAGAACGAGATTTACAGTGAAGCGACTCTCACTTCTTTGTTTATTTAGTGCAGCTCTTGCCGTAACAGTTTTTCCTACGGCATCAACTCGTGCACTGTCTGTCACTGAGAGTTCCACACCACAGACAATTGAAATCTCTGCCCAGCCTTTCAATGTCACATCGTCAACAAATGCTCAGTTCGTTCTTCGCGTATCTGCTGGTGCACTCACCGATCGCAACGATCGCCTTCAGTTTCAGTTACATCGTCGGCTTTCATCACGCGAAGCATTGAAATCAATTGCAAATGGTGAGGCTGCTTCAAGTGTGATTGACACTGTTTCGTATCGACTCTCACGTGTTTCACGAACGTCCGATGGTGATCTTGTTGTAACAGTCCCACTTCTCCAAGCAACGAACAACCAAGTTTCGTTGCTCGTGAATCAGGACGGCATATTCCCGCTCACAATTCAAATCATTGATGACAAGTCCAAGGCGCCCATTGCGTCGGTACTCACCTTTATTAATAAGCGCGCAGTTCCTGAGAAAATGCCAACTGTGCAAGCCACAACACTTCTTGCACTCACGCACGCACCATCACTATCTTCCGCCGGAAAATTTGAACTCAGTGACGATGTTCGCGCAAAAACTCAACGTTTCATTGACTATCTAGCAAAGAACCCACGTGTGGCAACGCTGTACGTGCAGCCAGAAATTGTGGCCGCATTGGCTACCTCATCAGATCCTATTGATGTTGCATTACTCACCGCTTTACGCGAACAACTCCGAACGCGATCCATCACTACCGCGACATTTGCTCCCACTGATGTTTCCATGATGGCCGATGCAGGATTAGGTGACGAATTCATTGAGCAATTGCGTTTGGGCGAATCAACACTCACCAAATATTTGCCCGGAATCAACATTGTTCGAAACACCTGGGTAGCAAACAATGTTGTTGATGTTCGAGGCCTTGCTCTTCTCCACAAAGCAGGTATCACTGGCCTCATCCTTCTCAAGGATGGGCAAACAAGTGCAAAATTTGAAGGTGCACGAGCAGTCATTGCACGACCAGACGGATCATCGCAACAGTTCATGAGCGTGATTTGTGTTGACGCCGATGTATCAACGCAACTTGCCGCTGATGCAATTCCTACTGATGTCATTTACCGCACTGCTGCGGAATTGCTCATTGAGCGCGATGATCTCATCGCAGCTGGCACCCCCGCAGAAACCGTTCGGCTTGTGATTGCTAGCGACGTCAATTCTGTTAGTTCGCTTGATGCTCTTGAGCGCGTCGCAAAAGCCGTTGCCACTGCACCGGGCGTGAAGATGACCGATATGACTATTCCGCAAACGGTGACTGAGGCAACTCCTGCCATCCACTTCTTGGAAATGTCGCCCAATAATGACGCAGCGATTCGTAATTCACTTGCGTATTCACGGGCACAACTAAATGCCGTTCTGTCCATGTTCGCCGAGGGTGACCTCCAGAGTGACACTCTCAACTACTTACTCGGCATTGCTGCATCCACTATCACCCCGCAACCGGCTGCATACACACGAGGTCTTGACGCCTTGCTTGCTCAACTGCGCAGTGCCGTCACGGTCACTACGCCACGCGAAGTCACCTTGTCGGGCCGACAGAGCACCATTCGCCTACAGGTACGCAATGACTCAAAATCAAATCTCACAGTGGTGGTGCGACTCACCAGCGTGAAGTTGTATCTCGAAAAACCGCTTCGCGTCATCACTTTGCCAGCAGGAAGCACCACTGAGGTCACCATTCCTGCCACCACACGTACAAATGGTCGTTTCCCTATTGGCATCAGGGTGTCAACACCGGCAGGTGGCGTGGATGTGGTGCCGTATCAAACCATCACGGCGAAGGTGAACGCCATTGCCGGACTCGGACAACTCATCAGCGTGACGCTTTTGTTGGTCTTGCTCGCCTGGTGGTGGTCACATTCTCGTAAATCCCGCCTCGGAGACAATGAAGACAAGTCCGCGGGTACTACGGTTTTCCCTCAATGACTGTACGAATCGTTACCGACTCCTCTTGCGACCTTCCCCAGAACTTGGCAGATGCCCTCGGCATCACCATTGTTCCCCTCAGCATTCGCTTTGGCGATGACGAGTTCATTGATCGCACCACCATCACTACCGATGAGTTCTGGACCAAAGTGGCCGCCTCACCTGTATTGCCTGAAACTGCTGCACCATCACCGGGCCAGTTTGAGCAGGCATACCGAAATCTCAAGGCCGAAGGCGCCACGTCCATTGTCGTAATCGCCTTATCGTCCGACCTTTCCGCCACCATGCAGAGTTCCGAAATAGGCGCTCGTGCAGTTGCAGGAGACATCGACGTACGCATCGTTGACAGCCGCAACGCCACCATGGGCCTTGGTCTCATGGTGCTGGAATGTGCAGAACGAGCAAAGGCCGGCGCTTCGGCAGATGACATTGTTGCTTTGGCGAACAGCATTGCCCCTCGCATCCGTGTCTACGGCGCGCTTGACACGCTGGAGAACCTCAAAAAGGGTGGTCGCATTGGCGGTGCGAAGGCTCTCATGGCCAGCGCACTTTCCATCAAGCCAATTGTTGAAGTGGCAAATGGTCTCATTGCTGAAGCTGGCAAGCAGCGCACTCGCTCGAAGGCACTTGCCTTCATCGTTGAAAAGGTTCGCGAGAACGCCAACAACATTCAGCGACTCGGCCTGTTGCACGCACAGTGTTCAGATATCGACGCAGTCATCGCCATGGTCAAAGAGGTGTACTCGAAAGATTTCGTTGTCACTGACATCGGTGCAGTCATCGGAACTCACACCGGCGAAGGCACTGTAGGAGTCGCGTTCATCCTTGCGGAATAAGGGGTATACCGCATTCAAGGTGTTATCCACAACTAGCGTTGGTTCCCAGCAATGGCAACGACGCAATACCCCGATGACCTCATAGGTGGCCGCTATCGATTGACCGCACCCATTGCTTCGGGCGGAATGGCCGATGTATGGCGGGCGCAAGACCTCACACTTGGTCGTGAAGTAGCCATCAAGTTGTTGCGCAAGAACGTTGTTGATGATCCAGTTGTTGCAGAGCGTTTTCGTCGGGAAGCTCGCGCTCTTGCAAAACTCACTCACCCGAACATTGTTCCGTTGTATGACACCGTTCAAGAAAACGGTCAAGTTGCGCTCGTTATGCGCTACATCAACGGCATGTCGCTCCGAGAATTGTTAGACGAAAAAGGTTCACACGATCGTCCTGGTGTTCTCAGTGTGCATACAACAGTGCATATTGGTCGAGCCATTGCTGCTGCTCTTGCAAAGGCACACGCAGAAAATCTTGTACACCGCGACATCAAGCCAGGCAACATTCTCATCATGCCGAATGGCGATGTGTTGCTCACCGACTTCGGTATTGCGAAGCCATTGAAGGCAAGTGAAGGTGACGACACAGATCTCACTCGCACCGACATCATGATGGGCACTGCAAAGTATTTGTCGCCTGAACAAGTGCAAGGCCGCGCGTTAGATGGCCGCGCAGACATGTATGCGCTTGGCCTCGTGTTGTATGAATGCTTGGCCGGAAACGTGCCATTTAAAGGGGAAAACGACCAAGCGACAGCTGTTGCTCGTTTATCGCGCGACCCAACACCACTGCAAGGACTTCGCCCCGATGCACCCAGCACTGTGCTGTCCGTTGTGCATCGTATGTTGCGACGCAAACCAGAAAATCGCTACCAGTCATGTACCGAAGTTGTTGTTGCACTTCAATCAGCAATGGAAAATTTGCATGATGCGATTACTCCTGCAGAAGGATTAACTCCATCAAGTGGTGGGTATTCAGAACGCACAGCTCTTGATCCGCTCATTCAACCAAAGCAGCGACCATCGCTTTCAGTGGTGCAGCAAGACAACACACCGGTTCCGCGTGATCGCACACCTCGCGGTAACGCACGACCAAAAACGACTCTGCCGAAGAAACAACAAACGTCGACAAAGAAGAACTACATACCCATCGCAATGTTGCTCATTGCATCAATGGTGATGGCCGGCTTCTTGTGGAAAGGTCTGCAGAACACAAACTCAACATCAGGAACAACTGTGATCAACAAAGTTGCAGTTGGTCCTGTGAGTGTTGTTGCGATGCATAGTTACGACCCGAATGGTGATGACGGTGGAGAAAACGAATCAATGATTCCGTTGCTCACCGACAACAATCCCGACACTGCGTGGACAACGGTGTGTTACGGCAACCAGTACTTCGGCTCGAAGGGCGGCGTGGGAATTGTTCTGCAACTGTCAGGCATGGGCTTAGGCACTCTCACCACCACATTCAAAACAGCCCCGTGGAACGCCGAGGTATACGTGTCGCAGTCAGAGGCCGTGCCCGCCACCCTCAACGACTGGGGCTTGCGTGTTGCCGATGGCTTCAGTGCAAACGCCGGCGTTGGCACGTTCAAGATTGATCAGCCAGCGCACAACGTTCTGCTCGTGCTTCGTGAAGTGGGCCGCAGTTCTACCTGCAGCAATAACAACCCGTTCAAGGGCGTGTTGTCAGATCTCAGCTTCACATCAGCTCAGTAATCACTGACTAATCTCGCTGTATCGCACAAGAGGAAAACGCCCTTCTCATCAAACGCGCGCAGCTCGGTGACGCACAAGCAACTGATGCACTGTTGCGACAGCACTATGACATGGTGCGCGCGGTGTGTCACCGAATTGTCATCAATTCCGCTGACGCTGAAGATGCCACTCAAATGGCTCTGATCTCCATTGTGCGAGCTCTGCCTTCTTTTGATCGCCGCTCGAAGTTTTCGACATGGGTCTACAGAATCGCTACAAATGCAGCGTTGGACGAAATTAGGCGAACGCAGCGTCGCGCTATTCCCACTAATGACGACACCGTGTTTGATGGAAACTCACGTGACGCGTTGAGCGCCGTTGATGCCCAGATCGATGTGTCACAAGCGTTGGCACAGCTATCAGAGGAATATCGCACCGCTGTTGTCCTTCGCCATGTTGTCGACATGGAATACGAAGACATTGCAATAGCCCTTGAAATTCCCGTGGGTACTGTGCGATCTCGCATTGCCCGCGGGCGTGCACAACTGGCTGAAATACTGGGGAACTCACACGCAGGCGGTGAGCGTCACAGTGATGACAACGTGAGGAAAGGAGCAACCAATGACTGACGACAACGACCTCTCTCCCAGCATTCAGGCTGCCCTTTCACAGGTTCCGCCGGTTGACCCTTCTCTTCGGGAAAGCCATATAACAGCAGCACTTGCTGAGCTTGCCCCTGCCAAGAAGCGGCGAATCTCACCCCTCACGGTGGCGGCTGCTCTTCTCTTTACCCTGGGCTTTGCTGCAAACATTGCGGCCAGGTCAGATCCATCAAACAACCCAGTGGTCACGGCCCATGCGATTGCGTTAGTGATTCCGCCAAAGAACATGGCTCCTGACGCCACCATTCCCGGCTTTCCTCACTCGTGTTACTTGGCCGATACCCGCACCGTGGCGTTCTACACAATGGATACAAACCCCATGCAGGTTGACGTCACCAACTTGCGTGTGGAGTTCAAGAACAACAACTCGTGCGCCGTTGCAGCTGCAATTGACCTTCCGAAAAACCCATCCGCGGTAGAGAAGCCAGTTGATTGCGCCAACCCCGTACCTGCAGACCACACCTTGCTGGCAACGTTCGACAACACCGGTGTTCGGTATCAAGTACAAACATCGTCCACCGACCTCGTTCTCCTGTCGTGCGCCACCAACACCGAGGTCGGACGCACCCCTCACCCCGATTACGACAACGTCCTCGACTAATCCCCTGCCGTTAGGCTGACTGCATGGTGTCCAACCCACTAACCGACCCCGAATGGGCCACGCGAACGGTTGATTTCATCGACCGCGTGGTGGCCACGGTGCGTAAGTACACCACTCAGCCTCTGGTTACCGGAGCGCGCGGCGTGGTGTTTGGTCTCCTGGGCTCATTTGGTGTTGTTGCAGTCATCGTGCTGTTCGTTGTCGGACTAGTCCGCGGCTTGCAAGCTGCACTTGACGCCGTTGTGAACCATGAGGCGTCCGTTTGGATTTCCTATTTCATTCTCAGCGCGGTATTCCTCGCTATTGGCGCTCTCTTGATGCGCCGTCGTTACACAGAAGAAGAGAAGTAAGTCGTGAGCACACCCCACAAAGTCATCATCATCGGTTCTGGACCTGCCGGTCTCACCGCCGCTATCTACACAGCTCGCGCTTCCCTTGCGCCGTTGGTGATTGAAGGCGAGCCAAGCAGCACCTCCGACCAGCCTGGTGGCCAGCTCATGCTCACCACGGAAATTGAGAACTTTCCTGGTTTCCCCGAAGGCATCATGGGGCCCGAACTCATGATGAATTTCCGCTCACAAGCTGCGCGGTTTGGCGCTGAATTCATTACCGAAAAGGTAACCAAAGTCGATTTTTCTTCACGGCCATTCAAAGTATGGATTCGCGATCAAGAACACACAGCGGAATCCATCATCGTTGCTACTGGCGCACAATCGCTGATGCTTGAGTTGCCACGGGAAAATGATCTCATCGGTCACGGTGTTTCTACATGCGCAACGTGTGACGGCTTCTTCTTCCGCAACCATGAAATTGCTGTTGTGGGTGGTGGCGACTCCGCCATTGAAGAAGCCATCTTCCTCACGAAGTTCGCTACCAAGGTGCACCTCATTGTGCGTCGTGATGCATTGCGCGCATCACGCATCATGCAAGATCGCGCACTCACCAACGAAAAGATAGAGATTCACTGGAACTCTCAAGTCACCGAATTGCACGGTGAAGCATCACTGAGTGGTGTCACATTGAAGAACAATGCAGACGGCACATCGGCGCCTCTTCCCGTAACCGGATTGTTCATCGCAATCGGCCACAAGCCCAATACGTCAATATTTACAAACGTTTTGGACATGGAAGACTCTGGTTACTTGCTCACTCGTGACGGCTCTACCTACACCAATGTTGACGGGGTGTTTGCTGCGGGCGACGTGCAAGACCACGTGTACCGCCAAGCAATCACCGCAGCCGGTTCAGGTTGTGCAGCCGCAATTGACTGCGAGCGTTGGCTCGAGTCTCAGCACTAAGACTCACATGTTGCGCATCGGTCTCATCGCTGCATCGGATCGCGCATCAACCGGCGTATACGAAGATCGCGGTACACCCGCACTTCGTGAGTATCTCGGTGCTCGTATCACTACGCCCCATGAGTTCGTTGAGCGCTTGATTGCCGATGACTACTTCACCATTACGGGCACACTCATCGACCTTGCCGACAATGAACACTGCTCGTTGATTTTCACCACAGGTGGCACTGGGCCTTCACCGCGAGATGTCACTCCGGAAGCCACTGAATCTGTGGTGCAGAAAGTGCTGCCAGGTTTTGGTGAAGTGATGCGCCGCGTGTCGTACAACATCGTGCCTACGGCGATTTTGTCCCGACAAATTGCTGGTATTCGGGACACCTGTCTCATTGTCAACTTGCCGGGCAAGCCCAGCGCTATTGCTGAATGCCTTGATGCAGTGATGGCGGCTATTCCTGACTGCGTGGCAACATTCGGCGGACCCACCATTGAAATGGTTCCCGAAGTGGGCGTCTTCAACCCTCACAGTTCCTGAACAGAAGAGCAGTAACATGAAGGCAACGAAAGGTGCTGACATGGCTGAAGGAATCGTCAATCTCACAAGCGCAACATTCGATGAAGTGGTGAACTCATCTGACAAGCCAATCCTTGTTGACTTCTGGGCAGAGTGGTGCGGACCTTGCAAGCAAATTGCGCCCATCCTCGAACAAATCGCTAATGAGAATCCAACAAAGATCTCAATTGCAAAGTTGAACGTTGATGATTACGGCGATATTGCTGGTCGTTTCAACGTGATGAGCATTCCCACCATGTTGTTGTTCGCAGATGGCGAATTGAAGCACAAGATCGTCGGCGCCATGCCAAAGGGCCGCATGCTCGAGGAGCTTTCTCCATTTCTTCCAGCTGGCCAATAAGTCCTGGGCACCGCGGGACCGCGGTTCATGACTTACAACGGCGGCTTTCTGCAGCGGGTTTTTTAGCACCCGGATCTGCGGAAGATTCCACCTTCTGTGCGCGTACACACGCCGCGGTTCTTGCATTTCAAGACTCGTACGGCCTACGGACAAGCGGCGAGGTAGACGAACAAACATGGTCGTCGCTGATTGAGGCTTCGTGGTCTTTAGGCGATCGTTTGTTGTTCCTTCGCTCCCCGAATACCCGTGGTGATGATGTTGCGGAGTTGCAAACTCTGTTAAATCGTTTGGGTTTTGACAGCGGGCGCGTTGATGGAATTTTTGGTCCATTATTGGTGCGAGCAATTTCCGAGTTTCAAACAAACATGGGGCTTGAGCCAAACGGCATTTGCACACCAGAACTAGTTGTTGCCTTAAAGCGCATGGCCTCGCAATCGGGCGAAGGGCCTGGTGTTGCAGTTGTGCGTGAATCTATTGATCTTTCTGCAGTTGATGCTCGTGATGAAGCACGCATTGTTGTTGGCTTTTTCCCCGGTGTTGCAGCACTCGCCCACTCTGTTGCATTGCGTTCAAAAACATCGCACCCCCTCACCACAACAGTTGAGTCTGATGTGTTGTCGCAAGCACAAGCAGCAAATCGTTTTGGCGCTGATGTGTTTGTGGGCTTTGAATCCTCCGCTGATAGCGGCTGCACAATCTTTTATTACGAAGTACCTACGTTTGTCAGCGTGGGTGGACGCAATTTGGCTCTGCGAATAGCTGCTGCAATTTCTTCTCGCGTGCCGGAATTGTCAGTCACCACGCAAGGAGTGCGACATCCTCTGCTTCGTGAAACTCGAATGACCGCCGTGTTGTGTTCCATGGCGCCGCAAGAGATTGTGTCGTTGAAAACGAATGCCATCTCAACTGCAGTGAACGATGCTCTTGACATCTGGCGACAAGATCCCCTCACCGAATTGTAGTTATCCACAGCTAATCCCCAGTTGTGGGTAAACCTCAAGTTTGAACCCCTACAAGAGGTTGATATCTGTGGAGAAAACTACGTTGCTGTAATTTTTCTTGAGGGTTGGCGTTCTATTCCGCCATACGGCGATAAATACGCTCGAGATCAAGCAGGTCGGCGAAGTCGATGGAAATCTTTCCGCGCTTATCCCCCATGGTGACGTGCACTTTGGTCTCTAAGTGTTCAGCAAGCAGATTCTCTAGCTCTAACAAACCAGCGGGACGCAAAGTTGTACCGCCTCCGGAACCACCCTTGCCTTTTGGTTTTTCATGTCCGGGCACGCCATTCTTCACGGCGTCTTCGGTGGCACGAACGGACCAACCTTGGCTCACGGCCAACTCGGCCAGGCTCTCCATGGTGGCCGCGTTATCGCAACCCAACAATGCACGGGCATGGCCTGCGCTGAGGCGGCCATCGGCCAAGAACCCCTGCACTGCGGCTGGGGTTTGCAACAAACGCAAAGCATTGGTGATAGCGGCGCGGCTCTTGCCAACACGTTTCGCCACCTGCTCGTGCGTTAGTGAAAAATCATCGGTGAGTTGCTGATACGCCGAGGCTTCTTCCAATGCGGTGAGATCTTGACGATGCAAGTTCTCCACCAGGGCTTGCTCAACTGAATCAAGTTCAGAAATTTCGCGCACCACCACGGGTACTTCAGAAAGCTTGGCTTTTTGTGCGGCTCGCCAACGGCGTTCACCTGCGATGAGCTGATACTTGCCTGGCGATACTTCGCGGACCAACAACGGCTGCAACACGCCAATTTCCTTGATCGACTTTGCAAGGTCGCTCAGTGAGTCTTCATCGAAATGGACGCGGGGCTGGTTGGGGTTCGGCTCAATTGCCGACGTGGGTACATCGCGCAAAGCAGAAGCGGGAAGCTCGGAAGTGATGTCTGGTGCTGTTCGGCCGGCTGGCTTTGCGGCCGGCTTCTCAGGTGTGGTTTCCTCTGGTGCGGCGGTGCGCTCCGTAGGAATAAGGGTGGATAATCCCCTACCTAGCTTTCGGCGTTCGGCCATTGCTCAACTCCTTTGCCACTGTGCGATAAGCCTTGGCACCTTTTGATGCGGAGGCGTGCTTGAGAACGGAGCGTTCCATTGATGGCGCTTCGGCCAACTTCACGTTGTACGGAATAACAGCCTTGAAGACGCGATCGCCGAAGGCATTGCGCAGTTCTTGCTCTACTTCTTGCGACAGTTTCTTTGTGCCCTCAGACATGGTGAGCAAATAATGCTTAATCTCCAACTCTGGGTTCAAAGCTTGGCGAACCTGCTTCACCACTTCGCTGAGGTCTCGCAGGCCCTCAAGCGCAAAGTACTGGCACTGAACAGGGGCAAGGATGGCGTCTGCGGCCATAAATGCGTTCACGGTGAGGCGGCCCAGGGTAGGAGGGCAATCCAGAAGCACGTAGTCCCAATCGGCGCGACACGAGTCGATGGCCTCTTTCAAACGGGGCTGGGGGAACATCTCTGCCACCAATTGGGCTTCTACTCCGGCAAGCTCTTGCCTCTTCGGGGCTGGAGCGACAAAGAGATTCTTCTCGGCGGTGGGCTCAATGATGGACTCAAGGGTCTCTTCACGAAGAAGAACCTCAGCAATGGTGGGTGCATCGTCGGGGGCGTTAATTCCTAACCCTGATGAGGCGTTGCCTTGAGGGTCGAGGTCGATAATCAAGGTGCGGAAACCCAATTCAGCCAAGGCAGCGCCGAGGTTGATAGCTGTGGTGGTCTTACCAACGCCACCCTTTTGCAAGGAGATGGCTAGGACTGTGCAGTCCGAGGCGGGTGAATCACTCATGGGGTCCGATCTCCTATTCGCAGGTACCTGGGTGGCTTGCCAAAGTGTAGAGGAGGGGTGTGGATAACAGGTGGATGTGAGCCAATGTTTCACGTGAAACTTTGTATCTGGATCGTCAGGCCGTCACCGCTGGTCAGGTTCTTGGGAATGTTTCACGTGAAACATCTGGAACTTTTTGAAACCTCCCCTGTTTCACGTGAAACATATTGGGCAAACCCTCAAGTACTTATTTAGTAGGGCTTTGCGGTGAGGCGGACCACTCCGGGCAGGTATTCAGGGGGTCCAAAACCCACCTTTTCTAGGAGGTCATTTGGCCACCGAGAGGGGTCTGGGGAGGGGGGTTCAGACACGATTAACGTCCCTCCGTTTTTTAGGAGGGGTCTCGCAAGGGGTGCCGTGACCTCCGGGCTGCCGAACCCTCGACACACCACAACGTCGTATTTTTCGTGATGCTCAGAATCTCGTCCCAACGTCTCAACATCGGCCGTGAGGACCTGTACCCGGTCGGCCATTCCCGCAGCTGCCACGCCTCGAGATAGCTCGTCCATGCGCGCCTCGCGACGATCGACTAACACAAGAGTGAGGTCAGGCCGGTCGTCGGCGATGATAAGCCCAGGCACTCCGGCGCCAGTACCAATATCAATCACCAGTTGGGCTTGTGGGGGGAGTGCTGCCACAAAATGGCGGGCGTGCTCAATGACTTCAGGAATGGGTCGTGACCCCAACGTGCCGAAACGCTGCGCTGTGGCAAGGATTTCAGCAACAGTTCGAAGAGTGGGCACAGAGGAAATGTAGTGCCCAGACAGCAAAAGACCCGCCTTTCGGCGGGTCTTTCACATAGTGAATACTGGTTCGCTTATGCGGGTTCCACCACAACGCGGCGGCGAGGATCTTCGCCTTCCGAGCGGGTAGAGACGCCTTCGAACTCGGCAAGGGTGTCGTGGACAATCTTGCGGTCTGCGGAGTTCATGGGCTCAAGCATGCGAGCAGAGCCCGTTTCCTTGACTTCTGCAGCCACCTTCTCAGCGAAACGGCTGAGGGCTTCGCGGCGACGCTCGCGGTAGCCGGCAATGTCGATACGCAAGCGAGTGTCTTGATCGCCCAAACGACGCTGGCTGGCAACGCGAGTGAGGTCTTGAATTGCAAGCAATGTTGCTCCACCGGGGCCCACCATGAGCCCAAGTTCGGAGCCGTCAACGCGTACTTCAATCTCGTCATCCACGCGATTCACCGATACGTCACCCTTGGTACCAAAGGCTGTCACGAGACCTGACAAGAAATCTGTGGCTGCTTGACCAACAAGAGCAGGGTCAACTTCGACCTTCTCGCGTGGTTCACGAGGCTCACGTGGAGGACGCTCCGCACGAGGTGCGCGCTCGCGGCGCTCACCGTTGTTGTTATTTCGCTGGCGCTCGCCGCCATTGTTTGCACCCTTTTCACGACGAGGGCGACGCTCGGTCTTGCCTCGTGGTGTGTTGGGGCGAACTCGTGCACGCACGCGAGCCTCGCCGCGAGTACGGCCAAAGAGTCCCTGCTTGGGCTCTTCAACTACCTCGAACTCGGCGTCGTCTTCGTGAATGCCCAATTGCTCGAGCGCTGCTTCTTTGGCTTCCTCAATGGAGTTGCCTGTGGTTTCTACCCATTCCATGGTGATCTCACTTCTTCTTCTGGGACGCGGGGGACCGCGTACTACTTGTTTCGCTTACTAGGCGGGACGGGACGTGATGGCTTACCGCTAGGGGCAGGCCTGTTCTTGCCGGGTGTCACGCGCTTGCTCTGAATGGGAGCTTGTGCTTGCGACTGTTCATCTTTTTGCTTGCTGGGTTTAGCATCGCCGTCTTTCCCCAATTCGCGAGCTTTAGCGCTTGCTGCCTGGGCCTGATGGCCAAGGCCACCTTCTCCGTAGAAACGGCGGGTGATGTACCCCTGCTGCACGATGCGAACGATTGCCTGGGTGGCGTAATACACCACAAGGCTTGTTGGCAGGAACACTTGGAACAGCGCGAAGGCAACCGGAAGGTACTGCATAACCTTTGCCTGACCCGCCGACATGGTGGGGTTGGCTGCACGGCTTGCAACCATGCGCTGCTGAATAAAGAACAATCCGCCCAGCATCACAATCAGCAATGCGTAGGGGATTCCCTTTGAGAAGTTGTCCTTCATGGCCTGAGAAGGACTGATTGCCAGGTTGAGGCCAAAAGCCTTCATCTGGGTTTGGCCCTTCAAAGCGATGTAGAGGTCAGACGTCTTCGAGATGTACTTCGGTGCAAAACCCTTGCCCAATACGGGTTCGTAGGTAAGGCCACGAAGAACGCGGAACATGATGATGAACACGGGCATTTGTGCCAATAACGGCAAGCAGGAAGCCAATGGGTTGATCTTGTGCTCCTGGTAGAGCTTCATCATCTCTTCGTTGAGTTTCTGACGATCACCCTTGAATTGGTTCTGCAGCTTCTTCATTTCGGGCTGCAGGCGCTGCATTTCCAGCATTCCCTTAGTGCTCTTCAACGTCAGTGGGGTGATCAACAACATGATGGCCAACGCTGCAAGAGAGACAGCAAAGGCATAGTTGTGTACCCAGCCGTAGAAGGTATCGATAAGCCAAGCGGCGGCATTGAACACGGTGGTTCCTTTCTTAGTGCCCCGACCGGGGCTCTGGGACGGGGTCGACTCCGGATGGTCCGAATGGTCGACAACGGCTGAGACGACGCAGTGTTAGCCAGAAACCGCGAGCTGACCCGTGGGTTTCAATGGCCTCAACGGCGTAATGAGAACAAGAAGGCCAGAAGCGGCAAGGGGAGGGGTAGCCCTCACGTGCCGTTTGGTAGAAACGAATCGCCTTCAACATGGCCTTTTGAGGGCCAGTGAAGTGATCGGTGCAGTCGTGCAGTTCGTGGGAAATTGCGGTCATTGCGCGACTCCGGCAGTGCACTTGGCAATCAGTGAACCAAGGTGACGAGACAGTTCGGTGAACTCGGTGCCATGGGCGCGGGGAGAAGCCCCAAACACATATACCCCAGGCAACAATTGGCTTTCGTAAGTTTTCACAAGTTCACGAAGTTGGCGACGCAACCGGTTGCGGCGCACGGCAAACCCGTACGAGCGGCCCAGGGCGTAGCCCACGTGGGGTTGCGAAAGAGACGAATCAAGAAGCATGGTGCACGAAAGAGGTCCGGAGCGGACATGACGACCCTGTTCGCGAACGCGAACAAAATCGGAACGGCTCTGGATACGGCCGATCAAGCGGAAAGCTTGTGGCGGCCCTTTGCGCGACGTGCCTTGAGAATGGCGCGGCCTGCGCGGGTGCTCATGCGCGAACGGAATCCGTGCTTGCGAGCTTTGCGTCGATTGTTGGGCTGAAAGGTGCGCTTCATGGCGCCTCCTGTGGGACAAGCTCCGGGTGGAGCACGCGGTCTATGAGTAGTTCCTGTGCCAGCGGCACGAGACGAACGAATCCACAGGCTAACGCCGCCAATGCCCCTCCCGACACCTCATTTGACTGAGTTCGGGCCAGAACTACGGAATATCTCGTGGAAACCACAACATCTAGTTCTCAAATTTTAGATATCCACAAGTCCTGCTACGGTCATCTTCCCCGCCACAGCATGGCGGGCAGTCATCCACACCCTGTGGATTGTGCTGTGGACGAGTGCTCTGGAGGCGAATATGAGTAATCACGAAGCAGTGTGGAATGCAACCGCACAGTTGTTGAAAGAACAACTCACCAAGGGTGTGTGGTTCTCAACTTTTAACGACGTTGTTGCGCTCGCTAGTGATGACGAATCTCTTCGTCTGCAAGTTCCCAACGCACACATTCGTGACCGCATCGTCACTCGCTACCGCCCGATGGTGGTTGATGCACTCGACGAGATTGGCGAAAGCGATCGCGAACTCATCATCGAAATCAGTGACCTGCAATCCGACACAACTGTTATCGACCCTTCAGACGATGAATCCGCTGTGGTGGTACAACCCTCAAACACCAATAACAGCAAGGGAAATGCGGTTGGCCTCAATCCTCGTTACACCTTCGAAAACTTCGTAAAGGGCGCCTCCAACCAGTTCGCACTCGCCGCAGCATTGCGCGTTGCTGAAACGCCTGCCCGTTCGTATAACCCTCTGTTCATTTACGGTTCAGCTGGTCTTGGCAAGACACACCTTCTGCAAGCAATCGGTTGGTACGTGCACGCGCACTACGCGCACTACGAAGTTCGTTACGTTTCAACAGAGACATTCCTCAACGAATATGTCGACGCAATTCGTACAAACACCACTGCTGCGTTCAAGCGCCGCTATCGAGATGTTGATGTTCTGCTGATTGACGACATTCAGTTCATGGAAGGAAAAGAGGGGCTCCAGGAGGAGTTTTTCCACACCTTCAACAGCCTCCACGGAGCGAACAAGCAGATCGTTATTTCGTCCGACCGCATGCCGGATGCCATTCCCACCCTCGAGGACCGCCTTCGTGGCCGTTTCCGCTGGGGCTTGATCACCGATATTCAGCCTCCCGACCTGGAGACCCGTCTGGCCATCTTGCGAAATAAGGCCGAGCGTGACAACACCCCTCTTCCGGCTGATGTTCTGGAGTTCATTGCAACGAACATCACCTCCAACATCCGTGAGTTGGAAGGCGCCCTTATTCGCGTCACTGCCTACGCCAACCTCACCCGTGAGGCCGCGTCAGTGGCCATGGCTGAGCAGCAACTGGCTGACCTCCTTACTGCCACGGCTCCGAAGCACCGCACCGATGAGGAAATGCTCACCGAAATAGCCGGATACCTCGGATTCTCAGTGGAAGCCCTGAAGGGTAAGTCACGCCAACGCCCCTTGGTCTCTGCTCGCCAGATCGCCATGACCGTGTTCCGCGACATGACCGAACTCAGCTACCCAGCCATCGCCCGTCTCTTTGGCGGCCGCGACCACACCACCGTGATTCACGCCGTTGATAAGACTCAACGTCTCATGCGTGAAGACAAAGCCACATTCGACCAAGTGACCGACATCATCGGCCGCATCAAAAACTCGTAATTCAAGGATTATTGGGCTGTGAATCTCATGGGGATGAGCGTGTGGAACGCCTGTGTGCGAACGGGGACAAACACCCCTTCATCCACACGTCCTCAAATTGC
>CANFIM010000008.1 GCA_947447175.1 Acidimicrobiaceae bacterium | reverse complement strand
GGCACACCCGCCATTAGCGACCCAGGCGAACGCATGGTTCGCGCTGCCGTTGATGCTGGGCATGCAGTGCACGCAACGCCCGGGCCTGCAGCATTTGTGATGGCAGCAACCCTCAGCGGGTTACCCACCACGCGTATTGCCTTCGACGGATTCCTTCCACGTTCGGGTACAGAACGACGCGAGCGACTCACCGAGGTCTCGCGTGAACGCCGCACCATTGTTCTCTATGAAGCTCCCCACCGTTTAGAGCGCACGTTGGTAGATCTTGCAGAGTCGTGCGGTGGAGAACGACGCATTGTGTTGGCACGTGAACTCACCAAACTGCACGAAGAACTATGGCGGGGCACCCTCAAGGAGGCGATTACTCACGCACAAACAGTTGACCCTCGTGGCGAATATGTTTTGGTTCTTGCGCCCAACGAAACCGAACAGATCGACGTGACCGACGAGGTCATTCGCGAAGAACTCTCTCAGCGCACTGCAAATGGTTTGTCGAAGCGTGATGCCATTGATGAAGTCACGGCAGCTCTTGGCGTTGCACGTAAGCGCGTGTACGCATTGGCGGTGGAATCATGACCGAGAAAACAACTGCTGCATTCTTCGATCTTGACCGCACACTCATTGCCGGTTCTTCGGCGTTTGTCTTTGCTCGCGCAGCACGCGATGCAGGTTTCATTCGCATTCAAGATTTTGCAGTTGACGCCATAAAGGCTTTGAAGTTTCGCTTCTTCGGCTCTACCGATAACTCCAGTGTTGAAGTACGCGAACGCATCTTGGCAGCAGCTGGCGGCATACGTCAGGCCGATCTTGTTGGTCTGAACGAGATGGTTCTTCCTGAATTGCTCGGACTCATTCGCCCTGAGGCTCGCGCACTGTTGGATCAACATCACGCCGCAGGTCGTGAAACATGGATTGTGTCTGCATCGCCCATTGAAATTGTTGAGCCTCTTGCACAAGCGTTGGGTATGACGGGTGGCATTGGCACAGTTGGCGAAGTAGAGAACGGTGTCTACACCGGAAAACTGGCCGGTCCTTTTTGTTATGGCGAAGGAAAAGCCGAAGCCATCACTTCCCTCGCAACACAACGCGGCATTGATCTTTCCAACTCGTGGTCGTATTCAGACTCAATGAGTGACCTGCCCATGATGAACGTGGTGGGCAATGCAGTTGCAGTGAACCCCGATGCAGAACTCACAGCGTTGTCGCGCCAAAAGGGCTGGCCTGTTGTTGTGTTCGCACAACGATCAAAAATGTTGATTCGCCGCTCCACCACCATCACTGTGGCGGCCAGTGGAATGCTGCTGATGTATTCGTTAGGCCTGCGGCAGGGGCGCAAGCGCTAACTGACGGCTCATTGCTACTAAGCGACCAGTGGAATCCCACAACTCGCCACTTTCCTCGAAGAACCCACCCTGAATCACATTGCTATGGAACTTCACTGTGATGGGGCCGGGCGCTGGAATCGCACGAATATGAACGGTGAGTTCAATGGTGGGCGCCCAACCAATCAGTCCGTACTTGTTGAACAAGACGGGCGGGAATGCATCGGTGGCCAACAACAGCGCAAGCGTGTCAACCTCTCGCCCATCAGCAAATGAAAAATAGCCACGGTACGAGGCGTTTCCCGATGGTTTCCCCACTACCCAGCCAATGTCATCAGGGTGATATCGACAATCAAGTCGGCTCTGAAGACTCGGCGCCATGTCGGGGTTGGGAACTCGTTTCTCGCAATCAACAAAAGCAGGCAATGTAGGCGGCTGAAGATCATCGAATTGCAATCCCTTGTCAGCATCAATGTCGCCAAAGGAACCGAGCACACGAATCACTTCTTTGCCATCACGGCTGAGCGAACCGGTCATCGTGGTGAGTTGACGTCCAGCTTTCACGATTTCGGTCCGCGTCTCTGCGGGACCTTCAACCCCAGGTGACAAATAATGAGCCGTGATGGTGAGTGGGTGCGCACGACCAGATTCGGCACGCATGGCATTTGCAGCAAGCGCTAACAGATAGCCACCGTTTGCGATGCCAGGTCCGATGTTCCAGCGTTCCTGAATGGGCGTGTCGTAGAGACCGTTGCCTCGAGGAGTGGGCGTTGTCGCAATATCGAACTCAAAAGGCATTAGACGAGCGTACGAAAAATGACCCCATGAAAACGAACCGATGCCTTGCAGCGCAAGGGCGTAGCCTGTGTGGGTGGGCAAGTACTACTTAACAACACCAATTTATTATGTGAACGCCCAGCCCCACCTTGGTCATGCATACACCACCATTGTTGGTGATGCCCTTGCCCGTTGGCACCGCCTGCTGGGTGACGATGTGTACTTCCTCACTGGCACCGACGAACACGGCTTGAAGATTCAGCAAGCGGCAGATGCTGCTGGCACCTCACCACAGGCATTCACCGACTCCATTGCTCCCCTCTTTCAAAAGGCATGGGAACGTCTCAATATTTCGAACAACGATTTCATTCGCACCACCGAACCACGTCACCGCGTGGGTGTGCAGAAACTGTTGCAAGCGTGTTTTGATGCCGGCGACATTGAACTTGATAAGTACAGCGGTCTGTATTGCGTGGCATGCGAGGCGTACTTCACTGAAGACGATCTAGATAACAACCTCTGCCCCATTCACAAACGCCCTGTGGAACATGTTGAAGAAGAGAACTACTTCTTCCGTTTGTCTCGTTTTGAACAACGACTCATTGATTGGTATTCATCCCACCCTGGCGCGGTTGTTCCTGAGCACCGCGTGAACGAAGTCATCGGCTTCATCAAACAGGGCTTGCAAGATTTCTCTGTGAGCCGCAAAACGCTCACATGGGGTATTCCGCTTCCATTCGACGAATCGCATGTTGCATATGTGTGGTTTGATGCACTTGCCAACTACATCACGGCAATTGGATACGGCTCAGACGACGCGAAGTTCAACGAGTGGTGGCCCGTCAACCATCACCTCATCGGCAAAGACATCATTCGATTCCACAATGTGTATTGGCCTGCAATGCTCATGTCAGCAGGCATTGAACCACCAAAGGGTTGGGCCGTTGGCGGCTGGCTGCTGGTGGGCGGCGAAAAGATGTCAAAGACATCGGGCAACGTGGTGAATCCTCTTGATCTTGTTGATGAATTCGGAGTTGATGGATTCCGTTACTACGTGTTGTCTGACACCACATATGGCAACGACGGCGACTTCACGTATGAAGGTCTCGTTTCTCGTTACAACTCAGATCTGGCAAACAACTTGGGCAACCTTGCTGCGCGCGTTGCAACTGTTGTGGGTAAAAAGTGCAACGGAGTTGGCACTGCACCAGACCCCAACAGCCCATTGGCCGAACATGCACGTACTGCAGTTGCCGACACCATTGCGCAATGGGAAATTGTTCAGCCAAGTCGTGCGCTGGAAGCCACATGGGGTCTCATTCGTGCAACGAACGCTCACCTTGAAAACAACGAGCCCTGGAAAGCAGAAGCTGGACCACTCGTAGACACTGTGATGGGTGATGCACTTGAAGCACTGCGCATTGTCACATTGCTTGCATTCCCCGCCATTCCCGATACCGCTCGTGAAATCTGGCGTCGTATTGGTATGACCACCGATATTGAGTCGTGTCGCATTCCCGCAGATGTTCAGTGGGGTCAATATCCCGTTGGTTCACCTGTTGAAAAGGGCGATCCACTCTTCCCACGTCGTACCCTCGCTTAGGAATACATGAGCACTGTTGCCCAATGGACTGATACGCACTGCCACACACAAGAGCAGATGGTGGAAACCGGATCTGATGAGTTGTTGCAGCGCGCACGCGAAGCCGGCGTGCAGCGATTCATTGTGATTGGCACCGATGTTGACACCAGCACGCAGGCCATTGATATTGCAGGCAAGCACAACGACGTGTGGGCCACTGTTGGCTTACACCCGCATGATGCAACAAAAGGTGTGCACACCATTGCGCATTTGGCTACTTCACCACGAGTTGTTGGCATTGGTGAATGCGGTCTTGATTACTACTACGAGAATTCACCGCGCGATATTCAAATTCCCGCATTCTCAGAGCAAATCGCATTGGCAAAAGAACACAACCTGTCTCTAGTGATACACACACGCGATGCGTGGGAGGACACATTCAACGTTCTTGACTCTGAAGGCATTCCTGAAAACACAATCATCCACTGTTTCAGCGGCGGCCCCGATGAAGCTCGCCAGTGTTTAGATCGCGGTGCGTATTTGTCATTCAGCGGCATCGTCACATTCAAGAATGCGGTTGAACTGAGAGAGGCTGCAAAGGTGTGCCCGGCAGACCGTTTGCTCATCGAAACCGACAGCCCATTCTTGGCGCCCGTTCCTCATCGTGGACGTCCAAATGAGCCTGCGCATGTGGGCATTGTGGGCACATTCATCGCCGACCTGCGTGGCCACGACGTTGTTGACTTTGCAGCAGTGACATCAGCGAACGCACTTCGGGCATTTCCCCGCATACATTCATAACTACATGGATCTCACCCGCATTGACCGAAACAGGCTGACCGTGGCAATAGTGGCCACCATCATTCTGTTGTCCACGGCATTTATGGCCTCAGGGCGGTCGGCCGACGATGCAACAGCGACAACGGTGAAATCAACCACCACCACCCTCGATCTTGGTCTTGCTACCGACGCAGATGCCGATGCGCCAGCCAACCTCGACGGACCAGTGAGCGCTGACCCCAATGGCCAAGGCCAAATTGCATATCCCGCAGACAACAACGGTCAACTCATTCGCGGTATTGCTTCGTTTAAACGTTTCCCTGAATCAGTCCGCACCGGATGTTCTACAAATCGCATTCCGCTTGGCGCCATCATCACCGTGCGCAATTTGAATAACGGTCACAAGTCCACATGTACCAACATCAACATCGGCGGTGTGTCGACTTCGTTTGACATCATCTTGAATGCTCCCGTGTTTGAAGCAATTGCTGAATTGGCAGATGCTCCTATTCCCGTTGAGTTGACCTGGTGACTCTTTCGCGTGCTGATGCATCTCGCCAACTAGATGGCGCTGGTCTTCGTGCGAAGCGTGCACTTGGTCAAAACTTTGTTGTTGACGCAAATACAGTGCGCCGCATTGCACGTCTGGCCGATATCGACGGACACGGCCGCGTCTTAGAAATTGGCGCTGGTCTTGGATCTCTCACACTTGCACTTGCCGAAACTGCAAGTTCTGTTACCGCAGTGGAAGTTGACGACCAACTCATTCCGCTACTGCACGAAAATGTTGATGCACTTCCCAATGTCACCGTTGTGCACGCCGACGCAATGAAACTGAACTGGAATGAATTGCTGGGCGACCACACCGACTGGGCCCTTGTTGCAAACCTTCCGTACAACGTTGCAACACCACTTGTTGCTGACGTGCTTGATTTCGTGCCACAAATCAAACGCATGTTGGTCATGGTGCAAAAAGAAGTTGCCGAACGTTTTTGTGCAACACCATCCACCGAAGCATTCGGTGCACTCTCCGTCAAAGTTGCCTTCTACGGAACTGCGCGCATTGTGGGCCTTGTGCCTGCCTCGGTGTTCTTGCCACGACCCAATGTGGAGTCTGCGTTAGTTGAAATCACACGACACCCTTCAGTAGTTGATACAACAATTGATCCAAAAACACTGTTTTCATTGGTGCGAATGGGATTCGCAAAGCGACGCAAAATGCTGCGCGGTTCACTTGCTGGTCGTGTAACGCCAGAACAATTCGAACAGGCCAACATTGCACCCACTGCTCGCGCGGAAGAACTTTCCGTTCATGATTGGCTGCGCCTCGCGCACGTTCTGGAGACGCCACTGCAATGACCATCATTGAATCGCCAGCAAAACTCACGCTCACGCTTGCAGTTGCCGGCGTTCGAGACGATGGCTATCACCTCATTGATGCACAGATGGTGTCGTTAGATATTTGCGACACCATCGCTATTGAAAATGCCAGCACCACCACCATCACTGTTGATGGTCCGTATGCGAACGGCGTTCCCACCGATAGTTCAAACTTGGTGCATAAAGCTCTTGTGCTGGCCGGTCGCACGGCACGGGTGCACATCACCAAGAACATTCCTAACGGCGGCGGGCTTGGCGGCGGCAGCACGAACGCCGCCTCAGTACTTCGCTGGGCCGACTTCACCAATCTTGAAGCGGCGTCGCGCATTGGCGCAGATATTCCGTTTTGCATGGTGGGCGGAAGAGCCCAAGTAGGCGGAATTGGCGAGATTGTTCATTCGCTGGAGTTCGTTCCACGCGACATCACCCTGTTTATCCCGCCTGTGCACGTGCCCACGCCAGCCGTGTATCGCATGTGGGATGCTCTAGGTGGACCCGAAAGCGACTTCGATAATGACCTCGAACCGGCAGCGTTAGCCGCGGTACCCGAACTGGGTATCTGGCGCAATCTCATTGAGAAAGTAATTGGCCAACGGCCTCGACTCGCGGGCTCCGGAGCAACCTGGTTTACCGACGGCCACGTGGAAATACCCACAAATGCATTGGGCGAATGCGCTTTTGTACACACAAAAACGCGCCCCGATGCGGGACGCGTTGAGTGACTCGGTTGACCGAGGATTGAACTATTTACGACGCTGGTGACGCGTACGACGCAGCATCTTCTTGTGCTTCTTCTTACGCATGCGCTTGCGGCGCTTCTTAATCAACGAACCCATAAGGCTGACAAACCTATCGGGACAATGGGGAAAACGGAAAATCCGATACTGTGAGGGGCACAATCCGGGATCGTTCAATCGGCAGGACAGCTGTTTTTGGTGCAGCGAATAGGGGTTCGAGTCCTCTTCCCGGAACTACATAGCACCACGGGTGCAGTCCCCTTCCCCTCCCATTTAGCCCAGAAGGCCCAGCGTTCTACACTTGGCACCCATGAGCAATCGTTCGATGGAGAAGGTCACTACTAAGCGCTTGTCGCTCTTCACCGGACGCACGCATCCGGCGTTGGCGCAAGAAGTTGCAGACCACCTCGGCATCACCTTGGGCGACGTGAACATTGCGCAATTCGCCAACGGTGAAATTCGCCCGCGCTTCGCTGACAGCATTCGCGGCGGCGACGTGTTCATTATGCAAACACACTTCGGCACCGATGCCGGTTCCATCAATGACTCCATCATGGAACAACTCATCATGATTGACGCCGCACAACGTGCATCTGCAAAGCGCATCACTGCTGTGTGTCCGTTCTACGGATATGCACGTCAAGATCGCAAAGCAGAAGGACGCGAACCAATTACTGCTCGTCTTGTTGCAGACATGTTCAAAGCAGCAGGCGCATCACGCATGGTGTCCATCGACTTGCATAGCGGTCAGATTCAGGGCTTTTTCGGTGGCCCCGTTGATCACCTCACTGCACTTCCCGTTCTTGAGCATTACGTGCGCGAGAACGCCGACCAAGATTTAGTGATCGTGTCGCCCGACGCCGGCCGCGTAAAAGTTGCCGAACGTTTTGCTCAGCACCTCAGCGACAAGAATGCTGACGTTGCATTTATTAACAAGCGTCGCCCAAAGGGCACCACGAATGTTGCAATCGCAAAAGAAGTCATTGGTGACGTTGATGGCCGTCTCTGCATCCTCACCGACGACATGATCGACACTGGTGGCACCATCGTGTCGGCAGCCGAACTATTGCTTGAGCGTGGCGCCAAGGAAGTGTGGGCCATGGCCACTCACGGCGTCTTGTCCGACCCTGCCGTTGAGCGCTTGTCCAACTCGCCCATCTCTCGCGTGGTGCTCACCAACACGCTTCCTTTGCCTGCCAACAAGATGTTCGACAAGGTCGAGGTGCTCTCGGTGGCCAAAATCATCGCCGATGCCCTGGCAGCAGTCTTCGACGAAACCTCAGTTTCTGAGCTTTTCGACGGCGAAAACCAGTCCTGACGCCCGTTTGAGGCGGTCTGCCCAGGTGGCAGATGGCGTAATCACTCATAGACTTGCCAATTGTGTCGAATACAGCAACTCTCTCAGCCGAAGTCGGTCGCGAAACCGGAAGCGCAGCTTCCCGTCGTCTGCGCGCCGAAGATCGCATTCCTGGCGTCCTTTATGGCCACGGCATGCAGCCCGTTACTTTGTCCGTCGCTCGTCGCGACCTTCGCGTAGCACTGTCGGGTCCTGCAGGTGCAAACACCATCTTGACCTTGTCCGTTGACGGCAAGAGCTACAACGCAATCGTGAAAGAAATGCAGCGTCACCCAGTAAAGCGCAACGTTGCTCACATCGACTTCGTGCAAATTGACCTCTCCGAGGAAATCACTATGCATGTTCCATTGCACCTTTCAGGTGTTGCAAAGGCAGTTGTTTCTGCCGGCGGAATCGTTGACCCATCAGTCGACAGCATCGAAGTTCGCACCACGCCAAACAACGTTCCAAACGAAATCGTTGTTGATATTTCTGACTTCACCGCTGAAACAGTCATCCACCTCGGCCAGCTTCCAATGCCTGCCGGCGTTGTTGCACTCGGCGACCCCGACATGCCAGTCGTTACCGTTCTTATGTCTCGTGCTGCTACTGAAGCAGTAAACGCTGCTGCAACCGCCGAAGGCGAAGCAGCTGCGCCAGCAGCCGAATAACCACGCGACCGCACGGTCGTTAACGCACCATGTCCCCACGTTCGGAATCTCGTTCGGGAGACATGCAACGCATTCTCATTGTCGGTCTTGGTAACCCCGGAAAGCGCTACGCCCGCACTCGACACAACGTGGGCACAGATGCTGTGGAACTTCTCGCCAAGCGATTGAACACTTCGTTGAAGGTAGGTCGCGACCGAGCATTCATTGCCGAGGCTCGTATGGGCGACCAAGGCGTAGTGCTTGTTGTTCCCACTACGTACATGAACGAATCAGGCGAAGCCGTTGGCCCACTCGCCCGCCGATACAAAGTCACTGACCCCGCCAACATCATCATTGTGCAAGACGAATTAGATCTTGACCCCGGCATCGTGCGCATCAAGATTGGTGGCGGCCTTGCTGGCCACAACGGTTTGAAGTCGGTGTCGCAACATCTGAAAACAGACGACTACATACGCGTGCGTATCGGAGTTGGGAAGCCGTCTTCCAAAGAACATGGTGCTGACCACGTGTTGTCATCAATTCCCGCTGCCGAACGAAAAATCCTTGACGTTGCAATTGAAATTGCCGTTGATGCGATTGAGCGGATTGTTGCTACCGACGCACAAACCGCCATGCAGGAATTCAACGGCCGGTGAGTTCATCATCTGACCCAAGCGAACGGCTGAGTTCCCTAGCCGCGTTGGTGGCAAACGAACAAGGTTTCATGCAAATTGCTGGACAGCGCAACGCCATCCTTGCAACACCTGAACTTGCACGACCCGCCGTTCTCGCAGCGCTGACGCATGCAAATCGGCGTCGCCCAATTGTGATTGCTACGCCCACGGGCACTGCCGCACAACAAATAGCCGATGACCTCGCGGCATTCCTCGGCCACAACGAAGTGGAACTGTTCCCGGCGTGGGAAACGTTGCCATTTGAACGAGTCAGCCCCGCGGTGAACACCATGGGTGCTCGTATGCGCGTTATGTGGCGATTACGTCAATCACATTCGCCATCAGTTGTGGTGGCCGGCACGCGCGCGTTGTTGCAGAAACTTGCGCCTGGCACCACCAACGTTGAACCCATTCACATAACAACTGGTGCCGTCATCGATATCGATGCACTGTGCGAACAATTGGTGTACTTCGGGTACCGACGCGAAACAATTGCCGAACATCGTGGTGAATTCGCACGACGCGGTGCCATTGTTGACATCTTTCCCAGCACAGATGACACACCAGTCCGTGTTGACATGTGGGGTGACGAGGTTGACCGTCTCACACATTTCACTGTTGCTGATCAACGCAGCACGGATGACGTTGCTGATGCATATATTTTCCCGGCGCGTGAACTTCTGTATGTCGACGGAGTAAAAGAACGCGCTGGTCAACTGATCGCATCAGACCCTTGGGGTCGCGAGCAATGGGAACGTTTGTCGGAGGGGCAAATTTTTGACGGCATGGAGAGTTGGTTGCCGTGGCTGACTGACTCTGACGATCTGCTCACCGACCACATTGGTGACGATGCACTCATTGTGATGGTTGACCCTCGACGCATGGGCGACCGCGCGCGTGACCTCCTTGCCGAAGAAGACGATCTTGCGCGTGCCCTTGCTTCCTCGTGGGCTCGCGATGCTGACGTGCAATTCCCGCGTCTCCACGTGGAGATGGATCGACTCATCTCTAGTGAAAATCGCACACCCACAATTTCACTTGTCTCCACTGCAGATTCAGTTGACGGCCCCACAATTTCTGCATCGGGTTGGGGCACCATTGTTCACGATCCAACGTCAGTGATTCGTCGCATCAATGAAATGCTCACAGAGAAGTGGCGCGTTGTTGTAACTGCTGACACCGAAGAATCGGTTCCTCGACTTGTCGAACTCATGCGTTCGCATGGCGTTGACTTCACACCAACCAATGATCCCAACACGCTTGCAAAGCCAGGCGGTTGGGTCACATATGCACCCCAAACACATGGCGTGTCACTGCCCAATTCGAAAGTCGGCATCATCGCCGAAAGCGACCTCAGTGGGCGGCGTCGCACACGCCGTGGACCCGCAAAGCGTGGACGTTCATCGGGAACAGTGTTCGAAGACCTTCAACCTGGCGGTTACGTGGTGCATGCACATCATGGCGTGGGCAAATACGAAGGCATGGTGAAGCGTTCCCTGGGCGGCGTCGAACGCGATTACTTACTCATTGCCTACAAGGGCGGCGACAAGCTCTACATACCCACCGAACAAATTGGCGATATTCGTCAGTACGTGGGCGGCGAAGCACCAACGTTGCATCGCATGGGCGGAAGCGACTTCGCACGCACTAAGTCACGAGTTCGTTCGGCAGTTCGCGAAGTAGCACAAGAATTAGTAGTGCTGTACCAACGCCGTGTGAACGCCAAGGGTCACGCATTTCCGCAAGACACGCCATGGCAGTCAGAGATGGAATCGGCATTCCCGTTCGTGGAAACACCTGATCAACTCGATGCCATTGAGGCAATCAAATCAGACATGGAACGCGATGTGCCAATGGACCGCCTGTTGTGCGGTGATGTCGGTTTCGGAAAAACCGAAGTGGCAATTCGCGCAGCTTTCAAAGCAATTCAAGATGGCATGCAAGTAGCTGTTCTCGTACCCACCACACTGTTAGCAACGCAACATGGAAATACTTTCGCGGACCGCTTTGCCGGCTACCCCATCAAAGTTGAAGTTCTGTCACGATTCCTTACCAATGTTGAAGCAAAGAAAGTGATTGCCGGTCTGAAATCTGGCGATATTGACTGCGTGATTGGTACGCACAGATTGTTACAAGACACTGTGTCGTTCAAGAATCTCGGTCTGCTCGTTGTCGACGAAGAACAACGCTTCGGTGTGCAGCACAAAGAAGCAATGAAGCGCATGAAGACCAATGTTGATGTGTTGTCAATGTCTGCAACTCCCATTCCGCGAACACTTGAAATGAGTTTGGTGGGCATTCGCGACTTGTCGTTACTGCAAACACCACCCGCAGATCGTCAGCCAATCCTCACGTATGTGGGTGAACAAAGCGAGCAAGTTGCAATTGAAGCAATTCGTCGCGAACTCTTGCGCGAAGGTCAAGTGTTCTGGGTGCATAACCGAGTGCAATCCATTGAAGAACGTGCGGCCGAATTGCGTGACTGGGTTCCCGAGGCTCGTATTGCTGTGGCTCACGGCCAAATGGACGAAACACAATTGGAACAAGTGGTGCTTGATTTCTGGGAAGGCAACTTCGACGTGTTGGTGTGCACCACCATTATCGAAACTGGCATCGACATGCCCACCGTGAACACACTTGTGGTGGAACGCGCCGACCTTCTTGGTCTCGGACAAATGCATCAATTGCGCGGACGAGTTGGTCGCAGTGGTCATCGTGCATACGCATACTTGTTCCACCCGCGCGACAAAGTTCTTTCCGAAGATGCATATGAGCGTTTGCGCACCATTGGCGAAACAACCGATCTCGGAAGCGGATTCAAGATTGCAATGCGCGACCTTGAAATTCGTGGTGCGGGCAACTTGTTGGGCGAAGCACAAAGTGGACATATCGCTGCAGTGGGATACGACCTCTACTGCCAAATGGTGACCGAAGCCGTTTCAGAGATGAAGGGCGAAAAGGTAGACGTTGAAACTCTTGACATCAAGGTTGATGTCACTGTGGCCGCTCACTTGCCGAACGATTATGTGCCAAGCGAAGAACTGCGCCTCGAGGCATACCGCCGCTTGGCCACCGTGCGAACAGCTGAAGCGCTCGCCGACATTGAAAAGGAATGGCGTGACCGTTTTGGCCCCTTGCCAGATCCTGCGCGTGCACTCATTTCAGTTGGTGCGCTCCGCGTGGAATGCGTGCGTGTCGGCATTACAGAAGTTGTGATGAATGGCACCGAGGTGCGTATTTCGCCAGTTGAATTGCGGGCCAGCCAAACCCTCACCCTGCGCAGGGTTGCCCCCCGTGCTGTGTATAAGGAATCGTCGAAAACGATGACCGTGCCCATTGCTCGTGGCGCCAGCCCCACCAATGTGCTGATTGAACTCCTACAAGAGCTTTTCGACCCCGCCGACTAAGGTCTCTGCGTGACCAAGAGCCCCCGCACCCTCCTCCGCATTGCCCCTCTCCTCGTAACTGCAGCACTCACGTTGAGTGCGTGCGGAGCCAGTTCGGCAGTCACCTCTTCGAAAGATGTGTTCAACGTGAACGGCACCGGTTATTCAAAGACCGACTTCAATGCAGTTACTCAGAGCCTCATCGAAGCCAAGCAATTCAATGCGGTCAACGGCAAGATCAAAACGTCTGATGCTGCCGTTGTTATCAAGACACTCGTTCGGTACGAAGCATTTGTGAAATTCATCGCCAAGCGCGGTGTGAAAACCACTGAAGCCGATCGTCAAAAAGTTTTGAAAGATGCAAACGCTGACCAAACCTTCACTTCAGCGCCAAAAATTTTGCAAGACCTTCTCATTGACTTGAACGTTGCAAGTCTCACATTGCAATCAATGCCAAAAGCAACAGAGGCTGACATCAAGAAGCTGTACGAGTCTTCACCTGCATCCTCTGGCGCTTTGTGTCTCAGCCACATTCTCGTCAAGACCAAAGCGGATGCAGAAGCAGTGCTTGCAGACCTCGATAAAGGTGTTCCATTCGCCGAGGAAGCAAAGAAGAAGTCCACCGAACCAGGCGCCGACAAGAGTGGTGGCTCACTCGGTAGTGCAGGCTCTCAGTGCAGTGCCCTCTCAGAGTTGCAGACATCTTTTGACAAAGACTTCATGGCCGGCGCAGTGGCCGCAAAGATGGGCGTTCCTACTGGCCCAGTGAAGAGCCAGTTCGGTTACCACATCATCTTGAACAACAAATACAGCGAAGTGAAAGATTCACTCATTACAACGGTGAACAGCAACGCCGGCAGCAACTTGCTTGCCGGTTACATGACCACCGCAAAGATTTCTGTGAACTCGTCATACGGCGTGTGGAATAGCGCCATTGCGGCCATCGGCTAATGCCACGCATCATCGTTGTTGGTCTTGGGCCTGGCAACCCCAACCTTGTCACGCGTGACACCATCACAGCGATTGAATCAACCCCACACAGATATTTACGAACCGCGCAACATCCGTCTGCGCATCTTGTACCTAATGCATCAACGTTTGATCATGTGTACGACAACGCTGCGTCATTCGATGACGTGTATTCCACTATTGCTCAAGAACTAATTGCAGCAGCACATACACATGGCTCCGTGCTCTATGCAGTGCCTGGTTCACCACTCATCCTTGAGCGCACGGTGGCACATTTACGCGCACAACACCACGTGGAAATCGAACTTCACTCGGCAGTGTCATTTCTTGATGATGTGTGGCGCGTGCTGAATGTCGACCCTGTTGAAGTTGGCATTCGACTCATTGATGGCCACATGTTTGCTGAGGCTGCAGCCGGAGAATCAGGCGCCATGTTGGTGGCACATACTCATGCGAATTGGGTTCTTTCGGATATCAAACTTTCAATTGATGATCCAGACCCGGCAACTGAGGTCGTGTTGTTGCACCACATCGGATTACCTGATGAACAAGTAGTACGCACCACATGGTTCGAGATGGACCGCACACTCGACGCCGACCATCTCACTTCTCTCTACATTCCATCTCTCGGCACGCCCGTTGCCACAGAGATGGTGAAGTTTCATAAGTTGGCACGCACATTGCGCGACCAATGCCCATGGGACATGGAACAAACTCATCACACCCTTGTGCGTTATCTCATTGAAGAAACCTATGAAGTGGTAGATGCAATTTCGAATTTGCGCGCCGATAACCCAGACACAGACACAGACCTCATCGAGGAACTCGGCGACTTGTTGTACCAAATTGAATTTCATGCGGCGATTGCAGAAGAAGAGGGCCGTTTCACCATGGCCGATGTTACGCGCACGGTGCACGACAAATTGGTATCGCGTCACCCGCATGTCTTTGGTGATGTGGTGGTCAATTCGTCTGCTGATGTTGAGTCCAACTGGGAAGCCATCAAGAAAAACGAAAAAGCGCATCGCACCGGAATTTTTGATGGTGTAGTTGAAGCCGCACCATCACTTTCCTTCGCCGCCAAGGTGCAACAGCGTGCCGCCCGGGTCGGATTCGATTGGCCTTCGCTTGAGGGCCCTATGGCAAAGCTCTCTGAAGAGCTCAATGAAATCAATGAGGCGGTTGCACTTTCCGACCCTGAAGCCACAATGACCGAAGTGGGCGACCTCTTGTTCGCAATGGTGAATGTGGCTCGTCACCTCGATATCGACCCTGAATCAGCCTTACGTGGGGCTATTCACAAGTTCCGTCGCCGCGTCGAGGCCGTAGAGACTCTCGCCACAGAACAAGGTCGCTCAATGAAATCAATGGATCTCTCCGAGCTTGATGCGCTCTGGGAAGTGGTGAAGCAGTACCCAACTCACTAGCGTTTCTCCCATGAGTGAAATCGTCGAAGTAGTCGGACGCGAAGTATTGGACTCCCGCGGGAATCCCACCGTTGAAGTTGAGATTGTTCTCGACAGTGGTGCCACAGGTCGCGCCATTGTTCCTTCTGGTGCTTCAACGGGTGAACACGAAGCAGTGGAAATGCGCGACGGCGGCACTCGCTATCTCGGCAAGGGAGTCTTGCGTGCTGTTGAAAATGTCAACACACTGATTGCGTCATCAATCACAGGCATGGACGCAACAAACCAACGCGCTCTTGACGCTGCCCTCATTGATCTTGACGGAACAGAAAACAAATCTCGCCTTGGCGCAAATGCAATGTTGGGTGCAAGCCTTGCCGTGGCTCAAGCTGCCGCCGCCGAACTTGAACTACCGCTGTACCGCGCAGTGGGCGGACCTCATGCACATGTTCTTCCCGTACCAATGATGAACGTCATCAATGGTGGTGCACATGCTGACAACAACGTGGACCTTCAAGAATTCATGATCATGCCAGTGGGCGCACCAAGTTTCCGCGAAGCACTTCGTTGGGGAACCGAGACCTACCACACACTCAAAAAGGTTCTGCACGATCGCGGTCTTTCAACAGCTGTTGGCGACGAAGGCGGTTTCGCACCCAACCTCGCCAGCAATGAAGAAGCAATTGTTGTGTTGGTGGAGGCAATCGAAAAAGCTGGTTACACACCAGGCAAAGACATTGCAATTGCACTCGACCCTGCAATGAGCGAGTTGTACAAGAATGGTTCATACAACTTGGCCGGCGAAGGCAAAGTGTTATCAGCAGGTCAGATGGTGGAATGGTGGGCATCACTTGTAGAGCGCTACCCCATCGTCAGCATCGAAGATGGCATGGCCGAGGACGACTGGGACGGCTGGGCACAACTCACTGCAGCACTCGGATCAAAAATTCAGTTGGTGGGTGACGACTTGTTTGTCACCAATGCACAACGTCTCCAAATGGGAATTGATCGCAATGTTGGTAACAGCGTTCTCGTCAAGGTGAACCAAATCGGCACACTCAGCGAAACACTCGACACTGTTGAATTGGCAACACGCCATTCATTCACAAGCGTGATGAGTCATCGCAGTGGTGAAACCGAAGATGCCACCATCGCCGACCTCGCGGTTGCAACAAACTGTGGCCAAATCAAAACTGGTGCTCCCGCACGCAGCGACAGAGTCGCGAAGTACAACCAACTGCTGCGTATCGAAGAGATGCTCGGAGACTCGGCCCGGTTCCGCGGCCGTTCCGCTCTCGCCCCACTTCGCTAAAACGAACATTCGTTCGTGTGACACGCTGACACGCGTTCGCCACGCCACAATGGAGGCGTGACATCGCGAGACAAGAAATCCACAAAGGGCGCCGCAACGCAACCCTCTTTGTTGTCACGCCTCGCCGCACAAGCCTTTTCTCGTGCTCGCCAATTCTGGGACGGCCCAGGTCGTATCGGAGTTATCGCTCTGGGCTCAGTTCTCGCTATTGCCGCCGCGTACTCCCTAGTGATTGCGCCGATGCGTAGTTATTTCTCGCAACGCTCAATGGTGGCCGATAAAACTGCTGAATTTGAGACCTTGGCTGACGCAAATGAGCAACTGCAGATTGAGATCAACAAACTCAATACGCCCGAAGGAATTCGCAATGCGGCACGTGCCCAACTTGGATATGTGCTCCCCGGTGAACAGCGCCTCTCGCTGGTGAAAATGCCCGAATTGCCCACCGACCTTCCCGCACAATGGCCGTATTCCATGGTCACCAATATCTTGCAGGTTCGCGCAGAAGTAGCCGCCAAAGCTGGTGGCCCTCTGTCCCCCTTAGCCCCTTAATACTTCTTGCCGCCTCCATGCGAGAGGCAAGTATCGGGCTAGATAGTGTTCCCTCCTAAGAGTCTTTCAACTGACTAGGGGAAATTCATGGGTGGCAGCATTCTCGGAACACGGGTTCTTCGTAAAGAAGATCCAAAGTTCCTCACAACAGGTGGCGTATATGTCGATGACATGCGCGACGAACCACTTCTTCGTGGCGCGGTTCACGTCACATACGTTCGCAGCTCGGTTGCGCACGGTCGCATCAACTCAATTGATGGCAGCGATGCAATGCAGATGCCAGGCGTTCTTGCATTCTTCACCGGTGCAGACCTTGGTCTTGAACCGCAGCCTTCGGCCTTCAATCCGGCAGCCACACGAACACTTCTTGCAATGGACAAGGTGCGCTATGTGGGCGAGCCAGTTGCCATCATTGTGAGCGAAACTCGCGAACAGGGCGAAGACGCAGCCGAAATGGTGATTGTTGATTACGACGTGCTCCCCGCACTCATCGACCTTGAAGAGTCAATGGCAAGTTCTGTACACCTGTACGAAGCATGCGGCAGCAACGTGGTGTTCGACACCACAGCACTTGGCATGCCTGAGAACACGGGCGACGCCTACTTTGCTGATTGCGAAGTAGTGGTGAAGGGTCGCTATCTCAACCAGCGCGTTGCACCATGTCCACTTGAAGTCCGTGGCGCTGCTGCAGCGTGGGGCGCAGATGGCCGTTTGGTTGAGTGGATCTCCACTCAGCACGCACAAGGCGCCGTGGCGCCAATTGCAGCTGCAAATGGCGTGGATCCTTCACAGGTGCACATCAAGACTGCTGATGTTGGTGGTGGCTTCGGCGCAAAAATTGGTACATACCAAGAAGAGCAGTTGCTCGGAGTGGTTGCAAAGCGCATGGGCAAGCCAGTTGTATGGCGTGAAACACGCAGCGAATCAATGGTGGCTCTTGGTCACGGCCGCGCTCAGTTGCAATACATCACTATTGGTGGCACAAAGCAAGGCAAAGTCACGCACTACCAGTTGCACGCAATTCAAGACTCTGGTGCATGGGTTGACATGGGAACCATCTTGGCTCCGTTCATGACACGCCCTATGTCCTCTGGTGTGTATGCAATTCCAAACATCGAATGCCGCACAACATCAGTTGTTACGAACGCAACACCAACAGTTGCCTACCGTGGTGCTGGTCGCCCAGAGGCAACTGCTGCTATCGAACGCGCAATGGACATGTTTGCTGCTGAAATTGGAATGGATGCTGCAGAAGTTCGCCGCATCAACCTCATTCCAAAGTTCATGGAGCCACACACCACCGTTATCGGCCAAACGTATGACGTTGGCGATTACGAAACTGCTCTCGACAAGACCCTTGCTGCCGCTGATTACGCCGGATGGCGCAAGAAGCAGGCTGAGCGTCGCGCAAGCGGTGCCAGCAAGCAAATCGGCATCGGTGTCAGCGTGTACGTGGAAATCACTGGTGGTGTTGGCACTGGTGAAGCAGCCAAGGTGGAAGTCACAGACGATGGCCGCGCCATTGTCTACACCGGCACCTCACCACACGGTCAAGGACACGACACCTCGTGGTCAATGCTGGTCAATGCAAAGACAGGTATCCCCATCGACAAAGTGGAATTGGTGTGGGGCGACTCAGACCTTGTTCCTGTTGGATCAGGAACCATGGGATCACGCTCATTGCAACAAGGCGGCAACGCCGTGTACAAGGTTGCTGGCGATCTCGCAGAAAAAGCAAAGACCGTTGCAGCTCGCTTGCTTGAAGCAAACGAAGCAGACATTGTTCTCGACACAGACAAGGGCATCTTCCATGTTGCGGGCACACCCGCTGTGTCAAAGACATGGGCAGAACTTGCAGTTGCAGAAAAAGGCAACGGCGGCTTGTCGCATGACGAGTTCGTTGGTGTTCCTAGCGCAACATTCCCCTTCGGCGCTCACGTAGCAATCGTTGAAGTTGATACTGAAACCGGAAAGGTAAAGCACATCGAGCACACTGCGTGTGACGATGCTGGCGTTGTGCTCAACCCATTGCTCCTTGAAGGTCAAATTCACGGTGGTGTTGCTCAAGGTGCAGCGCAAGCGCTTCTTGAAGAAGTGCGTTACGACGCCGATGGCAACCCCATCACTTCCAACCTCGCCGACTATGCATTCATCTCTGCTGCTGAATTGCCAAGCGTGAATGTGGTGCACATGGAAACTCCAACGCCTGTCAACTTGCTTGGCGCAAAGGGCATTGGCGAATCTGGAACCATCGGTTCCACGCCAGCACTGCAGTCAGCAGTTGTTGATGCTGTTGCACACCTCGGCGTCCGCCACATTGAAATGCCCTGCACCGCAGAGCGCGTATGGACCGCAATCCAGAACGCCAAGTAAGTACAAGAACTACAAGAACTCATCACCAAAGGAACCCATCATGAAGGTCACCATCACCGTCAACGGAACAAAGCACGAGAACGATGTCGAGCCACGCCAGTTGCTCGTGCAATACGTGCGCGAAACCCTCGGACTCACCGGCACGAACATTGGCTGCGACACATCAAGCTGTGGCGCATGTTCTTTGCATGTCAATGGTGAGTCAGTGAAGAGCTGCACCATGCTGGCCGTACAGGCCGATGGTTGTGAGGTCACCACCATTGAAGGTCTTGCAAACGGCGATCAGTTGCACCCCATGCAGCAGGCATTCATGGAGAACCATGGCCTGCAGTGCGGTTATTGCACACCAGGCATGGTGATGGCTTCCATCAGCTTGTTGAAGGAAAACCCCAACCCCACCGAAGAAGAAGTGCGCGTTGGTCTCGAAGGAAACCTGTGCCGTTGCACCGGATACCACAACATCGTCAAGTCGGTGCTCGCATGCGCCAATGGAAACAAGTAAGGAAAACCCACAATGATTCCTGCACCATTTGATTACAAGCGCGCATCATCAGCCGCTGAAGCAATAGCCCTTGTGGGCGAATACGGCGAAGATGCAAAGTTCTTGGCCGGTGGACACAGCTTGTTGCCCCTAATGAAATTGCGTCTTGCACAGCCTGCAATGTTGATTGACATTGCACGCATCACCGACCTTTCGTACGTTCGTGATGCCGGCGATCACATTGCGATTGGCGCAATGACCCGTCACCACGACGTTGAGCACTCGCCCATCGTGAAGGAACACCTTCCGCTTTTGGCATTTGCCGCCACACACGTTGGCGACCCACAGGTTCGTCACCGTGGCACCATCGGCGGTTCAATTGCGCACTCTGACTCTGCATCAGACTTGCCAGCAACCACGTTGGCGCTCGGTGCAACATATGTTGCGCAGGGCCCGAACGGCACCCGTGAAATTGCAGCAGCAGATTTCTACGTCGGATTCCTTGAATCAGCACTCGCACCAGACGAAATGCTCACCGAAATCCGCGTTCCAAAAATGAACGGGGCTACATGGGGTTTCCAGAAGTTCAACCGCCGTGCTCAGGACTGGGCAATTGTTGGCGTTGCTGCATGGAAGCGTGGAAATGAATCAGGTGTTGGCCTTGTCAACATGGGTTCAGTGCCCATCCTTGCCACCAGTGTTGCATCAGCAATTGCAAGCGGAGCAAGCATTGCCGACGCATCACAACTTGCTGCAGCAGAGGCAGAGCCTCAGTCTGACTTGAATGCAAGCGCCGAGTACCGCACGCACCTTGCCAAAGTCTTGGTACGGCGCGCCCTCGAATCTTCCAGCAACTAATTCATTCATTAATGCCGCTTGCGCCAGATCGGCTTTTTAACGTTCGACGCGGGCTATTAGTTCTCTATTCGGCTGTCTTTTTTTGGAGCCTGATTCAACACGGCATTCCTGTCGACCGCATTGCGGTGCTTCTGTGGATGCTTGCTGCGTTTGTTATTGCAAGTGTTGGGCGTTCTCGCGATGAGGTGAAACTCATGGTGCGTGACTGGCTGGTGCTGGTGGTCATCTACATGGTGTACGACTACAGCCGTGGCACTGCCGATCAATTTGGCATTGGCGTGAATTACACCATTCCACGCGACATTGACCGCTTCATCTTCTTTGGCCGTGATCCCAACGTATGGCTGCAGTCATGGTTGCTCCATAGCGACGTGCGGTGGTACGACGTTGGCGGATCCATCATCTACATGATGCATTTTGTGTTGCCGGTAGTTCCTCTTGCTGTGTTGCGAGTACGTAATCGCAACGAATGGTTGCGTTACGTACGTCGTTTCTCGCTCACTCTCTACATTGCAGTGGCATCGTTCATTGTGTTTCCTACCGCACCACCCTGGATGGCCGCCGAGAAGAACTACACCAAGCCCGTATTCCGTATCACCGGTCGCGGCTGGTGGGAACTTCATTTGAAGACTGTGTCGAAAACGCTCGACCGTGGTGCGGCAGTGTTGAACTCTGTGGCTGCAATGCCATCACTTCACGCTGGAATGGCGTTGCTTGTCACACTCTGGTTCACACGCAACTCTCCAAAATGGGTTCGTGTTCTGGCAATGGCATATCCGCTGTCAATGGCGTTCACCCTTGTGTACTTCGGTGAACATTGGTTCATCGACACTGTGATGGGCTGGGCAACAGTTCTTGTGGCGTGGCGCATTGCCAACGCCTGGGAAAAACGTCGCGGACTCACCGCAACGACAGATCAACTGTCGAACTGAATCACTTTTCGTTCAGCAACATATGGGCCGAATACTTCGCGCCGAATGCGATTGTGTTCATCAGCTGTGTCATATGCATGCCATGCGGCAACATCTTCAAACACTGCAGAAACCGCAAAATCAGCAGCACCCTCGGTATGCCCTGCATTAGGGCCACACGAATACGACACCAGACCATCAAGCGTGGCCGCATACTTTCGCAATTCATTTTGTGCGATGGCAGGGTGACCTGCTGGCACTGAGTCGTTCCAAGTGAAGAGCACAATGTGATGAAGCATGATGCGAACTTAGTGCCTATTGCAGACCGGAGTATGTGCCGCCGTCAATATGCAGGTTGACGCCTGTCATGAACTTGGCTGATTCGCTACACATAAACGCCGCAATACGACCGAAGTCGTCAGCATCACCCACAATGCCCGCAGGAATTCCCATCGCTTTGGCATCGGGATTTGGGCCGTATAACTGCGTAATGCGATCAGTGGCATGCGTACCAGGCTGAATGGTGTTCACAGTGATGCCATCACCAGCCACTTCACGAGACAACGTTTTCAGGAACGCCGTGACGCCAGCGCGCGCAGTATTCGACAAGATGATGTTGCTCACAGGCTGACGTACCGACACTGACGTAATTGCAAGTACGCGGCCCCATCCGCGCTCCTTCATGCCAGGAATCGCTGCGTGGCACATGGAAACAATCGACAGCAAGTTGTTCTGCAATGCGGCGAGGTATTCAACTTCAGGAGTACTGGCAAAAGTGCCCGGAGGTGGCCCACCGCCATTGGCCACCAAAATGTCCACGTGGCCCAGAACACCAATTGCGCGCTCTACGAACTCTCGTCCACCTGCATCAGTTGATACGTCGCACACAAACCCTTGAGCCCCATGACCAATCTCAGTGAGCGCTCGTGCCAACTTGGCTTCGTCTCGACCACACACCACTACCCGGACCCCGTCGGCTGCAAGGGCCTTTGCTGTTCCAAGCCCTAGACCAGCAGTACCTGCCGCTATTGCAGCAGTCCGATTATGCAATCCCAATTCCATGTGAGAACCCTAATCACCGACTCGGGCTATCCTGAGAGTCACAAGGTGGTGAGACCAATGGAAGAGCGTCATCTCGACGCGATCGCCGATGCAGATACGTATCCGTACTGGTACGAAGATGTTGACGAGCCCGATTCGAACCCAACGCTGGTTCGTACCGAGAGCTGCGACCTCTGCATTGTGGGCGGTGGCTACACCGGTTTATGGACAGCAATTTTGGCGAAAGAACGCGACCCTTCGCGTGACGTCATTCTGATTGATGCCCATGAAGTGGGTTCTGCAGCAAGCGGCCGCAACGGTGGCTTTGTTGATTCGTCTCTCACTCACGGCATTGCAAATGCTCAAACTCGATTCCCCGATGAAGTGGGAGTGCTGGAAGAACTTGGTCTCAAGAATCTCAATGAGATTGAAGCCGCTGTAAAGAAGTACAACATCGACTGTGATTGGGAACGTACCGGCACTATTGATGTTGCTTCAACATTCCACCCTTCCTCATACGTTGATGAATTACGTGATGACTACGCACACCTTCGCAAATTAGGTCAACGCGTTGAATGGCTTGATCGCGAAGCAATGCAGGCCCAAGTTCACTCGCCTACGTATGTGGGTGGCTTATGGCGCCATGACACTGGTGCGCTCATTGACCCCGCACGTTTGGTGTGGGGCTTAAAAGCTGCTGCCGAATCATTAGGCGTTCGCATTTATGAAGATTGCAAAGCCACTTCTATTGAACGTGACGGCGTAGGTGTGATGGTCAACACGCCACTTGGTCGTGTGCGCGCAGGAAAAGTTGCGCTTGCTACCAATGCATTCAAACCATTGCTGAAGCGTCTAAACAACTACATCGTTCCGGTGTACGACTACTGCATGGTCACCGAACCACTCACACCATCACAACTTGAATCAATCGGTTGGAAGGGTCGACAAGGTCTCAGCGATATTCCGAACCAGTTCCACTACTACCGACTCACTGAAGACAATCGCATTCTGTGGGGTGGGTACGACACCATGTACTACTTCAACAATCGTGTTCGTCAAGAACTTGAATCACGACCTGAATCATGGGCAAAGTTGTCAAAGCATTTCTTTGAAACCTTCCCTCAGTTAGAAGGTGTGCGCTTCTCGCATATGTGGGGTGGCGTGATTGATACATGTAGCCGCTTCTGTGTGTTCTGGGGTCGCGGCATGGGCGGTCGCGTTACCTATGCATTGGGCTACACAGGTCTCGGTGTGGCGTCATCGCGTTTCGGCGCAGAGGTCATGCTTGATCTCATTGATGGTCGTCGCACACGCGCCACTGCCACCGATTTCGTGCAATCAAAGCCACTGCCATTCCCACCAGAACCTTTCCGATTCGTAGGAATTCAGGCCACACGTTGGTCACTTGACATGGAAGATCGCACAGGAAAGCGCAACGGATGGTTACGCACACTCGATCGACTCGGTTTGGGGTGGGACTCCTAGTCCCTCGCCCCCTACGCTGACATGGTGCCCATGCAGCCCACCACCACTCAAGAAGTCGCAGCCGGACTCGCAGAACATGGCTACCTTGCCGATGACGGCCTTGTCACCGCCGTCTTCCTCTCGCTCTCACTTGGTCGTCCACTCTTTCTCGAAGGTGAAGCCGGCGTAGGAAAAACAGAACTGGCAAAAACCATTGCTCGTTGGCAGGGGTCGGAACTCATTCGCTTGCAGTGCTACGAGGGAATTGATGCCTCACAGGCCGTATACGACTGGGATTACTCCCGCCAGTTGTTGCATCTTCGCGCCGCAGAAGCAACGGGTGAAGCTCGTTTCTCGAATACAGCAGATCTTGAAGGCCAGTTGTACGGAGAGAAGTTCTTGTTGAAGCGAGCCGTATTGCGCGCCATTGACCAACCAGCAGGCGTTCGCCCTATTCTCCTCATCGACGAAATTGACCGTGCCGATGATGAGTTTGAGGCGTACTTGCTTGAAGTGCTCTCAGATTTCCAAGTCACAGTTCCTGAAGTTGGCACCTTCACGGCCACAACGCCGCCCATTGTGATTCTCACCTCAAACCGCACACGCGATGTACATGATGCGTTGAAGCGTCGTTGCTTGTATCACTGGGTTGAGCATCCAACATTTGAACGTGAAGTGGAAATTGTGCGCTTACGTGTTCCAGAAGCAAGCGATGTGCTTGCGCGTCAAGTAGCAGGTGCGGTGCAAGCATTGCGTGGCATCAATTTGTACAAGCCACCCGGAGTTGCCGAAACAATTGACTGGGCAACGGCTCTCGGGAAACTTGGCGTTACCGAAATTGACGAAATCATTCTTGAGCGCACATTGGGCACCGTGTTGAAATATCGAGAAGATCAAACTCGAGTGCAAGATCACGGCATCGCTGCCATAGTGCAACAAGCATTTGATGCAGGACTTCTTCACGGATAATTCTGATGTCTGAAATCACCACCGTTGCCTCCACACCGGAACAACTTGCTGTTGGTTTCGCACGAATCCTTCGTCGACTGGAAATTCCCACTCCACTCGATTCAGTTCTCACATTCATCACATCGCTTTCTTTGGTGGGAATTGATGATCGTGATGCGGTCTATTGGGCAGCACGTGCCACATTGGTACGCCAACCCGAAGACATCACCGTGTTTAATCGTGCATTCGCCGTGTTCTGGGAACATCGTGAATCAATTGAGGCTGCAGAAGAAGAAGTGTCGAAGATGACGCTCATGCTTGACACCGACGAGGAGGAAGGGTCTTCTGATGGAAACGCAGAAGCATCTGACGAACCGTCCATCACGCTTCGATTTTCTGGCGTGGAATCTCTGCGCGACAAAGATTTTGCTGATTACACCAACGATGAAATGCGCCAAGCGCAGAAATTCATGGAATCGTTGCGCGTAGCAGGACCTCCGCGTGCATCATTGCGCACCGTACCGTCGCACCGTCGTGGCACACGTCCGGATATGCGTCGCACCGTACGTGCATCGCTTGCAGCTGCCGGTGAGCCCATGCGTCGACGATTCACTTCACCAGGCGAAAAATCTCGACGCATTGTTTTCCTTCTTGATGTCAGCGGTTCTATGGAGCCGTATGCACGAGCCCTTGTTCGTTTCGTGCACGCTGGTGTGGCAGGACGTCAACGAGTGGAAGCATTCACCTTGGGCACGCGCCTCACACGTGTGAGTCGTGAACTGTCATCGAAAGACCCCGACCGTGCATTGCGCGCAACGGGTGAGCAAGTGCGTGACTGGAGCGGAGGAACACGCCTTGGTGAGACGTTGCGCTTGTTCAACGACGAGTGGGGTGTGCGAGGCATGGCGCGTGGAGCCATTGTGGTGATTCTTTCCGATGGCTGGGACCGCGGTGACCCAGCTGTCCTTGCCGAACAAATGCAGCGCCTGCAACGCATCTCTTTCCGCACCATTTGGGTCAACCCACTTAAGGTCACTCCCGGCTATGCGCCCCTAGCTCGTGGAATGGCAGCGGCGTTGCCGTATGTTGATGAATTCGTAGAGGGACATTCGCTCGATGCCCTCGAAAGACTGACAAGGGTCATTAATCATGCGTGAGTTACTCAATGACATTGATCGCTGGAAATCAGCTGGCAAGCGCATTGCTCTTGCACGCGTTGTCGACATTCAAGGGTCTGGTCCGCGAGGCGCTGGCGCTGCAATGGCCGTGAACGAAGATGGCGAAGTGATTGGCTCAGTGAGCGGTGGTTGTGTGGAAAGCGCAGTGGTCACTGAGGCGCTTGCAATTCTTGCGGGCGAACAACCATCTCGTGTCGTTACGTTTGGCTATTCAGATGATGATGCGTTTGCTGTTGGTCTCACGTGTGGTGGCATCATTCATCTCTTCATTCAACCCATGGAGTGGTGAATGAGTGCGTACAGCATTTTCTCCGACCGTGTGCGCGACAATTTGCCGGTTGCATTGGCCACCATCATTGAAGGACCCAACGTGGGCGCCACTCTTGTGGTCACACCTACAGGAGCAGAAAGTGGCACTTTAGGCAATGACGATATTGATCGCATTGTTACTCGTGACGCCATGGGGGAACTTGAAGCAGGTCGTACTGTGGTGCGACATTACGGACCGCATGGCGAATCAACGCCTGAAGATTTAGAAAACACCGACACTGTTCGCGTATTCATTGAGAGCTTCTCGCCTCCACCACTCATGTGGATTTTTGGAGCTGTTGATTTCACCGCTGCACTTGCACGCGTTGCAAAGGTGCTTGGCTATCACGTCACCGTGTGCGACGCGCGAGAGATCTTTGCCACAAAGCGTCGCTTCCCCATGGCAGACGAAGTACGCGTTACTTGGCCAAGCCCCATGTTCGAAGAACGCGGTGAACGCCTGGGGCCTCGCGACGCAGTGTGCATTCTCACGCACGACCCCAAATTCGACGTTCCCGCAATTGAAGGTGCCTTGGCCACGAAAGCTGGATACATCGGTGTGATGGGCAGCCGTAAAACTCACGCGAAGCGCCTCGAGCGCCTTGCAGATGTGGGCATTACTTCCCCATCAGATTTGGCCCGCATTCATTCGCCAATTGGCCTTGACCTTGGTGGTCGTACGCCAGAGGAAACAGCCATCTCCATTGTGGGTGAAATCATCTCGTCGCGCACGGGCAGAGAAGCCCGCTCACTAGGCGCCAGCGACGGCCCTATTCACTAATTCGCTACAAGCGATATGTAGCAATGTGGCTGGGGTTTGTCCACACAACACGCGCTGCTTGCTCGGGACTCATTGTTTTGAACAACACGCGCTTGCCGTTGAACGGCGCATGAATGAATGCAAGTCCCTGACCTAAGTACATCTGTACATGAGTACCTTCGCCAGCGATGTCGCCCATGATGGCATCTTTACGTTCCACACGCATGTGGCGATCAAGTTGCGACACTGCCTGACGTGGTGCATCAACTCCGGCAATTCGCCACGAGTACCAGAGCAAGCCAGAACAGTCCATTTGCACGTACGGGTCTTCTTTGCCTTCCACGTATCGAACATTGAGTTGCGTAATTGCTGCGAGAACTGCAATTTGATGATCGCGAGGTGCGCGACTCCATGATGCGTGCAACTTTTCAGCATCAAGTTTCATGATGACTGCAACTTTGTCGGAGACCACTTTGCGTGCGGCCACATATGTGGCGTCATCAACATTCTCTGTACGCATGATGAGCCCAAGCGCGGTGACTGCATTCAAGGACAACTTGTTTCGCTGACGGAATGGCCGACCCGGCATCTGCAGGCGAGCCAACTTTGACTCAGTGGTATTTGCGGCTTCCGCATGGGCCACAACAGGGGCGAGAAGCCCCACAGAGAGAAGTGCGCACGCAACTATTCGTCCGAATGTTGCGGCGGGCTTCATTCAAGGCAGGCTATTACGGATGACAAAGGCCCACACAACCACGCTCGGCGTCATTTTGGCTGCTGGTTCTGGCTCTCGCTTTGTGGCGCCCGAACATAAGTTGCTTGCGCCATTGCGTGGCAAGCCAGTGATTTCGCATGCGCTTCAGGCAGCACAAGAAGCCCTCGCCCACGTGGTGGTGATCACCGGAGCGGCTGACATTTCGGCCCTTCTCCACGGAGTTCCGGCGGTGCATAACCCTGATTGGGCTACCGGACAGCGCAGCTCGGTGGAATGTGCCCTCAGATACGCACGAGAGCACTCCTACGACGCCGTAGTGATTGGTTTGGGTGACCAGCCCTTCATCTCCCCCGAAGCATGGGAAAGCCTCGCAGACAGCGATGGAGCGATTTCCGTGGCTACATACAACGGCGAGCGTGGCAACCCCGTCCGCATGCACTCCAGTGTGTGGGACCTGTTTTTTGACACGCCTGGCAAACCCGATGAAGGAGCCCGTGCCCTGATGCACCTGCACCCTGAACTGGTTCGGGAAGTAGCCTGCAAGGGCATTTCCGCAGATATCGACACCACGGAGGACCTCTCAAAATGGACCTAAATCATGAATTCACTGTTGCAGTCCCCGTGGCCGATTGTTGGCGCATTCTCACCGACCTCGAGCGCATTGCACCGTGCCTTCCTGGCGCGCAATTGCAAGAGATTGAAGGCGACACGTACCGCGGTGTCGTAAAGATCAAGGTGGGACCCATCCAGGCTCAGTTCAAAGGTCAAGCAAGTTTCCTTGAGCGCGACGACAACGCCCACAAGGCCGTGTTGAAGGGCGAAGGTCGTGACACTGGCGGCAAGGGAAATGCGTCTGCTCTTATCACCGCAGAAATGACCGCAGTCGATGCAACATCAACTGCAGTGAAAGTCTCCACCGACCTTTCCATTACAGGCAAGGTTGCACAGTTTGGCCGTGGCGCAATGGCTGATATCTCCGACAAACTTCTCGGTCAGTTCGTCGACAACCTCAACACGATGATTGCCTCAGGATCTGCTGATGAGGCTTCGACGCAGGCTTCAGCATCCTCAACTTTCGCCTCCGGCTCTAACGTTTCGGACGCTGAACCTGCGTCCGCCTCATCGACCACATCTGACTCAGGTGTTGATTCGTCGACAACTGCTCCAGAAGCAGTGGCTTCGGGAGTTAGGAAGATTGATGGCCCAGAGGCTGAGGCACTCGACTTGTTGAGTGTTGGCGGCGGAACCATTGCCAAGTTGGCACTTCCCGTTGTAGTCATCGCTGCCTTCGTTATTTGGCTCATCGTTAAGTAACCAATGCTGCTACCCGGCGCTGCGCCCTCACCAGAGGATCTCGCCGCCGTCACTTCCTTAATCGGCCGTGTTCCACAAGGCGAATTTCGCGTGGTGGTTCGCACCGCGTTAGGTCAGCCTGTGGTTCTTCTCAACGCACCCCTTCTTGACGATGGAACACCAATGCCCACTTTGTATTGGCTAGTTGGCGAAAACGAGGTGTACGCCGTTAGCCAACTTGAAGCAGATGGCGCCGTTGATGAAGTAGAAGCACTCATCGGACTCGAAGTGATTGATGGCATTCATCAGCGTTACATGAACACACGCGATGCATTGATTCCTGCAACACATGCCGGGCATCGTCCGTCGGGTGGCGTTGGCGGTACACGCAAAGGTGTGAAGTGCTTGCATGCACACCTTGCCAATTGGCTTGCAGGCAACACAGACGAAGTGGGCGAATGGGTAGCGCAACAGCTTGATGTTCGTGGCGCAGAGCGAGCAGCACGAATATGAGCCGGTCGGTTGCTGTTATTGACGTGGGCACAAACTCCACCAATCTGCTGATTGTTGATGCAACTGGCGCCATCGTGTTGCGCCATCAAGCCACCACACGGCTGGGTGAGCAATTACATGCCACTGGTTTGTTATCAGCAGACGCAATCAAGCGAACCGTACACACCATTGCTGAGCATGTTGCTACCGCTCATGCCAACAAGGTTGATCACATCGTTGTTACCGGCACTGCTGCATGTCGTCGCGCAACAAATACATCAGAGTTTGTGAAAGCAGTATCTGACGCCACTTCGCTCTCCGTTGAAATTCTCAGCGAAAAAGATGAAGCATCACTTGCGTTTGCCGGCGCACTTTCTGGTTTGCCCGGACTTCTCGCACCTACTCTCGTTATCGATATCGGAGGCGGAAGTACTGAGTACACCGTGGGCGTTTTGGAAGCAGAGATGTCTGCCAGTGTTCCGTTTGGTGCGGTCACATCAACGGCCTCACATCTCTCGCGTGATCCGGCTCCACCAGAAGATCTCACCAACCTCATTGGCGCAGTTGCTGACGAACTTGAAGAAATTGGTCGCGATATTCCTGCCATTGCGGCACCAGCGCGAGTGATTGGCGTTGCTGGCACCATTGTCACCGTTGCCATGGTGGAACTTGGCTTACCCGAGTTTGATAACAACGCACTGCACGGTTTCGAACTCACACGCGATGCGGCCGAAGATGTCTTTCGCACTCTGGCCACTGAAGGATTCAACGAACGAGTACTGAACCCAGGTCTCCCCCGCGACCGCGCCGACATCATTGTTGCCGGTTGCTGCATTTTGGTGGCCACTATGCGACGTTTGAAACTTGACAGCATCATCGTGTCCACTCGCAGCCTGATGGACGGAGTGGCACAGCGTGAAAGAATGAAGCCATGACGGCGATGCACCCGGCACGACCCACTAACGCAGGTTTACGCCTCTACGGGCGTCGTGTGGTGTTGCGGCCGTTAGTTGCTCAAGATTTCAACGGCTGGAGCGAAGTGCGTCGCCGTAATGGTGAATGGCTCACACAATGGGAGCCGGCGCGTCTTGCTCATCACCCTGATCCTGAAATTAATCGTGATGTTTTTGCTGCACGATGTGGTGCGCGTGATCGCGAACGCCATGCAGGTACTCAATACGCCTTCGGAATTTTTGTTGACGGTGCGTTTGCAGGCGAAATCAATCTCAACAATGTTGTACGTGGCGCATTTCAATCGGCCACCATTGGTTACTGGATTGATAAAGCACGCGCCGGACATTCGTTTATGTCTGAAGCAGTTCTTACTCTTGCGCAATACTCATTTGAAAGTCTGAATCTGCATCGATTGGAAATCTGCATCATTCCGCGCAACGCAAACTCTCGCCGCGTTGTAGAAAAACTTGGTATCCGCGAAGAAGGAATTGCCGAACGCTTCTTAGAGATCAACGGCGTGTGGGAAGACCACGTGCGCTACGGCATCACCGTTGAAGAATGGTTAGAGCGCCGCGAGCAATATCTCGCTGACTGGCTGAATTAGCCCAGCAAACTCCATGCTGCTGCTCGTTGGCGGCGCATTGCAGTACGACGCTTCCAATCCTTTGTTTTCCAGTGCTTCAGCGGGGCACGGCGGCCCTTGTCTGATTGCGTTGCATCGTGATGATGCACTGGCTTCCAATTTGGTCCGGGCTCTTCTACATCAAGAGGCTCCACACCATGCCGTACAGCTTCTTCCCATAAGTGAAGTTCGCTGTTCACGCGGTGTCGCTCGTTATGGGCGTGAGCCCGTACGTCGGCGCGCGGTACTGGCGCGAGGTCCTGATTGCGATGACGTTGACTCATCACTGCCTCCTCTCGGAGCCGAGTGGGCTCCGCTTGGTTCCCTTAAGCGAAAGGTACTCCTCGCTTCACGGAATGTGAAGTCAATATCGGAAGTTATTTGTCCCGCTAATAGACCGGAGTTATGGGGCGATGCGTAGCGATCGAAGAACAGGAACTTCTCCGTCTATTTGACGCAAACCAATGCGGCATATTCCCGTGCGCAGTGTGACCAAACGGGTGGGCGACATCTTTAACGTGCAGACCCGCTTTGAAGACGATGAGACCGACCACTTCAGTGACAAATTTTCAGGACCTTTCGCCAACAACGTTGTGCGAATCAATTGTCCTCGGCGAATACTTCTCACCGGAACGGTGGAAATACGGCTCGTGGCAATTCCTTGCCCGAGAGCATTTTCAGATTTCAGAACTACTTGGTATGTGCGGCCATTACTAAGGCCAGAGAAGCGAACAGCTGTTGTATTTGCGTCAACATTTGCGCGCTTCACCACTTTTCCGTTCAACAACAATGACACCGTGGTTTTAGTGAGAGGGCTTCCACCATCACAGGGTTTATCCCAACTCACAATGAGCGAGTTTCCATCAGTAGAAGTAATCACATTGGAAGCAATACCAGGCACCGTAGGTGGAATAGCTGCCGTGTTGATGTTCAGCAATTTGCTCGGCGAACCGGCAGGAACATTGAGCAGAACTCCTTGCGTGCCTCGTTCCACTATTGCATTGGCAATGGAATCTGTACACAAGGTGGGTTGCTGTTGTGCAAGAAGGGCTGCGTACCCAGCAACAAGTGGTGATGCCATTGAAGTACCCGCGTCAATGTCATATGCGGTGGGCGATGTAAACCACGATGATGTAATAGATCGAAGGCGATCACCGCCAGGTGCATATAGATCAACGCAGGAACCGTAATTTGAGTAGTACGCCACCATGTCAGAGGAACCAGATGCACCAACCGTGAGTGCTCGCGCAACATCACCGGGCGCAATAGAGCACGCATTAAATGGATTTCCTGATGCATCGCCGTTACCCGCAGCAACCACAACAACAATGCCTTCGTCTATCAGCGACAGAATTTCGTGATCGATAGCAGTGCCGTCATCTCCCAAATCAACACCAAGGCTGAGATTCAGAACTGCAGCAGTACCAGACCGATGATGTGCACGCACCCACTGCAACGCCTTCACCACATCGGCTACATCACCGTCGCCACTGCAATCAAGAACACGAACAGAAACAATGGTGGCCTGTGTTGCAACGCCCACGGTGGAACCTGCTGCCAAACCAGCAACGTGTGTTCCGTGACCATCACAGTCAGACGCCACAGGAACAATTGGAGCCGAACCATTTTCGGTTGGCACGTCAATTCCTGCTACTACTCGCCCACCAAACTGTTCGTGAGATGCAAGCACGCCGGTATCAACAATGTAAATACTGATGCCGGCACCAGTGAGGTTTCCCATTGATGAATTGCCATCAAGCGGCAAGGACACTTGATTAATGCGATCAAGATGCCATGGCGTCACTACTGGAGCTGCACCACTGGCATGAGTAACAAGAAACGGTACGAGTGCTACACAGGCGGCAGCAAAATATCGGACCTTTTTCACTGAATCATTCAACTGGCTATTTGGCGCCAATTTCTTTCGCCACGGCACCCAAACGAGATTGGAACCATGGCTGCTGGGTGCTCCATAGCTGAGGAACAAGTTCGCGCTTCACAGCATCGGGATGATTGTCAATGTCTGCCATCTCTTTGATGGTCTTTTTCACTTCTTCAAGAAGTGGACGAGGCACTTCGGCAGCTTGAGCAGCTAAACGCTGTGCTTCCACCAACAACTGATCATCATCAACGCACTTCCACGCCAATCCGATGCGCTCTGCTTCTTCGCCATTCAACACTTCACCAAACACCACAGCAGCAAATGCGGCCTGTGGTCCAGCAATGCGACGGAACATCCATGTGTGACCACCGCCTGGGTGAATGCCCAACTTCAAGAATCGTGTATCAAACTTTGCACGACGTGCTGCAATGCGAAGGTCGCAACCAAGTGCCAAGTTCATACCTGCACCAACTGCCGCGCCGTTAACAGCAGCAATAGTCGGCAATGGGCTGCGTGCAATGCGCAAGAAACCTTCGTAAATCACACCAAGGCTCTCGCCTGTTGCCGTTGCAAGATTGCCCAAGTTGGCGCCCGCACAAAACGCAGGTGCCGCACCGGTGACCACCAGTGCTCCCACTTCAGGGTTCGCCTCAATGGCATCCATTGCGGCGGTGATCTCTTCCACCATGGGTGCAGTAAGCGTGTTGCGCTCGTCGGGATTGTTCAATGTCAACGTGGCGACTTTGTCGGTGATGGAAACTGTCACAAGGCTCATGTCGCCAAGTTTCGCATACGACAGCAGAGTGCCCCGATTCGGTACAAATTCTGCTGAATTCTTCGCCTACGGTGGGGTCATGAGCACAGACGTCATCCTCTATGAAGTTCGCGATCGCATCGCCACCATCACCCTCAACCGCCCCGATAAGCGCAACGCATTGAGCTCAGAAGTTCTGGTCAAGTTGCCTACCTACATGCAAGACGCCGATGGCGACGAAGGCGTAGATGTCATCATCCTCACCGGCACCGACCCAGCGTTCTGTGCGGGCCTCGACCTCAAAGAACTTGGTGACACAGCAGGAAACCTCAGCGGCACAGGTGCTGATGGCAGCAAGAACGCCTCGGGTGTTCGTGGTCCATTCCCGAAGCTTGATAAGCCACTCATTGGTGCCGTGAACGGAGTGGCAATCACTGGTGGTTTCGAACTTGCATTGAATTGCGACTTCCTCATCGCTTCCGAGCACGCAAAGTTTGGCGATACCCACTCACGCGTAGGCGTCATGCCTGGTTGGGGCCTCACGGTGTTGTTGCCACAAGCAATTGGCATTCGTCGCGCACGCGAAATGAGTTTCACAGGCAACTTCATGGACGCGCACGAAGCATTGCAGTTCGGCTTAGTGAACCATGTAGTGCCACACAACGAACTCATGGACTTCACCCGCAAGATTGCTGCGGACATCATTGGCAACGAACAAGACGGCGTGCGTCAAATTCGGTCCACCTATGCACACCATGGTGCAGAGAAGAAGAAATGGGAACGCGAATCAGACGATGGTCGCGAATGGCGCAAGTCTCAGTTTGATCCAAAGAAAGTGGAAGCGCGCCGCAAGAAAATTATGGAGCGTGGCCGCGGCCAATGATGTTGGCTATGCGGTGAGTTCAGACACCGCGGTGATGGTGATGCCACCACGTGGATGCTGAGTAAGAACAACACGCACACTCTTCGGCTTTGCTGTTGCCATCACTTCGCCAGCAATTTCTGCAGCAAGTGCTTCAGCGAACACTGCGCGATCTCGGAATCCCCAGAGAAACAACTTCAAACTCTTTGACTCAACGCAGTGTTGATGCGGAACGTATTCAATGATGACACTGGAGATATCGGGCTGACCAGTAACTGGGCAGAACGACTGCAATTCGTCAGATTCAAAAGTGACAGAAGAAATGTTTGCGGGCGCAGGAAAAACTTCAACATGCTCAATTGCATGCTGCACTGATTGGCCGAGAACGGTGAGTCCGGAGGTGTCGCTCATGACAAATAGCGTAGAGGGGCTATTTCAAATCGGCAGGCAAAAGGCCCACCAACGGCACTAATGGGCGTGGACCCACGTGTGAAATGACTTCAGCGGCTGCAATGGCGCCAATGCGGGCGCAATCGGTGAGTGCTTTCCCTTGCGTGAGTCCGCGCAAGAAACCTGCGGCGAACAAATCTCCAGCACCAGTAGTGTCAACTACTTGGGCAACGGGATGGGCAGGAACGGCATGCACATCGTCGCGCGTCACAATCACCGAGCCCTTCTCGCTGCGTGTGACGGCAGCAATGTGGCAGTCGTGACGAAGCAACGACACTGCCTCGTCAAAGTCTGCGGTTTCATACAACGACAACAATTCGTCTTCGTTGGCGAACAACAGATCGATTTCGTCGCGTACCAGTGCACGGAAGTCATCGCGATGGCGATCAACACAGAACGAATCACTCAAAGTGAGCGACACCACGCGACCATGTGAGTGCGCTAACGCTGCAGCCTTGCGGAATGCCTCTTTCGCTTCATCACGATCAAAGAGATAACCCTCGAGATACAAGATGGCGCCCGAAGAAATAATGCCAGCATCAAGGTCGTCAAATGACAACAACGTAGAGATGCCGAGGAAGGTGTTCATGGTGCGCTGTGCATCAGGTGTCACCGCAATGATGCAGCGACCCGTAGGAATAGACGCATCGGGTCCACCACTGCGGAAGTCAACGCCAATTGTTGACATGTCTGATGCGAACTCACGACCCAAATCGTCGTCGGCAACCTTGCCAATGAATGCAACATCGCCACCCAAACTGGCAACGCCCGCCAATGTGTTGGCACCCGAGCCACCACTGGTGCGAGTGCTCTGACCCACGGCCGAGGTGAGTTGCACTGCGCGGTCAGTTTCAATCAGCGCCATGGAGCCCTTCACCATGTCGTTGGCACCCAAGAATGCATCGTCGACCATGGCAATCATGTCGACGAGGGCATTACCCACGCCCACCACGTCGTATTGAATGCCCTCTTTGTTCAAGAGACCAGGGATATGAGCGGTGAAAGGGTGTTTACGTGGCACGGGTCTCTACGGTAGTCGTGCGGAGCCCAGCAGTAGTCTCTCTTGTGTGACCACTCCCCTTGATCCGTACCGCCTTCCGCTCACTGTTCTGCCACGAAAGTATGAAGTCTCGCTTGAGCCCGACTTAGAGAACGCTTCGTTCACGGGCTCTGTAATCATTGCGGCCGAGGCCATCGAATCTGTTGATCAGATTGTGTTGAATTCCATTGAGTTAGACATTCATTCAGTCACGGTAAATGGTGCAACAAGCACATTCGCGCTTGATGACGAACTTGAGCGCCTCACTCTTCACACGAGCGCAGCCGCTGGCCCCCTCACCATTGCCATCTCTTTCACCGGCATCTTGAACGACAAGCTGCGTGGCTTCTATCGCTCCACTTTTGTCGATGATGCGGGTATCACTCGCACCATCGCCACCACACAAATGCAGAGCACCGATTGTCGTCGTGCATTCCCCTGTTTCGACGAGCCCGAATTCAAAGCAGTGTTTTCTATCGACCTCACGGTGCAGAAAGATCTGCTTGCCATCTCGAACTACAGCGAGATTCGTCGCGAAGATGTAGGCGCAGACAAAGTGCGCGTGTGGTTCGCCGACACCATGTTGATGTCCACATATCTTGTGGCGTTCATCGTTGGCCCACTCGAGGCAACTGCACCCGTGATGGTGGGCAACACGCCCGTGCGTGTGGTGCATGTACCCGGCAAAGCACATCTCACCGATTTCGGCATGCAAGCAGGAACGTTCTGTCTTGATTGGTTTGAGAAGTACTACGGCATCAAGTACCCCGGCGACAAGGTTGACCTTGTTGCACTGCCCGACTTCGCCGCCGGAGCAATGGAAAACGTGGGCTGCATTACCTTCCGCGAAGTGTTGCTTCTTGTTGACCCTGCAACGTCAACACAAGTGGAACAAGAACTTGTCGCCGCTGTTGTGGCACACGAACTCGCGCATATGTGGTTTGGCGACCTTGTCACCATGCGTTGGTGGAATGGCATCTGGCTCAACGAAGCCTTCGCAACATTCATGGAAGTGGCAGCAGCAAATGCCTTTAAGCCTGAATGGGAAATGTGGACATCGTTCGGTCTTGATCGCACCGCCGCTTTCGACACTGACTCTTTGCACTCCACACGCACCGTGGAATTCCCGGTGCACTCCCCCGAAGATGCTGACGGCATGTTCGATGTGCTCACATACCAAAAGGGCGGCTCCCTGCTTCGCATGCTCGAGCAATATCTCGGTGAAGATCGTTTTCGTGCCGGCGTCAGCCATTACTTGAAGAAGCACTCATTCGGAAGCACCGACACCAACGACTTGTGGGATGCCATTGAAGAAGTTGTTGAGTCTGACGGCGGCGACAAAGCTCCCGTGCGTCGCTTGATGGATTCGTGGATCTGGCAAGCCGGATATCCGTTGATTTCCGCAGCAATTTCTGGCAACGAACTAGTACTGAAGCAACGTCAATTCACATTTGATAACTCCCCCGACCCCACTCTGTGGGTAGTGCCAATTCACGTGCGCATCAACGGTGTTACGTCAAAAGTGCTGCTTGATGCAGCAGAGACACGCGTTCCACTCACCGACACATCAGCCACCATCGTGGTCAATGCAGGTGGTCCTGGTTTCTATCGCGTGGAATATTCCACCGAGCTTCTCACTCGCATCACCCATTCACTCAACGAACTCAGCACTCTTGAGCGCTACAACTTGGTGGATGATGCATGGAATGCAGTGGTGGCCGGCGCCATCACTACTGCCGACTTCATTACCTTTGCGAAGGGCTTTGAAGGCGAACGTGAACTGTCGGTGTGGCAAGCGTTAGGTATTGCTGTGCGCGGACTTTCTCGCCTCATTTCTGCAGATGCAGAACCTGCATTTGAACGATTTGTCGTTGCTCTCACCTCACCAGCACTGTCCGATTTGGGTTGGGTGCCCGCAGCAAATGAATCAGATCTCACATCAAAGCTGCGCGGTCTTCTCGTGCAGTTGGTGGCCATTCAAGGCAATCACTCATCTGCAGCAAAGAAGTGCCGCGATATTTTGTTCGACGGCACATCGCAAGACCCCGAGCTTGTTGCCGCCGCTACCAACGTTGTCGCCGCAACCGGCGATGAACAGGATTACGAGTGGTTCATGGAGCGTTACTTGAACCCCACAACTCCACAAGATCAAATTCGCATGTTGTACGCACTTGCAGAATTCGATGACGCAGCACTCATTACACGTACGGCGGAATTCGCTTTCAGTGGAACTGTAAAAACACAGAACGCGCCGTTCCTCATTAACCGTTGCATTGCCAACCGCAAGCACGGCGTGTTGGCGTGGAACATCATGTGTAAGAACTGGGAAAAGGCCAATAAAGAATTCCCTGGCAACACCATTGTGCGTATGGCAAGTGCTGCCACCACACTCAACTCGCCAGAGATGGGCGCGGCAGTGCAGTCGTTCTTCTCAGAGCACCCCATTCCACAAGCCCTGAAGACTTTGGAACAAGTACTCGAACGTCAACGCGTGAATGTTGCATTGCGAGCACGCGAATCAGAAACGTTGGCCGCCTCTCTGTGAGCATGCTGCCCGCATCCGCTACCCGTGATGCGCGGATTCTTGTTTTCACACGTGCCGTGCGTGCGTTTGTTGATGGCATCGCCTTCGTGGTGTTGCCGGCGTATCTCGAACATCTCGGGTTCAGCGGCGTACAAATTGGCACGGTGGTTGCCGCATCACTGCTGGGCTCCGCAGTGCTCACTCTCACCACGGGTTACGTAGCGCACCGGTTTGACCCTGCGCGGTTACTTACCATCGCTTCGTGGATCATGATCACAACAGGCGTGGCGTTCGGTCTCTCGAAATCATTCCTGCTGTTAGTCATCATCGGCATTATCACCACCATGAACCCCAGTGCCGGCGATGTGAGTCCGTTCTTGCCACTTGAGCAATCACTTATGGCCGACAACGTTGACGCCACCGAACGCACGGCCCTCTTTGCTCGTTATGCGCTCACTGCCAGCCTTGTGGGTTCAATTGGTGCACTCTGCGCAGGCGTACCCGTGTTCATCGCTCGCCACTTTCACCACGCCGACCAAACAGGTCGACAAGCTGCGTTCGTGACGTATGGACTTGCTGGGTTCGTGTTGTTGTTTGCCTATTCTCAACTCTCAGCGAAATCACGTATTCGTGCATCGAAGGCTGACACCGCCCTCAGCCCTGCATCACGCACCATTGTGTTCAAACTGTCCGCGTTATTCAGCCTTGACTCCATGGGCGGTGGCTTTGCCACGCAAGCCATCTTTGCGCTGTGGGTGTTCCACAAGTTCGGCATCTCGATGGAAACTCTCGGCACGGTGTTCTTTGCAGCAGGCACCGTTGCAGCGTTCTCATCTCTGGCAGCAGTAAAAATTGCCGAACGCATTGGCCTCGTGCGAACCATGGTGTTCACTCACATTCCGGCAAGCATGCTGCTGATACTTGTGGCACTTGCACCCAACGTGTGGATCGCAATGTCACTATTCATTCTGCGCGGCTTGCTCAGCCAAATGGATGTGCCCGTTCGCACCAGTTACGTAATGGCCGTGGTGGCGCCGTCTGAGCGTGCAGCAGCAGCCAGCATTACCAATGTTCCGCGCAGCCTTGCATCAGCATTGCCACCCATCGCAGCTGGCTGGATGCTCGACCAATCAACGTTCGGTTGGCCGCTCATCATTTGCGCAGTCTGCAAAATCACATACGACTTGCTTCTGTTAAAGATGTTCAAAGATGTTCGGCCCCCAGAGGAGCAGAACAACTAGCGAGTTTCTGCGGTGAGCAGACCCTTTGCTACTTCGTCGCGCAATTGCGTCTTCAAGAACTTGCCTGCTGCGTTACGCGGCAACGGCTCGTTCATGATGATGACGTGGTTCGGAACCTTGAACGATGAGATGTTTCCGTCGAGGAACTTCCACAATTCGTCTGCGGTGAGCGAGTGGCCTTCCTTCGGATAAATAGCAACACCTACTTCTTCGCCAAGACGATCGTGCGGAATACCAAACACTGCTACTTCGTGAACAGCAGGGTGCTCATAAATTGAGCCTTCAACTTCCACGCAGTAAATGTTTTCGCCACCACGAAGAATCATGTCTTTGATGCGGTCCTTGATGTACAAGAATCCTTCGTCGTCGATGTAGCCGCCGTCTCCTGTGCGCAACCAACCATCAACAATGGTTTCGGCTGTTGCATCAGGTCGGTTCCAGTACCCACGAATGACCATGGGGCCGAACATGCACACTTCGCCCCACTCGCCTGCGGGCAATTCTTCAAATGTTTCAGGGTTGCGCACAGACACTTTCATTGGCCATGTTGCGCGACCTGTAGAAGTTGGACGATCGGTGTAGAACTTG
>CANFIM010000007.1 GCA_947447175.1 Acidimicrobiaceae bacterium | reverse complement strand
TGGAGGCGACGTTGGGAATCGAACCCAAATAGAGGGCTTTGCAGGCCCTTGCCTAAACCATTCGGCCACGTCGCCGTGTGCAGTGTTAGCACTACAAAACACAATGCTATCGGTGCGGGAAGTGCTCTCCATAGAGAGAGCACGAACTATCCCTTGCGAGTGACGTGGAAAATCGTGCGAGTTCCGCTCGACAACAGCATTTTCGACTTGATATCGAATCGCTCTGTGAGGAGACGCTCAAACTCATCGAGATTGAAATCATCGTGAATGCCAGCGCGCTTGTTTACCAAGAGCTTTTGCACCATGGGGTCGTCTGCGTGCGGCATCTCAATCACCATTTCTGGTGTGAGTTCACGGAACATATCGAGCTGAGCAGCCAACGGAATATGGAATGTGATGGCCAAGTGGTGAATAACTGCAAGAACCAACACCATGTCGGGGTTGCCGCGATCGAAGATGCCGGGACGTTCTTGTCCGCGCCAACCGATACCGCCGCCAGAATCAGACATGTCAACGTACAAAGGAAGAATCTTCTTGCTTTGCTCAACCTTCAAGGTGTTGTACAAGCGATCAACAACAAGCGGATCAGCATCCATTGCCACGACATAATCAGCATGTGCTGCTGCAATGCGGCTAAACACGCCGTCGTTACAACCGATATCCCACACCTGCTTGCGAGGTGCCGACGCAACCGCATCGCGCACAAAACGCTGCTTCTCATCAAGACTTGATTCGATGTAGTGACCACGCTCTGAATATTCAGACCATGTTGATTTCTTGTCACCAAGCGAAAGCTTTTGCACGATGCCAGTGAGTTTCTTCAACGTAGCGTCGAGCACCGATGCGTTCATGCCGGCCTTTGCGGCACCACTCTTCATATTGACTTCACTGTTTGCAAAGCGATTCTGAGCAGCTGCGTGCAACACCACATGGGTCATGCGACCCTTGCGTGGTCGTCGAATGCTGGCGGGCAACAACTTGCGCATCGTGTCAGGAGAAATACCGTTCACTGCACCGCGCATGAACTGTTGGAAACCAACGCCGAGATAGCCCTGCATCATGAGTGGGTACAGAAACATTTCACAAAATTGGCGGTATCCGTACCAAGGGTCGCCCTTGCGGCGTCGTTCGAACGAGCCAGCATCAATGAACTGAGCACTTGATCCGATGAACTGCACGTTGTATGGCGTTGCATCTTTCACGCCAATGCCGTCGGCAAGCGCACCGCGAGTGACATCGAGCTGCAGCAGTGCGGCATCTTTCAGCATGGAGAATGTCCATTCGTACGGGTACGAGATGAACGGCACCAACGGGTGGGTCATTGCCATGGTCCACGGCGCTGCGAGTCCCACTGAAGAAGGTTCAACGATGGTTGATTCAATCAAAGCGCCAGATGCGAGGGACTTCTGAATGAATGGTTTTTCCCACACAGCCTTGATGTCTTTCGCACCCATTTCTGTGAAAGCGCGCACCACCTTGCCGTCGCCTATAAACACCCTGCTAAGGGGGTCACGAAAAGAGCCTGGATCTTGCTGAATGGAAGTCATGGGTCAGTCGTGTGAAGAATCGGACTCTTCTGCATCGGCAGAAGCATCCTCAAGATTGGTCACGGACTTGCCGGTGACCTTTCCACGAGCCATTTTCCAAAGAACGCCGATTCCGGCCAGGCCACTGCCCAAAATGCTGACAAGCATGCTGCCGGTACCGGCATCCAAATAAGAGAACATTCCGATAAGGCTACTCTGCCCAAACTGTTCAGCCCTGAAACACCCAATAAATCTCATCGGTGGCGCCCGAATTCGTGGTTAGCATCACTTTGTGCCTCAAACCCCTGACACCACAGCCATTACGGCCGGACGCGACGACTCGGCGGCACTCTCCCCCACATTGTGGCCCAACACGGTGTGGGAAACCTCTGGGCTCCATGAGGCCCGCAAAAGGGCTACGGGCTTTCGCGCAGACAGCTTTTATGCCCGATTCGGCAACCCCACGGTCACCCAATTTGAGAGCGCCATCGCAGAACTAGAAGGAGCCGAATCGGCTCTTGCGTTCGGATCGGGAATGGGAGCGATCAGCACGGTCATCTTGTCGTTGTGCAGCCAGGGCTCCCACATTGTCGCCCAGAACAATCTCTACGGTGCCACCTTGTCCTTTTTGCAAGGACCCTGCAAGCGCTTTGGAATTGACGTCACTTTTGTTGACCCAGCAACCCCCGGTTCGTTTGCCGCAGCAGTGATTCCCGGCAAGACCATGCTTGTGATTGCAGAAACCCCTTCGAATCCACTTCTTGGCATCACCAACCTTGCAGAGATCGGCGCCATTAAGGGTCCATTCACTGTTGTTGACTCCACTCTCGCCACTCCACTCGGACAACGCCCACTTGACTACGGCGTTGACATTGTTTTGCACTCGGCTACCAAAGGAATTTGCGGACATAACGATGCACTCATCGGAGTCATTGCTGGTGAGAAAGATCTCATTGATTCCATTTGGTCGTATTCGGTCTTGCACGGTGCTTCCCCATCGCCACATGATGCACTCAATGCACTGCGCGGATTGCGCACATTGTCAGTTCGTCTCGAACGTCAAACGAATTCAGCTCTGGAAATTGCTCGCAATCTGCAATCCCATCCAAAAGTTGCGTCTGTGTCGTATCCGTTCCTTGAATCGCACTCGCAACATTCACTGGCAAAAGAACAAATGCGCCATGGTGGTTCCATGGTTGCAGTTGAACTGCACGGAGACTTCAACACCTGTGACAGCTTTGTTTCAAGTTTGACGCTCGCGCATACCGCAACATCTTTTGGTGGCCCAGAAACTCTGGTGTGTCACCCGGCAACGAGCACGCAAGCCGGGTTGGGCGATGAGATTCTTGCATCGATGGGCGTCACACAGGGCTTACTGCGTTTTTCCATCGGCCTCGAAGCAACAGAAGATTTGCTTGCCGATATCAATCGCGCTCTCAACGCGATCTAGCAATCACTTTCGTGGTGGCCGCGGAATGAATCCGCTGGTGGTGCGCACGTATTCATCCCAGCCTTCACGCCGCTTCGACAATGAGCGCTCAAGCATGGGTACGCCCGAAACGCGCAGCAAGAAAAAGGTCATCACAACTGGGCCAATGATTGACACCACTCCAGAACCAGTTTCTGCCGCAATGATCCAAATGCCCCACCACATCAATGAGTCGCCGAAGTAATTCGGATGGCGCGTGAGACTCCACAAGCCCTTGTTCATTACTTTGCCTGCGTTGGCAGGGTCTTTCTTGAACCGCGCGAGTTGCGCATCGCCCACTGCTTCGAAGAAGAAGCCCACAAACCATGCAAGTACACCCATCACTGCGATAGGGCCAACGCTCGGCGAAGTATCCGCATTGCCGAACATGACGGGCAACGACACAACGAACATCAATGCTGCTTGCAGACCAAACACAGTGATGAGGCTGACAAGCGGGAACGCTGCGCCCTTCTTTTTGCGCATTGCCTTGTAACGCCAATCTTCGCCGTGACCAATGTTTCTTTTTGCAAGATACGCGGCCAAACGGAATCCCCAGACACCAACCAGTACTGCAACCAAACGTTGGCGAGATGAATCACCGTCGAGCACCACAGCCAAAACGATGGCATTCACTGCAAATCCGAATCCCCACACGATGTCAACTATGGAAGCGTTCTTAATTGCAACACTCAGCAACCAGGTGCAGAACATGACGAGACCGATTGTGATTGCTGAAACAGCCATTGCATCGAACATTGTGTGTACTTCCTTATTGCGCCGAAGCGTTGATTTGAGAATGAACTATTGCGTCCATACGAAGCCATTGTTCATCAAGCCATGCCACAAATGCTTCACCGGACGGAACTGTTGATCGTTCGTGCCACTTGAGGGACACGCGAACTTGTACGACATGTTTGCCAAAATTCTTCAGAATGGCCGAAAGGCTGTCGAGGCCCTCCAACCCACTATGAGCAACAGTGATCACGTTGGCACCTGCAACCGATTGCAACAAGGCCGACGCGCCAGCAGGCTTTGGGGGCAAGAGATGACGAAGGTTCTGAAGACGCTCATAACGAACAGGTGAACGCTCAGCAAGGGCATGAAGTGCACGCTTTCGCTTCACATCGTTTGCACGACTTCCCTCTGGAAAAATGACGGCTGCGTCATTAACACCAAGGTTTGTGGCCATTTGTTGAATGCCCTGCAACTCGATGGACACATTGGATGACTGACGGTCAACGAAGTAATTAGGAAGCAGATGACCGAAGATGTCGAGACATGGGTCCATCTTCAATTCATTTTTCAGTACATATCGAGGATTCTTTTTCATGAGAGTTCCGATCACCCACGAACTCATCACCGCGTCGGCCAAACTCACATGCCGAGCGAGCACAACGAACGGCCCATCGCCCACATTGTCAGCTCCATCGATAGTGAACTTCATGCCCACGCACACCGAGAGACTGCGCACAACACTGCGGCACCACCACTCTTGTATGCGGTAATACAAATCAGTGCGATGAGTTCGCCTGGTGGCCCACAGGGCAATCGCTGCCACAATGCCGCATACCTCGAGCCATGCCCAGCAGGTGAGAAATGCCAACAACCGCACAATTGGCATACGCCACCGTCGCCGAACGAGGTCGGCCACAAGACCTCCGGGCACCCACAACACCGACGACAGAGGCAGGAGAAGTGCACCCAGCAACATGGCTATTGCCATCACTGGACGTCGCACAGCACTTTTCCTCATGGCGGAACCCTATTCCAGAACCTTTGGCTCAAACGTCAATAGGAATGAGACTTTGCCTTTTACAAATCGTTAAAGTTTGAGGAATGACTGACGTGCCCGCCACTGCTTCCCGAGTCTCTTTTCGCGTCAATGGGCGAGATGTGTCTGTGGCGGCCGACCACCCGCACCTTCTCAGTGCGCTGCGCGAGGAACTTGATGTCACCTCCCCCAAAGATGGCTGCTCACCGTCTGGTCAATGTGGTTGCTGCACCATCATGATTGATGGCAAGGCTCAAGTGTCGTGTCAATATCCGGTGGCCAAAGCAGAAGGCCGCGAGATTGTCACTCTGGAAGGTGTTGCTGAGAAAGAGCGCACCGCCTATTCCGACGCCTTCTCTGCGTGCGGTGGACTTCAATGTGGTTTCTGTATCCCAGGCATCGTGATGCGAGCAAAGTCGCAAGTCGACAAAAAGGGTGCTGACCTCAAACGCGAAGACATGGCGCGACACCTTGGTGCGCATTTGTGTCGGTGCACTGGCTACGTCAAGGTGCTCGATGCCATCGAAGCAGTTGCACAAGGAACGCCTGTTGACGTATCTCTCCCTGGGGGCGTTGGCTCACGAGGTACAAAATATGAAGCTGCAGGTTTGGCTCTTGGAGACCGCGGCTATGTCGACGACATTCGCGTACCCGGAACATTGCACGCGGCGCTCCACCTCACGGCGCATGTTCGCGCCGACATCAAAAACATCGACACAACTGCCGCGCTTGCTGCACCTGGTGTGCATGCGGTGTACACAGCAGCAGATGTTCCCGGCGATATCAAGGTTGGCATCATCTACAAAGATTGGCCGGTGTTCATCGGTGTTGGTGAACGCACTTCGTATGCAGGTGACGTATTGGCTGTTGTTGTGGCCGACACGCGCCGTCAGGCTCGCGCAGCAGCTCAACTGATCTCAGTTGAGTATGAAGTGCACCGACCCATTGTTGATGCAATGGCCGCAATCAACGACCCAGAGATTGCAGTTGCAGGCACCGACAGCAACGTGCTTTCACGTAGCGAATATGTTCGCGGTGATGTTGAATCGCAGTTCGCCTCTAGTGCGTTTGTCGTAAACGAAACATTTCAAACGCAACGAATTGAACACGCATTCCTTGAACCTGAAAGCACATTGGCAGTGCCCGACACACGTAACGGAACAATGCACGTGTATTCAGGCGGCCAAGGCGTGTGGGACGACCGCGATCAGATCTGTGCAATGTTGGGAATTTCCACTGACAAAGTCACTGTTGAACTTGTTTCCAATGGCGGCGGCTTTGGCGGCAAGGAAGACATGTCGAACCAAGGTCAAACGGCCCTTGCTGCGTGGCTCTTGCAAAAGCCGGTGAAGTGCACCCTCTCACGTGAAGAGAGTTTGCTGATGCACGCAAAGCGTCACCCCATTCGTATGGAGTACACGGTGGGCTGTGATGCCAACGGAAAACTCACGGCTGTTCGTGCGCGCATGGTGGGTGACTCAGGCTCATATGCATCGGTAGGTATGAAGGTGCTGGAACGCGCTGCCGGACACGCAACAGGGCCGTATCACACGCCCTCAGTTGACGTCTCCTCCATCGCAGTGCGCACCAATAACCCTGTGTGCGGCGCTTTCCGCGGCTTCGGTGCTAATCAGGCTCAGTTTGCAATGGAAGGTTGCCTTGACCGTCTCGCCGAACAAATTGGCATCAGCGGTTGGGAAATTCGTAAGCGCAATGTAATTCACCCAGGCGAAGTGTGGGGTCCTGGCCAAATCATGGACGACGGATGTCTCGGCGCAGAAGCGTGTCTCGACGCGATGAAACCTGCATACGACGAAGCAGTGGCTGCAGGTAAGGCCGTTGGTTTGGGGCTTGGATTGAAGAACTCTGGTCTCGGTAATGGCTTCCGTGAAGTGTCAAAAGCTGTTGTGCATTTCCGTGAAGACAACATTGTTGAAGTTCGACACGGTTGGACCGAAATGGGTCAAGGTGTTCACACCGTTGCTTTGCAAGTAGCCGTTGAAGAACTTGGCATCGATGCATCTCGCATTCGCGTCATTGTTGATACCACTCGCCAATTGGGTTTTGGTCAAACAACGGGCAGTCGCGGAACTCTCATGGCCGCAGCAAGCGTGAAAAATGCTTGTACCAGCGCCCTTGAAGACGGTTGCAAAACAGGTCGTGATTACGTGGGCGAATATGTCGTTGACTGGACACAACACCTTGGAGAGCCTGGCGTTGAGAACCCCACCATTCACTCTGCATTTGGATATGCAGCGCAGATGGTGGTGATGAACCCCGCCACTCAAGACATCGAAAAGGTTGTTGCAATTCATGATGTTGGGCGAGCAGTGAACCCCACCCTGTGCGAGGGACAGATTGAAGGTGCCGTGCACATGGGTCTTGGCTACGCACTCACTGAAGACTTCCCCACCAATGAACTTGGTTTCCCCACAAATATGACACTTCGTTCGTTGGGAATTTTGCGCGCGAAAGATGTGCCCAATATTGAAGTCACGCTTGTTGAGTGCCCGCAACCTCGCAGTCCGTACGGCATCAAGGGCGTTGGAGAGATTGGCCTTGTACCTACAGCTCCTGCCGTGGCTGCCGCTTTGCACGCAGCAGACGGAACATGGCGTACTCAACTTCCAATGAAGCCAAAAAATTCTGACTCAAACGACTAAGTAACAAGGAACCCCATGTCAAGCCCAGCCGCTATTTACCTTCAAGACGCCCACCCCATTACCGAAGGTATGGAGTACACAAAGTACGCCGAAGAAAAAGGCTTTGAAGCAGTGTGGCAAGCCGACAGTCGCCTTGTTCGTGATGCAATCGTGCCTATGTCAGCTTTCGCCGCTGTTACCGACACCATAAAAATTGGTTCGGGTGTTGTTGATTGTTGGACACGCAATCCAGCGCGCCTGGCTGCCACGTTTTCCACTCTTGACGACCTTGCTCCTGGTCGAGTGATTCTGGGAATTGGTGCATGGTGGGAACCTCTTGCATCGAAGGTTGGCGTGACGCGTACAAAACCTCTTCGTGCTATGCGCGAGATCATCACTGCGTGTCGAGCCTTGTTGGCGAACGAAACTGTCACCATGAACGGCGAGTTCGTGCATCTTGACGGCGTGGAATTGGACTACGTGTACCAAGAACGTCGCCCGAAGAATGTTCCTATTTATCTTGGCGCCACCGGAATGCAAATGATGGAGCTCGCTGGCGAAATTGCAGACGGCGTGGTGTTGAACTATCTCGTTTCTCCTGACTACAACAAGACTGCCCTTGAGCACCTCAAAACAGGCGCAGATAAAGCCGGACGCAATTGGGAATCAATTGACCGCCCACAGTTGGTGGTGTGCTCAGTGCATGAAGATCGCAAGACAGCACTTGATATGGCGCGCCTGATGGTGACCCAGTACTTGGGTCAGCAACCACACATCATGAAGGCCTCAGGCGTTCCCCAATCACTTCTCGACAAAGTGGGCGAAGTGCTCACATGGCCAGCCACTCATGAGCAGGTCGTTGCCGCATCAAAGCTTGTGCCAGATGAAATCGTGCAGATGCTCACAGCATCAGGCACACCCGATGATGCACGCGCAAAGGTTCGTGAGTACATGCGTGATGGAGCAACGTGCCCCATCTTGTACCCGCTCGGCGACGTGAAGGCAATGATTGATGCCTTCTCTGGCTGGACTGCGTAACCAACATCGAGAACTACTCATCAGCGACATACGCTGATGGAGTGACCATGCAGTCTCCTCTTGCCGCCAAGCTCGCCGGATTCGGCGCTTCCATCTTTGGCGAAATGACTGCTCTCGCTGTAGCCACAGGCTCAGTCAATCTCGGTCAGGGTTTCCCCGACTACAACGGACCAGATGAAGTACTGCGCATCGCGCAACAAGAAATTGCGAGTGGCAACAACCAATATCCACCAGGACGTGGACTACCCGACCTGCGCCTTGCAATCTCTGAACATCAACAACGCTTTTGGGGCCTGACATATGACCCCGACCAAGAAATTCTCGTAACAATGGGAGCAACAGAAGCTCTTGCCGGAGCATTGCTGGGCACCTTGAACCCTGGCGATGAAGTCATCGTGTTTGAACCTCTCTTTGATACGTACGCCGGATGCATTGCCCTTGCAGGTGCGCGCATGGTTCCCATCACACTTCGACCATCAGACTCGGGCCGTTACGAATTTGATGCAGAAGAACTTCGGAATGCTTTCAGTGCGAACACCCGCGCAATTCTTCTCAATTCACCGCATAACCCAACGGGAACAGTTTTCAATAAAGCGGAACTTGATGTCATTGCGCGAGAAGCTATTTCTCACGATGTATTTGTCATCTCTGATGAAGTGTACGAACATCTCATTTTTGATGACGCGCAACATATTCCCATTGCCACACTTCCCGAAATGCGTGAACGAACAATCACCATCTCATCGGGAGGCAAATCATTCAACACCACCGGTTGGAAGATTGGTTGGGCATGTGCGCCCGCAGCATTGATTAACGCCACCCTGATGGCGAAGCAACTCTTCACATTTGCTGGTGGGTCACCATTTCAACCAGCCATCTCTGCGGGCTTACGTTTACCCGATACCTACTTCGTTGAATTGGCGAGCAACTTGCAGTCAAAACGCGACGTGTTGACTGCAGCACTAGAAGCAGCAGATTTGCAACCCATCACTCCTGAGGGCACATACTTCATCACTTGCGATGTCCGTCATCGAAGACCAGACGGAGACGGCATGGCCTTTTGTCGTGCGCTTCCTGCTGAGTGCGGCATTGTGGCAATCCCCGCTTCAGTGTTGTACTCACCAGAGAACGAACACGAGGGCCGCCATCTTGTTCGGTTTGCATTCTGCAAACAAGATGCAACACTTCACACTGCTTCTGAACGACTAGGAAATTGGACATGAAGGTAGCAGTTATTCAACACGACATCACGTGGGCAGATCGCGAAGCCAACTTCCGAGATCTGTCCATTCTCATTGCTGATGCTGCAGCGGTCGGCGCACAATTCGTTGTTCTTACAGAGATGTTCTCCACTGGTTTTGTCGTTGATAGAGATGACATTGGGGAACCGATTGGTGGACCTTCCTCGCAATTTCTCATGGAAATGGCGAAACAGCACAACGTGTGGATTGCCGGAAGTTGTCCAGAAATCAGCACCGGAGATTCTCGACCATACAACTCGCTTGTTGTTGCGTCACCCACCGGCATCGAAACGCGGTACAGCAAGATTCACCCCTTCACCTACGGCGGTGAAGACAAGCATTTCCGTGCCGGAGAATCGCACCAATCAGTCACTGTTCATGGGGTGCGCACGTCACTCTCAGTGTGTTACGACCTACGCTTTGCTGATGAATACTGGGCGCAAGCCCTGCACACCGACCTTTACATTGTTCCTGCTAATTGGCCCGCCAGTCGTCGCGAACATTGGATGGCTCTTCTGAAAGCACGCGCCATTGAGAACCAGGCGTACGTGATTGGATGCAACCGAGTAGGTGACGGAGGCGGACTTCATTACGCAGGCGACAGCATGATTATCAACCCATTGGGCGAGGTGTTGGCCATGGGTGAAGATTCACAAACAATCCTGTTCGCCGATATTGACCCCGAAGTTGTGGTTGCAACGCGATCGAAATTCCCGTTCTTGCAAGATCGCCGCTAGACCAAGCGGCCCGAAACTGCTGAATACTTCCGCATTTTCGAGAATAGAACAAGGGTGGCTTGCCAGCACCAACACACCTCGTATTGTTTCTTTGTGCCCACTTCTCCTCGTCCAGGACTTGCTCGACTGATATCGCTCGTTGGCGCGGCCATTGGAATTGCAGGCGTGGCTTTCGTGACGAAGACCCTCATCACTCGCTGGGACGATGTCTCCAACGCCTTTCAACAAGTAGATGCCCCGAATCTGATTCTCAGTTTGTTGCTTGGCCTCTCAGCCATGACTTCCATTGGATGGATCTGGGTGAGCATGATCTCCACTAAGGGACACTCTGTTGCTCATAGACGCGCAATGCGTTGGTACTTCACAGGTCAGCTCGGGAAATACGTACCGGGTGGCATATGGCCAATCGTTGGGCGCGCTGAACTTGCCGCCAGGAATGGTGTGTCACGTAAAGATGCCTATGCCAGTACGGGGCTCTCGTTAGTCACCACCTACTTGGCAGCAATTGTTGCCATTGCTATTGGAGCGGCTTTCTCCCCTGGTCGATGGCCCATCTCAATTCTCATTGCCAGCGCACTCGTCATCGGCTACTACGTGTTCTCGCACGAAAAATTGCGCACGAAAGTAATCACCATCGCAATAAAGATTTCACCAGCTGCTCAGTCGCTTACAGAGCCCAAACGACTAGCAACTTTGACACTCATGCATCTTCCATCATGGATTCTCATGTCGCTCTCAACATCAGTGACGGCATCGGCGTTTGGAGCCCACATTGGTATTTTCCAGATGTTGTTCATCACTTCAACTTCGTGGCTTGCTGGTTTCGTAGTGGTGGGGGTACCCGGCGGAATCGGAGTACGTGAAGCAATATTCACTTCTCTCGCTGGGGGCATAATTGGCACGCCATTGGCTGTATCGCTAGCCCTCATGAGCCGTGTGGTGTTTATTGCAGTCGACTTGACAGGCGCGTTGGTGTCAAACCTTGCGGCGCAAGGCGCTCGATCAGTTGAAGCCTGAGAAACGGTCTCGCGAAATCTCTTTGCGCTGACCGCTAATGCTCTTCACACGAAGAATACGAACCATGAACCATCGGACATAGCGCATGATGTATCCGCGCAATTCCAAAGTGCCCTTGCGCCATTTCATATAGCGATATCGACGCGCGGCCATGAGAGCCTGCTTGCGCACTAATTCTCTGTGGAACTTTGCTGCCAGGCGGCGTGGCTTGACGGTACCGAAGCCCTCATTAGGTCCGTGCAAGGCCGGTGTGTGCACCCCAATTGAACGCAGGAAATCGGCATATGCATATGCGAATTCTCCAAACACCACTCGCTCTGTTTGAGATTCACGAATCTCATCTTCGCCGACTTCAATAGAGACACATGCGCCCGATTGAACAAGACGTGCATGAGCATTCTCTGCGAACTCAGAGCGACAAATCACAAGGCTGATTCCAGTCTTTGTGAACACAGTGCTCGGCAGCCAAGCATCGCCCACTACAAGATCTGCCAAGAAATTTGAATGGTTAATACATACGTGACAGCGAGAGGTGTTGAAGTGACGATCAAAAGCAACTTGGTACCCAAAATCCACACGGCGACTTGCCGTATACGTGTTGCCGTCACGTGTGTTCACTGTCAACTTCCCAACAGGTCCACCGCCGCGGTATGAGATATCGGCAATCTCTTCTGGGTTGTATCCCAAATACTCACCCATCGCATTAATGCTGTGGTGCGAGTATTGCCAACCGCATAAGAGACCAATTGTGATGGTGATTTTGGAGCGAAGTTCGGGTGCGTAGTTTTTCACCCATGAATACAAACCTTCTAGCTCACATGGAATAGCTACAAGAGCCAAGCGTCCGGGAGTGTCTCGCAGTAGTTCGAGCGCTGGCGTTTGTTTGAGATTGTGATAAATCGAACCCGGCAGATTGTCGATGTCGTCAGCATGTGTGACAAGACGAGCTGCAAAATTAATACCATCAACGTGGTCAAGTGCAATCACGCCGTCAATGTCGCCAGATTGCAAGAGGCTTCGGAGAAGTTCTTTAATGAGGCCACCAGAACTGGCCTTCATGTTTCTTTGGTTATCAACGCTCTGGGAGAGATGAACTGAACGAACCACACCAAACGGACCAACGTCGGCTCCGGGGAACAGGTACGTTTGCAATCCTTCGTAATCCACTGCCACTGCGGGGCAGACTGCAGCTGCATCTACTGAACCAGGAGTTTCAGGTTCAAAAATCAAACTCTTGGGGTTCAGAGAAACACGCACTGTTGGATCAACCATTTCACAGGCGCCACAGCCAATACACATTCCTGCATCAATAACGCCCGACAGGTTGTCAACTACGTTCATGCGCCCACCGCCTGAGCAATGATGTCAAAATTCTTTGCGGACTTTGCACGAACAGCAGGCAGTGCCTTCGAGATTTGCGCCGACAGATCCTGGCGATTTTCAATGGCGAATTTCACTTTTGCAACAATCGACTCCGGATGTGAGAGTTCGGCTGAATCCATACCGAATTCTGCCAAGCCGAAGTCGTCGAGCACCTCTTTGTACTTGTGGCTCCAACCCACCACCACTGTTGGCGTGGAAGTGGCCAGGCCAGAAATCATTGCGTGAAAACGTGAAGTGACCATCACTTCGGACAACGCAACAATGCGACGAAGTTCTCCGGCCGACAGATCTTCGTCAATGCCAATGACACCAGAGTCGCCGGAACACGCAGCCACAACTTCACGGCACACCGGTCCGTCATTCATGCGACCTTCACCTTGACCCTTGCGATACGAATGCGGCACCACCACAACTGGGCGTTGCGTTTCTGCGCGAAGTGAGCCAACTAAGGCAGCTACGGCTGACACATAGTCGCCTCCGTTGGCTTCAAATAATCCGCGCACAACTGCACTCGGCATCACCACAATGAATGGCTGATCTTGAGAGGGCATCTTTGCGGCAACCGATGCAGGCAATGTTGCAGATTCCTCTAACGAAAATGCCAGGTCAGCAACGTCTGTGACATTTCGAAGGTGCAATGAGTCGAGGTGTTGTCGCGTGCGTGCACCGCGAGCACAAATCGCTGCAAGACGAGGCAACACCAGTTTTGCCAGGAACTTGTTTGGTTGGGAATTGAATGACCCCATCGCTTGTGCAGCTTTAACCGTGGGAACGCCAAGCAAGAGCGGCACTCCGGTCATGATGGCGTTGTACACCGTGATGGGTACGCCTCTTCCGTCGGCGAAACTAATGCCAGCAACATCAACAACAACATCAGAATTCAACATTGCGCGGCAGCCTCGCGAATGAACCCAGCCGAGCGGAAGATGAATTGAGCGCGCAATAAAGGCCAATATCGCTACGGGGAATTCAACAATGGCCAACCGAAGAGGCTCAAGTCCCACCACGTGAATGGGCGACGAGGTTGGAAGATGAGATTTGTCATCTTCTGGATACGTGGTGAGTAACGAGAATTCACACGAGCCAACAACTTCAGGCAGTCGAGCAACAACAGTTTCCACCATGGCGGCGGCACCCTTGTTTGCAGACAATGCTGCTCCAATAAGCGCTACGCGGGTTGTGCTTCGTGCTGTCACGGAATGAGATCAGGCGGGAGGAACAGATGTAGGCGATTTAGTTGCTCTCACCACAAGGTCGGCCAAGAGACCAACGGTGATGACCTGCAAGGCTGCAAAGAATACAAGCAACGTGTTTGCTGCAAGTTTGAAATCGCGGCCCGCCCAATCAAATCCGAGTTTCACAAATCCGAGACCCAGCAACAGCAGACCAACAGGAAGAAAGACCTTCAATGGGTTGTAGGACAAGGTCATTCGAATGACCTGCAAGATATAACGACGAGTGTCTTTTAACCAGTGGAACTTCGAGCGCCCGGCGCGAGGGAAATATTCGATGGGGAAAAACCCAATTGAATACCCATTACCCAGGAACGACATGGTGAGCGTAGTGACACACGAGAAGCCTTTCGGCAACTCATGCACGTACTGCATAGCAACATCGCGGCGGAAAGCCCGTAATCCCGAGTTCAAATCTTTAATGTCTGTTTCAGACAAATAGCTCGCCAACTTGCGGATGATCCATTTTGCGGGCGTGCGCAGAAGCTTGTGGGTTCCCTCTTCTGTTTGACGCCACCCCACCACGTGGTCGACGCCTTCCATTGAGTCAACAAGTTCCGGAATGAGATTGTTCGGATAGGTCATATCCACATCTGTCCACACCACTACTCGTCCTCTAGCCGCCGTTGTACCCGTACGTCGTGCAGCACCTGAACCCGAATTATGCCGGTGACGAATGAGGGTGATGCCTGGGATGGTGGGAAGTTCGGTTTCGCTGCCGTCATTCGAACCATCGTCGATCACGATGATTTCAAACGAGTACTTCGATGCCTCGAGGGCCTCACGAATACGGTCGATCTCGGTGCGTAAGTGACCCTTTTCGTTGTAGACGGGCAACACCACGCTCACGTCGCATTGATCCGGGTAGTACTCAGCCATGTAGTTGTCCTCAATCGGTGTGGGGTTTAGCAATGTTCTGCTGTGAGCCTTTTCCACAGTACCCGTTGGAGCACTGGCTCATCGGCAACTATGGCCCAATCGCCGTCTGTTGGCGCTCTATTTCCAAACCCGTACACACACTTGTAGTCCTGCGAAATCACCGCGTCAGGAGCCGAGAAGAACTCCCGCACGAGCAACACCGGATGAAGTTTGTAGCGCAGGTAGTAGTACGCCATGTCGTTGCGAATACCGCCGTCGTATCCGATGAGGGTGGGCGAACCACTCAACGCGAACGACATGGACTGGCCGGAGGCCTCGAGTGAGTCGGTGCGCGACAGCATGGTTCGTTGACCGGAGTACACCACCCCAATTCCCAGCAAGAGAGTGATTGCAATGATCGACCAAGCACCCAACTTGCGTGAGACGAACCAGAACAGAAGAGCAAGCAAACAGAACACTCCACCGAGCGTGAAGAAGGTGGGGTGAACGAAATAACGCACGAAGTCGAAGCCGACGATGTTGGGATACACGATGCTCTTGCGCATCGCACTCGCCTTCACGCCGTCTCCTCCGTCGATGAGCACATAGAAGACTGCGAACACGAAAATTGAAATAGCCGAGAGGAACCACGTGAATTGAGATTCCCGGTATCGCTTCTCGAGCCCGACACAGGCAAGCACAACGAGAACAGGCGCCAGCATCTCAACGTAACGACCGTAAATGAGATGGTCACCACGATTGCCGTACAACAACTGCAAACCACCCGTGAACACGACCGATGCAGTTGCCACCACCACGAAGGCCAATCCGGTTCGTTCGGCATCGTGCACAATCGATCGCACGGAGCCTGACTTCTTCAACGTGACGATTGCGTACACCACACCCACCGCCGCCAGACCAAACGTGGTGGCCACCAGATACCAACTCTGCCCCACCATTGTGCGTATCAAGGCCGGCCACACCGACGGACGGAACAGACGACCGAGAAGACGGTTCTCCTGGTTGTAACTCTCGAGATACACCGTGCTCTTCACGTAATGGTTCAACGCACGAGCGGCAAGGTATCCGCATGCGGTGGTGAGAAGCGTGAACGCGGCAGTGAATCGTGTGATGACCCGCGCAAAGATCCACCACAACACCAACGCACCCATCACCGGCACCAACAGAGTGAATCGACCGTGAAGACCCGGCAAGACACCCACGTACAAGCCAAGTGCACCCACTCGCCATGTCGACCGATTGCGAGAGACGGTAACCACCGTCAGTACGAGGGTCATGTATGCCAAACGGATGGCGATTTCTGGCCACGAGAACATGGCACTCACCAATGTTCCTGGCATCACCAACACCAGAGCTGTCACCAGCCAGCCAGTGTTTTTCGTTGCACCAAAGGCCGTGCGCGCCACGTATCCCGCCATCAGCGCGGTTCCAATTGCAAACAACACATTGGCTATGAGCGAGAACGTGTAGGAACCGGACATGGAACCAGTGACCAAGGCGCCAAGACCGGTCACCACTCCGTACCCGGCCGGATAGAAACTGCCGGTGGGAATGGTGGCTTCCTTGTGCCCGATGAGTACCTGGCCATTGATCAACGACCCCCACTCATCGGGATGCACGGTGGGTCCGGCCATGCGCACCGCCACTGACACCATGAATGCAAGAACGGCCAATGAGATGACACAGACGATCACGGCGAGCTGTTTGCTCACCACGAACTGTTGAGTGGTGTCGAGGCGGGCCCACAAGCGCAAGAACAGCGCTCGAACCTTTTCACGCATGCCACGAACCACAGGGAAACCCTACTTTCGTGCCACCCGTCAAACAGGTAGCCCTACGAGTCGAGGGAAATCAGCCGGCAGCGGGGCGTGGCTTGTTGGGGTCTGGCTCTTTTGGAAGACCCAAGACTCGCTCGCCCACAATGTTTCGCTGCACTTGAGCCGTTCCACCCCAAATGGTGGAGGAACGATGCTGGAAGAAGGAACTTGTCCAGCGGTCAGCAACGTACTTGCCGTCACGATCATCTTCGATCAGCATCGACTCAGCACCCCTGGCATTCATCATGAATGCAGTGAACTTCTGTGCGTACTCTGACCAGAACATCTTGTTGATTGATGCAGCCGGACCAGGTTCTTTACGAGCCATCACTTCGGACAACAGCTTCAAACCTTGGAAGCGCATGATTTCGACATGCGAGAACGCCCATGCAAGATTTTGACGAATGGTGGGGTCGTTCGTAACACCCTTTGCCTTGAGAAGTTCAACACCTTCCCAGAACTGCTTGGTGTATTCCACGTGCTGAGTTGTTGCATGACCACCACGCTCGTTTCCGAGTGTTGTCATGGTGACGCGCCAACCATTGTTCATTCCACCAATGATGTTGGCGACTGGTGCGCGCGTATCGGTGAGGAATGTCTCGGTGAAGTGAGAACCACCGTGAGGCTGCTTAATGGGGCGAAGTTCCACGCCGTTTGACGAACCGTCTTCTTTGAACATTGGTGTGAGTACGTACGAGATGCCCTGGTGCTTCGGCACATCTTGGTCTGTACGAGCCAAGCAAAACATCATGTTCGCTTCGGTTGCACCAGAGGTCCATACCTTTTGGCCAGTGATAACAACTTCTTCGCCATCAATGATGCCGCGGGTCTTCAATGCCGCAAGGTCGGAACCAGCATCGGGTTCAGAGAAACCCTGGCAGTAACGATCGGTGCCGTCGATAATGCGCGGAAGGAATCGCTTCTTTTGCTCATCAGTACCCCACACGATGATGGAAGGACCCACAAGCCATTCGCCCATGCCTCGTGTGATGCGGGGAACCTGAGCACGCGCGAACTCTTCATTGAGAACTGCTACTTCAACACCGGTGAGTCCGCGGCCGCCGTATTCCTTTGGCCATGACACGCACATGTATCCAGCTTCGGTGAGCTTCTTTGCCCACTCACTTGCGCCCTTTACTTGGCCACCGCGCGCCAACTGATCAGCTGATACACCAATGAGTTCTTTTGGCTTGTTTACTTCCAACCACTCGCGCAATTCCGTACGGAAAGCTTGCGCTGCTGGACCGAGATCAAGTTCTAATGGCATGTGTCCCCCTGACAATTCCTGGGTGACATTCTTTCATCTAGCCAAGCGTGGACAAGAACTGGAGAATCGCCTTATTTACAGGTTCTGCGTGAGTCATGTTTGCCGCATGCGGGCCACCTTCGATTGCAACAAGCGTGGTGGTGCCAGCAATCTTGTCCCGCAGTTCTTCCGCTTTCGTGAATGGAATTGATGCATCTGCGGTGCCATGCACGATGAGTGCAGGGCACGTGATTTCGCCGAGGCGACCAGTGATGTCGTCACGATGCATGAGGCAATTAAAGGCAGGCAACACTTGATCGGGTGTAATTGCCGCCCACTTGGCAAACCACTCGGGCCATTCTCCGGGCCCGAGGATGAGGCTTGCAATCACGTCTTGCACTACTGCTACGCCGTGCTCAAGCCACGCTGCCAACATTGCGTTGTATGGCTCTATCGATGCAGGGTCTTCCGTGCCTGCTTGCGTATCAAGAAGTATGAGGGCCTTCACGCGCTCTGGGGCTGTGAGTGCAACGCGCAATGACAAGAATCCACCCTGAGACATACCGCCAACAATGGCTGACTCAATTCCGAGGTGGTCGAGAAGTGCCAAAACATCGTTTGCTGAATCCCAATAAGTGAAATCGCCTGTGGCTTTTGTGCCGCCGAATCCGCGCTCGTCCCACGTGATGACTCTGTACGAGCTCTTCAATGCCTTCACTTGCTCATCGAACATGGTGTGGTCCATGAGATATCCGTGACTAAGAATGACTACGGGACCCGTACCGCCGTTGTCTTCATAAGCGATGGTTGTTCCGTTGAGTTGCGCTGTATTCATATTCGACACCTTAGTCTCGCGATGGCGGCATGTCGGTCGAGACAGTCATTGTCCACTGAGGGTCACGCCGTTCAAAGAACGCACGTACTCCTTCACTGGAATCAGGCCCGTTGATCACATGCTGAAGCAGTCGTCCTTCTTCTTGAATCATCTCGTCAACTGGCATGGTGAGTCCGCGCCACATCAACTGTTTAGCGATTGCTGACGAAACCGGCGCTGTGTTCACGGCGATGTCACGCGCAATTTCCATGGCTCGTGGAAGAACTTGGTCTGCAGGCAAAACCTCTGATACGACTCCCCACTCCTTGGCCTCGATACCCACCATTAAGCGACCTGTGAGTAATAAATCTGCAGCCTTCGAGAAACCAATAATGCGCGGTAACAGAACATGAGATCCCAACTCTGGAATCACGCCTCTGCGAACCATGGCAAACTGAATTTTCGCTGAGTCAGACGCAATGCGAATGTCGCACAACAACGGATACGTAATACCCACACCAACTGCATGACCATTGATGGCAGCAATCACTGGCTTGCGCACCTTGTATGGCAATAAACGCTTCCCGGGTTGTTCGCCTGCACTGCCAGAACGAAATCCACCTTCGCCACCGCTCAAGTCCGCACCTGCGCAAAAGGCTTTGCCCGCACCCGTGACTACAACGGCGCGAACATTGTCGTCTTCGTCGGCGGCACCCATTGCCAGATTCAGTTCATCACTGAGTTGAGGTGTCCATGCGTTCATCGCCTCAGGACGATTCAGGGTGACTACTGCAACGCCGTCGACCACTTCATAGAGGACCGTTTCTAGGTTCATACGAATACCTTTCCGTTAGCGGCACCGTAGTGCTGCAATTCATGAAAGGAGAAAGCGGAGCTACTTCTTCGCCATGAACTTTTCAACTGCGGTCATGTCGTAGGGGTTCCCCAACATGACAATGAGGTGATCAGCACCGGCTGCTGCGTATTCATCAGCTTGCTCAAGTTCCGCAACGCTGATGCCAACAGTGCGTTCAATGTCTCGTGGGTTACGACCCAATTCTGCGCACCATTTATCAAGTACTTCCATTTTGTGCTTGAAATTGTCAACGGGCCCAAAAGCATTGTGGGCATCGGCATATTGAGCAGTGAGCTTGAGAGTCACTTTCTCTCCGCTTCCACCTATCAAGAGCGGAATCGTGCCGTTGACAGGGCCCGGATTCAACTTTGACAATCGTTCTTTGATCACGGGAATGCCATCGCGCAAAAGCTTCAAGCGTTCGGGAGCAGTTCCGAATTCGTATCCGTATTCCGTGTAATCGCGTTCGAACCAACCTGAGCCAATACCGAGAACAAAGCGTCCATCGGAGATGTGGTCAATGGTGCGCGACATGTCTGCGAGCAACTGAGGATTGCGATAGGTGAAGCAGGTAACTAGTGCGCCAATTGTTGAGTGACACGTATCGGCGGCCATTGCGGCGAGAAGTGTGTATGCCTCGAAATGTGGCGCATCGGGGTCGCCGTACAACGGATAGAAATGATCCCATACCCAAATTGAGTCAACACCAAGCGCATCAGCAGCGCGCCATGCGTTTCGAATTTCCTTGAGAGTTGTTGCCTGCGGGTGAAGTTGTACTCCGATTTTCATATCAGGAGATTACAACCATTCCTTTTTCATCATTGGAATGATTGTCTCTACGTACTCAGCCACAAGCTCTTGAGGCCATGGTGGACGAATCGCAATGTTGATGAGTTGTGCACCAGCTTCAACGAATGGCGCAATTTGCTCCATTGCATCCTCGGGCCTGCCCAATAACGAACCAGAGATGATGCGTTCAGATGTTGCGCCCCATTGCGTTTGCAATTGAGCCTTCACAACACCGATGTCATCAGTGCTCAACCCAAACGACAAGTTGATGCTTCGCTCTACAGCAGAGGGGGCACGGCCCGCTTTCTCGCACCAATCATCAAGAATGCCATTAAGTTCTTTGTATTGCGTCGGACTTGCATACGCCGCGTTCCAACCATCTGCATATGCACCGGCCATGCGCAACGTTTGCTTTGGCCCAAGCCCGCCAATCCACAACGGCATCTTTCCTTGCGGACCAGGAACCATGGATGCATCGCGAAGTTCAAGACTGGGAGACGACTGCGTCACCCTTTCGCCTGCACGCCACTTGTTGACAGCTTGCATTTGTCCTTCAAGAACTTTGAACCGCTCACCTTGAGATGGGAAGTCAAAACCAAACGCTTGCGCTTCTTGGTCATGCCACCCACTACCCATGCCGAGTTCAAATCGACCGCGAGAAAGATGATCAACCGAGATTGCCCCCTTCATCAGAACACCAACGTTGCGGTACTGGGAACAGAACACCAAACAACCCAAGCGAGCATGCGATGTATCAACAGCAAGAGCCCCGAGCATCGAGAAGGCTTCAAAGTGTGGTTGCGTTCCACCTGCGGGTGGAGCTTCGTAGAGATGATCCCACAAAGAAATCCAATCGATGCGTTGTGCATCGAGATATTTCCAAAGGGTTCTCAGTTCCTCAACAGTGGCGTTTTGCGCCCCAAGATGAACGCCGAACTGCACCATTGTTGTTTCTCCGAAATCAGCCGTGGCCAGGAATGGTGTTCCAAGGACCGCCGTCTGCGCGTGGTTCTTTCGGAAGACCAAGAATCTGCTCACCCACAATGCCCTTTTGCACCTGAGAGGTGCCGGCGTAAATGGTTCCGGCGCGAGCATTTAGGAAAACGCCCACCCAGTTCGCGCTGTCATTAGGTGAACCAACCGAGTCGGTGGTGAATGCGGTGTGAGGTGTTTGACCTGTAGGAACAAGTGCATCTGCACCAAGAATGTCAACCGACAATTCTGTGAGTTCCTTGTGGTACTCACTCCACCACAACTTGCCGATTGATGCACCTGCGCCTGGCTTTGTGCCGTGAAGGAAACTAGTGAGCGCTTGGTAACCCATGAAGCGCATGATTTCAACTTTTGTATAGCACTTGGCAAAACGTTGACGAATTGAAGGATCTTCGAATGCACCCTTCGCTTCAGCAAGTGAGCGCAACTTGTCGAGCTCACCGCGGAATGAAATGCCAGTCACTGCAGCTGCTGCACCACGCTCGTTGCCCAGCAAGGTCATTGCCACTGCCCAACCACCATTGACTTCGCCAATGACATTTTCTTTTGGACAACGCGCATCAGAGAAGAACACCTCGTTGAACTCAGAGTCACCCGACATCATCTTGATAGGACGAACTTCCACGCCCTTCTGGCGCATATCAACCAACAAGAATGAAATTCCCTTGTGCTTCACATTTTCCACGTTGGTACGAGCCAACACGAAGATGTGGTTCGCAAGGTGACCTGCAGATGTCCAGATCTTTTGACCATTGATGACCCACTCGTCGCCGTCGAGTTCAGCGCGACAACCCAGGTTGCCAAGGTCTGAACCAGCAGCTGGTTCTGAATAACCCTGACACCACCTGTCTTCACCCGAGAGAACGCGAGGAAGGAAGTGCTTCTTTTGCTCTTCTGTTCCCCACACCTGAATGGTGTTACCCAACATGCCGATTCCGAAACCGTCGTTAGGGCCACCGGCAGGTACGCCTGCCTTCGCAAACTCTTCAGCAAGAATCACACTTTCAAGTGCAGTAAGACCTGCACCGCCGTATTCCTTTGGCCAGTTCACAGCGAGGTAATCGTTCTCACTGAGAATGACGCGCCACTTTTCGGTGAACTCTGCTGCGTCGGCATGGTTCATTGCGCCAATGCCCTTCCAGTCCTTTGGAAGATTTGAAGAAAGGAAGGTACGTACCTTCTCGCGATAGGCGGCTGCTTCGGGTGGGTAAGAAAGGTCCATTCCCACAGATTAGAGAGCAACGTGCGCCATGAACGAACCCCAACTAGGCGGGAAAAGAAAGAACCCCGGCGCTAAGCACCGGGGTTTCTTGGAGCGGATGACGAGATTCGAACTCGCGACCCTCACCTTGGCAAGGTGATGCTCTACCAACTGAGCCACATCCGCATGTGTGGGCTCCAATATAGCGACCAAACCCCGCTTGCACCACGGGGCAACCCCATGAATAAAGGGTCAGAGGGCTTACGCCTCACCCTCCATGAGTTCGTTGCGGTACGTGTGCGTGCCGTTAAAGCGGCTTTGCAAGTACTCACCCGACACCATCGGTGGGTATTTAGGAGCTGCGCCTGGTTCGAGACACGTTGGCAACGCCTCTACCTTCAGGTGGTACGGAGGTGTCACGAAGAGCGGGATGGAATAGCGATGAGTGTTCGGTGGGTTCATCACGCGGTGCGGGTTCGACACGTATCGGTCATTGGTCCAGATAGCTAACAGGTCTGCAAGATTCACCACCAGGTGATCTTCAGGAATACTGATATCAATCCAGTCACCATCGCGTGGCTTCACCTGCAATCCGCCCACTCCGTCGTCTGCAAGAACGGTGATGCTGCCGTAGTCAGTATGAGCACCGCAACCGATACGACCATCTTCTGTGTTCACTCTGCTCTCTGGCGGATAGTGCAACATGCGCAAGTTCAACAATGGATAACCAGGCTGATCTTCGAAGAAACCTGCACCCACTCCGAGCGCAATGCCGAGACCTCGCTGTATGCGCAACACAGACTCGTAGCACTCATCGAAATACTGCTGCCATGCCTCTCTGAAACCAGGAATCCAATCGGGAAGCTGGTTGGGTCCGTGCAGTGGAGTTCCGGCCATCACTTCAGGATGGTTGGGACCATCTTCGGTGCCAGAGTCGATTGACTCCTTCACATCTCCGGCGCCGTACGTTTTACCCAATTCGGTATTGGCAAGTGCGCCCTCGAGATTCTCCATTCCCATGCCGACATACCCGCGATGGTGTGCACTCTTTCCGATAGCAATCTGATTCTTCTTCTCGGCTGGCTCGTTGAAGAACTCTTTCATCTTCGCCAGGAAGTTCGCTTTGGTCTCTGGCGAGACTCCATGGCCCTTCACCAACAAGAAACCCATGTTGCGACAAGTTTTGTCAATGAGGGCAGCAACGGCTTTTGCGTCGGCAGTGTCATATTGAAGACCCGTGGCTAACGACGAAACATCAATGGTGGGAATTGTTGGTGCTGGCTCAGTGGTCATAGCAATCCTTCCTCTCATCCCTTTCTAGCACTAGGTGTTCTGCGAACGAAGAAGAAGACCCATAGACACCAGAACAACAAGTCCCCCCACCAACTGCATTGGTGTGAGGGTTTGATGAAGAATTAGCCATGCTAAGACAGCACTGATAACAGGGCTCAGTAAGCCGAGCAACGATGCAAGCGATACATCGAGATGACTTTGCGACCACGTCATCATGCCGTGCCCCACAACGCCAGGAATGAGAGCCATGGTGGTAATCAAGACCCAGTCTTTTGTTGTCATCGCAGTGAGGTCGTTACTCGTGACAAGACCAAATGGCAACGCCACAACTGCAGCCCATATAAACACTGAGGCCAAGAAAGCCCACGAGTGAACTCCGTCTAGCCGCCTTACTTTGGCCATCACAAAATATGCAGTCCAGATCACCACATTGACGACTGCCAATAAATCACCACTGATATGTGCACCACTGGTGCTAGCCGCAGCAAGTACCACTATCAGAACTCCTGCCATTGCGGTGACCGAATAGAGAATTTTTCGGGCGTTGAGTTTCTCGCCAAACATTTTCGGAGCCACGAACATAATGAGCACTGGTTGCAGAGTGGTGACAAGTGTTGAGTTGGCGATTGATGTGTGTTGGAACGCAGCGAACCCTGCAATCATCGATGCACCAAACAACAACCCGGGTACTGACGACTTACGCAACAGTTCTTTCGTAATGCGACCACCATTGAGATACGCCATGACCGTCATCACCGGTGCACCAATCAAGATGCGATAAAAAACAATGGTCGATGACGACACCGACATCGATTTGTTCAAAATCGGGCCGATACCCCACGCCGATACCGCAGTGAGCGCAGCGAGAATATAAATGTCGTCGCGTTCACGCAACGACGTGCGAAAAGACGCGAACGTGGTGCTCACTTCTGTGGCGGGTTCAAATCGATGCGTAGCGTGAGAACTCCATCGTCGATAGAGGCCACAGCATCGCCAATGATTGCAAAATCCCTGAAGTCGATTTCGGCGTTTGCAATGAACAACTGACGTTCTTCACCAGCAACTGGGGGAAGAGGACGTTTGCGAACTGCTGTTGCTCGATCTTTGAAGCGAGCAATCATTTCATTGGGATCAAAAGCGGCCATAACTCTCCTATTCAGACCTGTGACCCAAGAGTGGGTCAATAGCTTTGGTGGGTACTACGTCAACTGCATCATCATCGTGCGGGAACGGATCATTGAATCGAGGTGCGGGCTCTGAAAGCGGTTCACGAGTGAGAACCGGAGGTGACGCCAGTTCTGTAACTTGCTCGGCTCCGTCGGGTCGCACTTTGTTCAACATTGCTAGGCGACGGACATTATTCGCCCGAGCGAATCGTCGGTCGGCCATTACCTCTAGCGGAGCCAACACACTGTGGTCTTCAACAGCAGCTCTCCAAAACGACAACGTGACTACAAACAGAACGATGCCAAGCACAATGAGCCCACCACCAAGAAGATTTACCTTCATATCGGTAGCAAGAAATGCTGCAACGGACATTTCTTTATCTTCTCACGCCTAGAGCACTAATTTCGGTCTTCCGCCGAAATTGCACCTAGACCCCTTCGGTGGAGGCAAAAAACTCTGAAATATGAAGATTGATGGGAATGAGTTCCAGCAAGAACCCATCATGTCCTTCAACACTCTGAATTTCTACGTGCTTGTTTCGTGGATCGTTGTTAACAAGTGCAGCCTGAATGGCTTCTTGTTGATAGGCGGGATACAAGATGTCGGAATCAATAGAGATGGTGAGGGTGGGTGCCTTGATGCGCTTCATTGCTTCAGCAGTGCCACCGCGTCCGCGACCTACGTCATGTAAGTCCATTGCTTTTCCGATGTACAAGTAACTGTTTGCGTCAAATCGACGCACCAATTTGTCTCCGTGATGATCGAGGTAGCCCTCAACATCGAAACGAGAAAAGAGATCTATTCCTTCTGGTCCAAAGTGTTGATCACGCAAGCGGCGTCCGAATTTTTCGTTGAACTTTGAGTCAGTGCGAAACGTGACTTGCGCAATCATGCGAGCAATAGATAGCCCGGTCCAAGGGCCATTGTCATCATCTGCGTCGTAATAGTTGCCGTCGTTATAGGCAGGATCCATTACCAGGGCACGACGACCTATTGCACCCCACGCAATTTGTTGAGCACTTGCTTCCATTGTTGTAGCGATAGCGACAAGTGAACGAACACGATCAGGGAACGTGATGGCCCACTCCAGCGCCTGCATGCCGCCCATTGAACCGCCAACTACTGCGCGCCACGTTTTGATTCCCAACGCATCAGCGAGGTGTGCCTGTGCCCGCACCATGTCTCGAATAGTGACAACAGGAAAACGACGTGCGTACGGTTTGCCATCGACTGGATGCAGAGATGACGGCCCCGTTGAACCTTGACAACCGCCAAGCACATTCACACAGACCACAAAGTATTTGTTTGTGTCGATGGAGTGTCCGGGTCCGACAACGCCTTCCCACCAACCGGGAGTGGGGTGACCGTTCGTGGCAGAACCTGCTGCGTGACTATCCCCTGTCCACGCGTGACACACCAAAATCGCATTTGACGCACTGTCGTTAAGCGTTCCCCACGTTTCATATGCCACTGTCACATTGGTGAGAGAACTACCGCTTTCCAAGGAGAAAGGGCGGTCGGTAGCAAAGGTGTAGAACTGACGATGACCCGAAGCATCACCGTCATGCCAACCGCCAGAAACTGGATACGGACGTGCATCATGACGTGGAATGTGCGGCATCTTCATCTCCTTTTCGGTGTGTTGTTCTGACACAAAGGAGGCGACCTGTTGTTTCGCTGGCTGCGAAACCACATCCCTCATCTTTCGATGAGGAGGCACCGTGCGGCTGTAACCCCGGTTGCCGGACCTTTCGGTCTCTCCTAATGCGATTCCAAAGGCTAGCGGTTGAAAAGCTGGCTATGCGGGAGATTTATGAGGATTACTTGACCCCAAGGTGGTCCATGGCGTGCTGCTTCAGGCGCTTGTAGTCCACCTTGCCGTTCGGCGCACGGCCAATGGTGGAAATCACCACCACATTTCGTGGGGCCTTGTATGCAGCAAGTCGGGTCTTCACGTGCGCAGACAGTTCGTCGAGTGTCGGCGATTGGCCTGGCTCTGGTTCAACCACTGCACAGATGGTTTCGCCAAATCGAGTATCAGGAATACCGACGGCCACAGCATCGCGTACCGATGCATGCGTCTTCAGCACTTCCTCAACTTCTTCGGGGAACACCTTTTCGCCGCCAGTGTTGATACACACTGAGCCACGACCAAGCAGATGCAAGGTGCCGTCTTCATTCACTTCGGCCCAGTCACCAGGCACTGTCCAACGACGACCCTCAAAAATGCGAAATGTTTGTGCCGACTTCACTTCGTCTTTGTAATAGCCCATAGGGATTGCACCACCAACAGCTACAAGTCCGCGCTCACCAGAACCTGGCTTCACGCGCTCACCCTCTTCGGTGAAAACCACGCAGTTAGGACCAATGGCGAACTGTGCAGTTTTTACTGCTGCACCCTTTGCAGAAACGGAGACTCCCATACCCACGGCTTCGGAGGAACCGAAGCTGTCGCTGATGAGCATTTGCGGAATGTGATTCAACAACGCATCTTTGTTTTCCTGGCTCCACATCACACCCGATGAACCCATTTGGATCACGCTGCTGGTGTTCCACCTTCCGGGGTTTGCATCAAGGGACTCGAGCATCGGTCCGGCGAAAGCTTGGCCAACAATCACGATTGTGTTGACGGCGCGTTGTTCCACGGTGTCCCACAATTTTGCAGGGTCGAAGTTGCGGTTCGGCATGGTGACGATGCAACCACCCATTGCCAATGCAATGAACGCCGAGAATTCGCCGGTGCCGTGCATGAGCGGGCACGCAACGAGTGTGACGATGCCTGCATCACCTGGCTTGATGCGCGCAATCAGTTCTTCAACAGAGTCTCCTGGTGGCACCTGGGTAAGAGCGTTGCCCCCGCGACCAAGCACCATCATCAAATCTTCTTGACGCCACATCACACCTTTGGGCATGCCGGTTGTGCCGCCTGTGTAGAGGAACAACATGTCGTCGCCTGAATAGGGTGCAACTGGAGTGACATCAGGAGTTGATTTCGACACAACAGATTCGTAGTCAACTGCCCATGTTGGCACTGCGTTACCTGATTCATCAGAGACCATGTACCAACGCTTCACTTTTGGCAAACGTTCGCGCACCGTGTCGACAAGATCAACGAACACGGCATGGAAAACCACAGCCTCTGCGTCAGAGTTGTCGAACAGGTACAGAATTTCTTCGGGACCGTAGCGATAGTTGGTGTTGACCGGCACGAAGCCACCGAGCCAAGAAGCAAACGTTGACTCAAGGTATTCCGGCGCGTTGTACAAGTAATGCGCCACTTTGGCTTGATGAGTTAAGCCCGAAGCGATCATGTCTGCACTGAGCGCATTCGCACGACTGTGGAAATCCCCCCACGAATACACCTTGTCGCCAAAGATTTGAGCAGGACGGGAAGGGTCAGCTTTCGCAATGCCCTTCCAGAGTTCGGCGTAGTTCCAACCGGACATATGAATTCCCCCTTGCGTCTCGCCCCCGCGAGCCACAACTAGAACCGTATCAAGCCGTTACATACGTCACATGCCTGGACTCAGAGAAGCGACAGCGCTCCGTTTTCAAGGCCCTGACGAATATGGCGGGTAGCCATTACCTCAAACATTTTGTCGCCACGTTCTGTGCGCCCCACGATCTGAGATGCAATGACCGCCATGATGACTCCAGAGATTGCTTCACGTCGGTAATGGTCTTTCACCCATTCGTGATTCACGGTGTGGCCATACGACTCAATACCCGCAATGTACTGATCAACCAGTTCCCATTCATAGCGCGCACGGTTCTCGGGAAGAAGACCAGCTCCAATGAAATAGGCAAGGTCACCAACGCCGTTTCCATGTCCAGGCGTTTGCCAGTCAACAACTGCGCAGTCAACGCCGCCGGCCTCGGTGGCGAACAAAAGATTGTCCAACCGATAATCACCGTGTGTCACTGTGAACGGTGCATCTTTTGCATGAACGTATTGCACGATTTTTGTTTCAAGGACATTGATGAAGTCAACGCCTTCATTTCCCAGTTCCTGGCGAATTGTGTCTTCATACGTCGCCAGAAATCCGGGCTTTAACAGGCTGAACATCCCCTGTAAACGATCAGCATCATCAGCATCTCGACGCTGCAACCAATCAATTGATGCGAGTGCAGGATCATTCCAACGAGGTCCTTGCATCTTCACAAGCTGATCAACGGCCAGTCGAGCATGTTCGATGCCGCAACCATCAATTTGATCTCCTTGTTCACACGGAGACATATCTTCAAGAACGATGGCAATGTCCCCTGCTTCTTCGTTCCAGTCGGCGAAGTAACAGTGAGGTGATCGCACATCGATGGATTCAACGAGTTGGTTGTAGAACTTCACTTCACGCTCATAGTTTCGCAGTGCGATTCCGGTAGCACGACTGGTTTCATCAGGAGACACCAGCTTCACAACAACACTTGAGGGCACCGAGGGGTCTGACGATGACAATGCATAGCGCAGGTTCATACCTACCTGACCGGCTCCAATTCGACCCGGTGCACTTGCGACTACTTCGACACCGAACACCTTCTTCCAAAAGGACGCGTCAATTGTTTCTTCGTTGTATTGCATGTTTCCCCCGTGACCTACGGTACTCAATCGCCGAGAACCGCTAGCGTTCGTAGCGCATGGTGCGCAAGCTTTTTACACCCCGCTGGATACTGATTCATCTAGGCGTCGCATTATTGGTGTTCACCATGGTCAATTTGGGGTTTTGGCAATTGAATCGTCTTCACCAGAAAAAGACTTTCAATTCGTTAGTCACCGCACGCAGCGAAGAGCCCGTTCAAAAACTCTCTACTAATCCAGTGCCTACAAACGATGAATGGCGTCGCGTCAACATCAGTGGCAAGTACAACGCAGCCAAGGCTGTCACCGTCATCAATCGATCCACCAACGGTGCTGCCGGATACGACGTAGTTGTTCCGTTTGTTACTGATTTTGGTGCCACTGTGCTGGTGAATCGGGGCTTCGTGCCATTGTCCACCAAAGCGCCATCACCACCTAGCGGTTCACTTTCAATCGTTGGGTACTTGCGCGTGTCCCAAACTCGCGGTGCGTTGGGCGCAATCGACAACACAGATCCAGAAAATACGGAGTTTCAACGTTTTAATATTCCGCTCATCATGAAACACGTAGGGGAAGCACCATTCCCTATGTTCTTGCAACTCATTGAGGAAACTCCTTCCACGAATCAGGATCTTCCACAACATGTGGCGCTTCCCGAATTATCCGAAGGCCCACATCTCTCTTATGCGGTGCAATGGTTTATTTTCACCACCATTGCTCTCACTGCCTGGGTGGTAGTGGTGCGGCGCAGATTGCGCGATACGGCTATTGACCGTGTTGCTCCATCTGAAACATCCGCTTAAATTGCTCCACTACATCGGGGCTCTTGTGAGTTCCATCCAGCGAGCGGTACACCGTGTCGACATTGACAGCCATACGACCGAATTCACCCCAGTTCTTAAAACCATTGAGCGAGATATCACGCGCTGCATCCCATGCGTCCATACCGCCATTGAAACGTTCAGTTGCTTCTGATTGAACGTACGCAAGGTAATCCCGAATTGCGGTAACGCCCTGCTTATCTGTGAGCGGTCCATGACCTGGCACAATGTGCTCAACGTCTGCGGCGCAAATGAGGTCGCACGCAGCAATCCAATTATCTAACGGACCTGCCCAAACAATGGGAGTTCCACCAATGAACAGGATGTCCCCGGTGTACACAGTGCGTGCACCAGGAACAAAGACCAGCGTGTCACCGGCCGTGTGAGCGGGACCAACCTCTACAAGTTCTACTTCTTGTCCTCCAACATTGAAATTGTGACGACCGGTGAATGTCTTGGTGGGCAGAACAGGCTCGATGCCCTCAAAATCGAATTCCCCAAAGAAGTGACGAAAGAGCTCACCAACTTCACCAGGCGCTTTATTCAGCGCAGCAAGCATGGCGGGTGGCACCTCGGCCATTTCATGCGCTGTAGCCGCACTAGAAATGATTTCAGAGTTTCTGACCAACTGATTGCCGTAACAGTGATCACCATTCGCGTGAGTGTTGACCACTGTGGAGATGGGCGCGCCGTTTGTGAGAGGCGCCATCGTGTCGAGCATTCGTTGTGTGATCTTTAGATCAAACAGTGTGTCCACCAGAAGCGAGGCACCGTCACCAACGATGAGTCCGGCATTAGACCAACCCCAACCACCATCTGGTTGCAGATAGGCATGACATCCGTTGCCCAACTCATGAAGACCCAATGTGTAACTCATGTCAACTCCCTTGTGATGATCTGTGCGATACGCAATGCTTCCATTGTGACAGGTGCGGCAGGGGTACATGGAGGGACTCGTGGCAAGACCGACGCATCTGCAACCCATAACCCATCGACATGTTGCACTCTTCCATTGCCATCAGTAATAGAGATGCAAGTAGACGACACGTGCGATAACGGGCGAACCTCCTCGTCAACCACCACGTCGCCCACTTCTTTACATAAACGCAAAGAATCCGCCAATTCTGTAGCGATGTCTCGCGCCACAGCCATTGCATCTTCGTCTTTGAGGCCATGAGAGGGGTTCATGTGCGAAACCGTTAGCAAGCCAAAATTTGATAGCTCAGCAGAGACACGTTCATACGCATTCACCATGAACATCTCTCCGGAGGACAAGAGAATTTCTTTAATGACCGCCGTATCGAACAATGAACTATTGCGCTCACGCAGGGCCGCCACCACGGACACAGAATAATGATTCTGGGGAATAATTTCTTGCTCAGGCATCACTTGCGAACGCATCAATATCTGCGGCGAGACCAGAGCACCAGCACACAAAACAACGCGAGCACACGGAACCACTTGTGAACCAGTGCGAACACCCACCACTGAACCACTAGAAATTTCTAGCGACACCACTTCTTCGCGAATGATCGAAATGCGTCGTTCCTCTTCAAGGTGATGCACCGCGCGCCCAGGATTCCACCGTCCACCGTTCCACCACAACCGTGTGAAACGACCACCGTTTTGCAAGAGAAAGGAACCCATGAACCCGATATCTTCCTCGTTCGCCATACGAGTAAGTCCGCGCGCAAAATCCGGCTCCTCTCCTGTGAGCAACATTCCATTGACTGCGCTGCCACCACCCAGAGCCCTGGCCTGCACCACATCGTGAATTTGTTGGGTCAGTTCACTATCGGCGAGTACATCAAAGAAACGAGAATTGTCATCGTGTTCAGAAAGTTCCCCCGGTTCAATCAACACAATGGGGTGACTGGTGTTATTGGCAAGGTGAGATGACACCATGCACCCTGCAGTTCCTCCACCCACTACTACAACTGGAAGCTGAGAACTCATTGCAGCACTCCCTTCACCCGTTAATGGGGAGAGTTCATGCCGGCAAGGTGTGCGGCATCGTTGTAGCGCAAGAGACGCCACTTGCTTCCCTGAATATGAACCAATTCAGTGATTGAAGTATTCGTTGTCAACAATTCAAACTTGCCCGTTTGATGCATGTGCAACGTATTTCGCAAAACGGCGTCAATAACTCCGGCATGGCACGCAATCACAACTGAACCGCCCTCGTGAGCGCGAACAATTTTCTTCAATGTGTCCATCACTCGTATATGGAAATGATGAATAGTTTCTCCACCTGGGTATGTGATGTCATGCGGGTCGCCATCCCATCGTGGCATTCCGTACAGGGCGATGAAGTCGTCATAGGTCATCCCGTCGCAGTCTGGGCCCGGGTCGTGTTCACCCCACCCGGCATCTACAGAAATAGGAAGCGAGCCAAGTGCTGGCTGAATAATTTGAGCGGTTTCAATTGCACGGGGGAAATGGCTGGCGTACAACGCTGTGGGCTGCACATCGTGTCCGGCTACCAGACGATTGCGCAATGCTTCAGCTTGCGCACGACCATGATCGGTGAGACCTGTACATGAACGAGGTCCGCCAACAAAGCGTTCGATGGTGGCACGAGATTCTCCGTGCCGAATAAGAAGCAACCTCGTGAGAGTCACGAACGGCTACACCAAGTTCTCTACGAAGGCCTCAAGTTGACGCAAGTTGCGGCATTCATAGACACCGTCGGTATGAGTTCCGTATTCGCTCACAATGGAGTCACCCGTGTTCCAGTAGGAACGGGGCTCTGGATTCAGCCAGAACACTTTGCGTGCTTTTTGCTTCACTTCTTTAATGACCCATGCTTGGGATGCGTGGTAGTTGTTACGCGCATCGCCCAGGAACATCACTGTTGACTTGGGGTTAATTTCCCTGCCGAATTTGTCCCAGAACACTTCAAATGCATGGCCGTAGTCAGAGTGACCATCAACCCAAATCACATCGGCTTCGGTGTTGATGCGGTGAATCGCTTCAGAAATATCTTCGGTCTTCTTGAAGTAATCCGTGACTTCGTCAATTCCGTCGATGAATACAAACGCGCGCACCTTCGAGAACTGGTTCGACAATGCGTACACCAACATCAAGGTGAACCGCGCGAACGCTGCGACCGAACCAGAGATATCGGCAACAACAATGAGTTCCGGTTTTGCAGGGCGCGGATACTTGAACTTTGGCTCTGCAGGCACACCACCGTACGCAAGGCTGTGACGCACCGTATTGCGGAAGTCCAACGGACCTTTGCGACCATGGCGTCGCTTGCGAGCAAGCTTTGCTGCAAGTTTGCGAGTGAGCGGCTGCAGAGCCTTCTTCAGATTCTGCATTTCATCACGGCTTGCGTGCATGAACTCAACATCTTCAGGAAGTGGCTTGCGCAACGTTTTCGCCATTGCCTCTGCACCGCGATCCGCAACAAGCTTTCGACGAATCTCAGCTTCAACTTCTTGTTTGAACTGCTCAATGCGGTGGTTGTATTCGTCGCGCTCGAGGCGCTCTTCCAAACCAGTGAGTTCCCCACCCACCTGCTGCTTGGTGGCATCCATGAGTTTGTCCATCATGCCGTCAAGGTCAAGGTTGCGCAGTGTGCGGTACAAGTAATAAGTGCCACCAACGGGACGACCTGGTTCCATACCAGCAAAACGCTGAACAGCTTGCTTTGCCAATGCACGCATCATGGCTTGGTCGCCATTCATGAGAGCATTCATGAGAATGTTCATTAACTCTTCGGGAGTCAGTGAATCCATTCCGCCGGCACCGCCCGAACCGTCCCCTTGCTGAGCCATGTTCTGCAACTGCTGCATGAAGTCATCGAGGCTTCCCTCGCCAGCTTCGCCATCAACAATCTTGTATTCAGGCCCGCGAAGGCTGAAATACACCTCGAACACTGTTTCAAACGAGCGCCAGTGAGCATTGTTCTTTACAAGAGTTGCTCCGAGCGCATATTTGAATGCCTCGCGGTCTTCCAAAGGAATATGGGAGATGGCATGCATTGCATCAAGGTTCTCCGTGAGGCTCACGGGGAGACCCGCATTTCTCAGTTCAATGATGAACCCTGACAGAAGATCGAGCATTGCTCAGTCCGATGCGATTAATCGACCGACAGCTCTTTGGCTGCCTTTGCGATATCTGACTGGTACTTCAAGAGAATGTGAAGGGTTTCCTTCGCTTGCTCTGCATCAATGTTGTTGATGCCAAGCAGAACCAATGTGCGTGCCCAGTCGATGGTTTCACTCACTGATGGGGACTTCTTGAGGTCAAGCTGACGGATGCTTCGCACAATGCGGGCAACTTGGTCGGCGAGCATCTCAGTGATGCCTTCCACCTTGGTGAGAACGATTTCCTTCTCGCGGTCCATCTGTGGGTAGTCAACGTGAAGGAACAAGCAACGACGCTTGAGCGCTTCTGACAATTCACGGGTGTTGTTTGAAGTAAGGAACACCAATGGAATTTGCTTTGCCGTGATGGTGCCAAGTTCAGGAATTGACACCTGGTACTCAGAAAGAATTTCCAACAACAGCGCTTCTGTTTCCACTTCAACGCGGTCAACTTCGTCGATGAGCAACACCACTGGCTCTTCTGCAGTGATTGCCTCAAGCAAAGGACGTGTCAGAAGGAATTCATCACCGAAAATATCGTCGTGAACATCTGACCAAGAATCAGAGTTCTTGTCAGCCTGAATGCGCAGCAGCTGCTTCTTGTAGTTCCACTCGTAGAGCGCCTTGGACTCGTCGAGTCCTTCGTAGCACTGCAAACGAATAAGGCGGGCGCCTGTCATTTCAGCAATGCTCTTTGCCAACTGGGTCTTGCCTGTACCGGCTGGACCTTCAACAAGAATTGGCTTACCGAGACGGTCAGCAAGGAAGGCGACTCCTGCAATGCCGTCGTCGGCGAGATAGTTGACAGCTTTGAGGCCGTCACGGACAGATTGCACTGATTCGAAACGAGGAGCCATAAGGCTTCAAACCTAGTGGCGAACCCCGTGATACCGAGCATTGGGCCTCAAACTCTTCCGTACCGCTACTTCCCCACCGGCAGCACCTAACCTTCGTGAATGTTCAAAGACACCTTGATCGTGGCCGTTGGCACTGCCATGTCACGACTCACAGGCCTCTTGCGAGTGGTGGTTTTTGGCGTCATCATCGGTCAAACTGCGCTTGCTGATGCGTTTGACGGAGCAAATAACTCTCCGAACTCAATTTATGAGTTGCTTGTCGGTGGATTATTGGCAGCCAGTCTTGTTCCTTTGTTCACTCGATTTGCTGAAGACGACGACGAAGAAGCCACGTTTGCTGTAGTCACCAGCTCTCTCATCGTGCTTGCCTTCGCCACGATTCTGGCTGTCATTGCAGCACCGCTCATCTTCCACCTCTTTTCCCTTCACCCCAGCCCTCTTGTTGATGCCGATCTTTTCCGTCGAGCGGGCACAGCAATGACTCGCATCTTCTTGGTGCAAATCTTTTTCTATGGCCTCACCGCTATCGGCTCTGCACTACTGAATTCACGTCGCCACTTCTTTGCTGCTGCATGGGCGCCTGTGCTTTCCAATGTCGTCACCATCTCATTGCTCATTGTGATTCCGTTTACACGTGACGGAACTCCCACGTTGGAAGACGTCTTGAATGACCACACCTTCTTCTGGCTGTTCACGCTGTCAGCTACAGGCGGAATTATGGCGATGGGACTTGTTTTGGTTCCCGCTCTCCGCAGAGCAGAAATACATCTCAAGTTCCGTCCGAACTTCCGCCACCCAGCTGTGCGCACCATGGTGAAACTCTCATCGTGGACATTCGGGTATGTGGTCACGAATCAAATTGCATTGGTCATCATCAAAAACCTTGCCGAACCAGGCAGTGGCAATCAAGATGCCTACAGCAAGGCATTTACGTTCTTCATGCTTCCGCACGGTTTGCTTGCAATTTCAATTGCCACCACATTTGTTCCCGAACTAGTGCGTCGAGTTCGGGCAGGCGACAAAGAAGGATTCGCACAGTGGACCACCTCCGGCGTTCGCTGGATCAGCCTTCTCACTATTCCCTCAAGCATTGCCATTGTGATTCTCTCGCACCCCATCATCGTTGCGCTTCTCGAGCACGGCCACTTCAACTCTGCAGCATCGTCGAACACCGCTCGCGCATTAATGGGATTCTCAGTAGGGCTTACTGGCTTCTCGTTGTACATCTTCTGCCTACGCGGTTTTTACGCTCACGAAAACACACGCATGCCGTTCTATATCAACGTGTTTGAGAATGCTCTCAACGTATTGTTCGCACTGGTACTTGTAGACCGCTACGGGGTCTTCGGTCTGGGCCTCGCATTCGGCATGGCATACATGGTTGCGTCGATACTCGTGCTGTGGCTCTTGCACACGAACTATCGCGCCATTCACTGGGTCAACCTCTTGTCTCTGGTGTGGCGCACCGTTCTTTGCAGCGCAGTAATGGGTGCGGGCATATTTGTTCTGCAACTCATCATGAAGCCCAAATCGGGCTACAGCCAGATGGCTGAGCTCTTCCTATGCATTAGCGCAGGCTTAGTGATTTACATTTTCGGTCTCTACGCATTGCGCGTTCCCGAAATTCACAACTTGTCGTCTCTATTGCCGCGTCGCAATACAGACGTTGACACCACGCTTTAGTAGTTGCCCAACACCACGAGATCATCGCGGTGCACAACTTCTTTCACATCAAGGTCAATCAATTCGGTTGTTCGCTTGCCTTGAGAATGCTTCACATCAGATGAAGACATTGCGCTCATACCGCGCGCTACAAGAACGCCACCTTGGGTGACCAATTCAATAGTTGCTCCAGCATCAAAGGCGCCATCAACTGAAATCACCCCGGCAGGCAACAGTGAAGTTCCGCGCGTAGTAATTGCATCACAGGCGCCTTGGTCTAACACCACAGTGCCTTCCACTTCAGAAGCAAAAGCAATCCACAGTTTGCGCGCAGATAGTTCACGATTATGTGGAAGAAAACGAGTGCCCTTTTCAACTCCGTTGATGGCCGCAATCACCGCGTCAGAATCTATGGCAGCGGAAATGACTGCCGTGATGCCCGACCAAGAGGCGATACGAGCAGCAGCCAACTTAGATTGCATGCCACCACTGCCACGTTCTGTTCCCGCTCCAGATGTAGACACCGACAACAACGGATCATCAGCCGCCACAACAGGAATAACTGCAGCTTCAGGGTTACTGCGTGGGTCTGCCGTGTACAAACCAGCAGTATCGGTTAAGAGCACAAGCATGTCTGCCGCCACTAAGTGCGCAAGCAAAGCAGCGAGGTGATCGTTATCTCCATAGCGAATTTCATTGTTTGCAATTGCATCGTTCTCGTTGATGATGGGCACGCAACCCAATTCAAGGAGTCGACCCAAAGTTTCGCGGGCATGGAGATATTGCTGGCGATCAACAAAGTCATGAGGCACAAGGAGAACTTGCGCTGCAACTAAGCCGTGAGGCTGTAGTGCATTGTTATAGGCAGCCATTAACTGTGGCTGACCAACAGCTGATAACGCCTGCAGCGACAACACGTCATTGGGCCGATCAACAAGACCCAACCCAGCTACTCCAGATGCAACGGCGCCAGACGTTACCAACAGCACTTCGTGACCTTCACGACGTGCGTGTGCCAACTGTGAAGCAACAGACTGAATCACATCAACTTTGATGTGGCCATGATCATCTGTGAGCGAGGATGACCCCACCTTGACAACAATTCGCATGGCTATAGATTCACACTTCTGGCACGAATTCGAAACTGAATTGTGCAATCCACACCACGTCGCCTTCGCGCACACCCGCGCGCGTGAGCAATTTGGTAACTCCTAGCTTGGAAAGACGCTCATCGATATAAGTGAGCGCCTCTGGAGTAGTGACATCGTTGAGGGCCACCACGCGTTCGGCCGAGCGACCGTGCACTCGATATTCCTTCTCACCAATGTTCTCTACCCACGCGTGCTCTGGCTCAGGACGCATGATGATGGTTGCCTCATTCACCGGCTCTGCTTGGCGAGCCTGACCCACCTGGGCAGCCAACAAGTTCACTGCGGTACGTACGTTCTCTGTTGTGATGCACGACATCGAAAGATGTGGCCATGCTTCAACAACATCTCTATCAACACTGTCGATTTTGGTGCCAATGATTAAGGAAGGGCGCTCAAGCAATTCGGGGCTGTAGTTGCCCACTTCATGTTGCAAGGTAGCCAACTGCTCTTCTGGGGAAATGCCGTCTAAAGCAACAAGGTCAATGAGATAACACAACACGCGTGCTCGTTCAATGTGTCGAAGGAATTGATGACCAAGACCACGACCTTCGCTCGCACCTTCAATCAATCCGGGAATATCTGCCATGACAAACTCAGTGAGTTCGTCAACGCGTACAACACCGAGGTGTGGTTCAAGCGTGGTGAACGGATAGTTCGCAATCTTTGGTTTTGCGGCAGACACGGTGCTGATGAACGTGCTCTTGCCTGCATTAGGGAAACCCACTAACGCAACGTCCGCCATAAGTTTGAGTTCTAGCTTTAACCAACGCTCAAGACCTTCTTCGCCTTGTTCTGCAAATGTTGGCGCACGTCGCTTGTTGCTCATGAACTTGTGGTTACCACGACCACCACGTCCGCCTGGTGACGCCAACCAACGGTCGCCATGATTGAGCAGATCAGCAAGCACTTCGCCTGTGTACATGTCTCGTGCAACTGTGCCCTCTGGGACAGCAACCACGAGGTCTTCGCCTGTGCGCCCATGGAGGTCTTTTCCTTTGCCATGCACACCATTACCCGCACGCCTGTGTGGGTGATCACGAAATGCCAGGAGTGAGGCCACGTTACGGTCGGCTACTAGCCACACGTCGCCGCCTTTACCGCCATCGCCACCGTTGGGGCCACCAAAAGCCACTGGGCCCTCTCTGCGGAAGCTCACGCAACCAGCTCCGCCGTCGCCGCCGCGCACATTTAGTTGGGCTTCATCGACAAACACACTCATAGGACTACACAAGGCTACTGGCGTTGGGCACTCCTCTTCGGCGACACACCACTCACCTATCGTGTCTATGTGGGAAATACAGCAAAAGATCATCCCGATAACTCGAGAGATCGCCTCTGGGCGTCCACCATGTCGGGGTTTGAGAATTCGCCTGGCATCACGCTGGCCCACGGAAATTCATGGGCAGGTATCGGCACTACTGATATTGCCGACCGATTCAGTCGCGAAATCACAGAAGACACCTCACTTGCGCCATTGGCCACCAGAGCAGTAGGTCCTGGTCACCGTGCTACTGCCGAAGAAGCAGACCCGTACCGCACATGTTTTGAACGAGACCGAGATCGTCTTTTGCATGCATCATCGTTCCGTCGCCTCGCCGGAAAAACCCAAGTCTTTGTTTTTCCCGATGACCACCAGCGCACACGCCTCACTCATGCTCTTGAAGTAGCGCAGGTAGCAGTGTCTGTTGCCCGCGTTCTGCGGTTGAACGTTGCACTCACCGAAGCAATCGCACTCGGACACGATTGTGGGCACGGCCCGGGTGGGCATGCCAGTGAAGATGCATTGTCTCCCTACATCGAAGGTGGGTACGACCACGCAGTGTGGGGTGCCGATGTAGTTCTCTCGCCACTCAATTTGTGCACCGAAACTCTCGACGGAATTCGCAATCACAGTTGGTCTCGCCCAGCACCTTCCACGCCTGAAGCCGAAGTTGTAAGTTGGGCGGATCGCATTGCATATGTCTGTCACGACTTTGAAGATGCTGTTGACGCCGGAGTAGTAACACCGAACGACTTGCCCGACATTGTGAGTAAGCGATGCGGCACCACACGTAGACAGCAACTTTCTACATTCATCACCGGCATGATTGACGCAACAGCACATACCGGCCGTATTGGAATGGTTCCCGAAATCGCGGAAGCACTAGCGCTGTTTCGTCAATTCAATTACGACGCCATCTATCATCGTGCAGCATCTCGTGCACAGGCACAAAGTGTGGTTGACCTTTTGCGCTCATTGGTAGACCACTACATAGCAACGCCATCACTTCTTCCGGCATTTGCGATCACTCCATTTGACGCACAGACAGTGCAAGCCGCTCACGAGGCTGTTACATACGTCGGCGGCATGACCGACAGGTTCGCGTGCAAACAAGCAGTGGTTCTTTTGGATTACCCCGTGCAGAAGTTGCCACAGGGCATCGACACTCTTCTCGCCGCCGAATAAATCATTTCGGAAAACACAGAAGGCGCACCTTGCGGTGCGCCTTCTCAGAAATTATGTGTTGCTGAATTATTCAGCTGGGTTCACATCAACAACCTTGCGGCCCTTGCGCTCTCCGAACT
>CANFIM010000006.1 GCA_947447175.1 Acidimicrobiaceae bacterium | reverse complement strand
GGTTGACCAGTGCGCTTGTTCCACGCCACCACTGTTTCGCGTTGGTTAGTAATGCCAATTGCGGCAACTGGTTCTTGCAGTTGATTCACAACGTCAGAAAGGGTGGCTACCACCGCTGTCCATATCTCCGACGCATCGTGCTCCACCCAACCTGGTTGTGGAAAGTGCTGAGTGAACTCGCGATAAGAAGAAAACGACGGTTGGCCATCGCTGAACACGGCGCGCGTACGCACGCCGGTGGTGCCGGCATCGATTGCAAGAACAACACTCATGGCTTCTCCACACTGCATTCGCGAATCAGGTTGATCATGTTTTGTTGCAACTCGGGAGAGGTTGCAAGCACCTGTGCTGGGGTAACGGAATCACCATTGAAATTTGTGACAACAGCTCCTGCTTCGGTGGCAATGAGTTGGCCCGCCACAAGATCCCATGAGTTCAAGCCTTCTTCGAAATACGCGTCGTATCTACCCGCGGCCACGAAGCAGAGGTCAATTGCGGCAGCACCCATGCGTCGAATATCGCGCACAGTCATCAACATGCGTGCAACACGTTGAGTGTGTGGTGCACGGCCAGCAACGTTGTAGCTGAATCCGGTGGCCACTAGTGCATGTTGAAGAGAAGGAATGCTCCGCACTGTGAGAAGAGTTTGGTTGACATGTGCACCGTGCCCGCGTGCTGCACTGAACATTTCATTGAGTGCTGGTGCGTACACCGCGCCAGCGATTGGTCCGTGTTCGTCAACAGCGCCGATAGAAACCGCCCATGTAGGAAGGTCGTACATAAAATTTGTGGTGCCGTCGATGGGGTCGATGTGCCAAGTGATGCCTGAGGTGCCACGGGTGTTTGCACCTTCTTCGCCGACAATTGCATCGTGTGGGCGCAGTTGAGCAAGACCTGCGGTGATGAGCTCTTCACTTGCTTTGTCGTATTGAGTCACCATGTCGACGGGCGATGATTTTGTTTCAAGTTTCAGCGTGCCTGTTTTGCGACCATGCAGCGCCATGTCGCCAGCTTGACGCGCCAACTGGGTGGCGATATCGCGAAGCTCAATTGCAAGGCTCATTGTCGATCTGAAATCTCTCGCCACTCACCGATTGCGCGTAAGACAAGTACAGCAACAATTGCTGTACCGCCCGCGCTGGCCACTGCACCCACCAAAATGCCAATGCCATGTGCCATGGCTGATGCATCGTGGGTTTGGATGTCTGCGAGTGCGTATCCAATGAGGGCTCCGGCGAAACCTCCGATGAGGATGGCAACAAATGCCATGGCTCGAGCGGTACGAGAGGGCAGGGCAGACAGAGAGCGTGAAGAATCGGGCACGTCACCATCGTAGGCGCCACTGTGAATCAGTGCGATAGCGTCCGAAGCAGTGGCTGAGCATCGTTCAATATTGCATGTCGATATGGACGCGTTCTATGTGTCTGTCGAGCTCGCGCGTCGCCCTGAGCTACGTGGGCTTCCCGTTGTGGTGGGCGGAACAGCAGGACGTGGTGTTGTGTCCGCTGCCTCGTACGAAGCCCGTCGGTACGGAGTGCATTCGGCAATGTCGTCTGCCATCGCCCGGCGCATGTGTCCCGATGCAATCTTTATTCCGCCTGATATGTCGAAATATCTCGAAGTGTCCCGACAGTTGCATGAGATTTTTGAAACATTCACACCTCTGGTGGAGCAGATATCTGTTGACGAGGCATTCATGGATGTCACAGGTGCGCGCAGTCTTCTCGGGTCAGCCCAGGAAATTGCGTGGGCTCTCCGTGAGCGCGTGTTGGCTGAAACGTCGCTCACCTGCAGTGTTGGCATAGCCCCCAACAAATTCCTAGCGAAACTTGCAAGCGAGCACGCAAAGCCCCGTGCATCTGCTGATGGAGTGGCGCCTGGATATCAGGTGTATGAAGTGCTGCCCGGTCATGAAATTGAGTTTCTGCACCCGTTAAACGTGCAGGCGCTGTGGGGTGTTGGCCCGGCAACTTTGGCGAAACTTGAAGCGCTCAGCATTCGTACTGTTGGTGATGTAGCTGCCCTTGATGTGGCCATTATCTGCGCTGCTGTCGGTGAATCTCACGGACGTCACTTACATGCGTTGTCGCGTGCATTAGATGACCGCGACGTTGAGCCTGAACGGCACGCCAAGTCAATTGGACACGAAGAAACGTTTGCCGCAGATATCACTACCCACGAGGAGTTGCGCGTTCAGTTGGTGCGCTTGTGTGACGCTGTTGCACGGCGTACCCGAGCCTCAGGGGTTGCTGCTGGAACCCTGATGCTCAAGGTGAAGTTCTCCAGTTTCGAATCGGTCACACGATCAACATCGCCATCGATGCCGCTCACCACAGGTCCGTCAATGGTGGCGGCCCTTGAACCACTTCTGGCTTCTTTGGATTATTCGCAAGGTGTCCGACTCTTGGGGGTTCATGCTCAAAAACTGTCTGAGGAAACGGGGAGAACTCCTCGATTGTTTGATGATGGAGAAGAATCCGTTGAAGACATCGAAGAGCAGTGGGTGCCTGCTAGTCGGGCAGTGGATTCCATTGTCGACAAATTTGGAGCAGGAGTCATTGGCCCCGCAAGCGCCATGAATACGCGGCGACCAGGGGAGAGCCCCTTTGGGCCGAATACTGAAAATGATGGGTAACAAGGACAAAAAGGTTCGGTGGCGCATTGTGTTCAGCCGTGAACAGTGAGACAATCATCTCGTGGCACTTTCCGACGACGAACAACGCATTCTGCGTGAAATTGAAGATCAACTGAAGTCTGACGAAAAATTTGCCAGCGCAGTTTCTTCTTCGGGCCTCTACCGACATTCCGCACGCAAAGTGTGGTGGCTATTGGTGGGCATGGTTGTCTCGCTTGTTGGCGTAGTCATTGCTCTGCAGGTTCATTACCTGCTGGCTTTCGCATCTTTCATTGCCATGCTCGGATGCGCCCTCACTATTGAACGCCAGCTTCGCCTCATCGGCCGAGCCGGCGTACAAGACTTGGCACAAAAGATGCCGCGCCAACGCGTCAAGTTTCCTCGCGATTAATTTCCTCGCCATCAACGAAGTGACGAGTGTTCAAACACAAGTTGTTTGAATTGCCACTACTGTGTGCACATGTCCGCTCGGCCCGCTTTCGTGAGTCTCTCTGCAGTGGTTGCTGTGGTGCGTCGGCCATCCCTGTGGCTCACGGCAATTCGCCAAGTGGCTCGCTTGGCTCCCAACGGTTGGTGGCGTCGCGCTCCGTTCCTGCCAGTCCCGCCAGCTGATTACTTGGAATTTCGTCTCGTCACCCAATACGGAGGCGGTCATGGTGCGCCTCAAGCAGGCATCCGCAGCAAAGATGTGGTGGACTATCTCCAATGGTGCAAGCAATGGAATCAAGCGCGATGAACCGGCGGAGTCGCTTGGTCGTGCCCGGAAGTACCCGGAGATAACCCATGCGGAGCGCGCTCGTACTCAATGCAACGTACGAACCGCTCAGTGTTGTGTCCGCTCGGCGGGCAATTTGTTTGGTGTTGTGCGATAAAGCAGAAGTTGTCGCTGAAGATGGTTCAGTGATTCATTCAGAAAAACTGTCGCTTGCATCACCCATTGTGATTCGGTTGCGTTATGTGGTGAAAGTTCCCTATCACCGTCACACAGCAATGTCTCGGCGCGCAGTATTCGCACGTGACAACCACCGCTGCGGCTACTGCGGTAGCCACGCCGACAGCATCGACCATGTCATGCCTCGTTCGCGCGGTGGGCTCAACGTGTGGGAAAACGTGATTGCAGCATGCCGTGGTTGCAATTTGCGTAAACGAGATCGCACACCAGAAGAAGCCGGAATGAAGCTCAGCACGGTTCCTCGTATGCCGCGAGAAATGAGTTGGATTGCCTATTCGGTTCCTCGAGTTCCCGAACAATGGAAGCCGTACTTGGCTGAAGCTAGCTAAGTCGGCAAAGGTGTAGTCCATGTCGGCAGAAGGCACTTCATGGACTCGCCACGAATGGGTGGGGAGCGCGCAAGAGTTTCATGAACTCGACTTGCCCGTGGGGCGTGGTGTGTGGAGTTGTGTCGTTGAATCTCCCAGCATCATTTTGGGGTCCACTCAATTGGCAAGCGATGTAGACGAATCCATCGCTCAATCATTGGGGCTTTCTGTAGCGAAACGCCATAGCGGTGGTGGTGCAGTGTTTGTGCATCCCACTGATTCCATTTGGATTGACATCACTATTGGCCGCGATGATCCGCTGTGGGTAGACGACGTGAGTGCATCAATGCTGTGGGCTGGCGAAGCATTTGTGCGCGCATTATCTCCTTGGGTGAATGGTTCGGTGTACACGGGTGCATTCGAAAGTGGTCACGATGGCCGCACCGTGTGTTTTGCCAGCACATCGCCGGGCGAAGTATTTGTTGACGGCCACAAACTGGTGGGCATTAGTCAACGACGTGGCCGCAACGGTGCCAGGTTGCAGTGCGTGTTGTATCGCCAGTGGAATCCGCAACTTTGGGTTCCGGCCCTCGTTGATGCAGACGTGCGTCAGCGAACAAGCGACATGAGCGTGGCAACTATCAACGTGTCGGCCAATGAAGTTATTGCTGCGTTGATGGCGGAACTTGCGACCCTGGCTTAGGCCACGCCCAAGTACCGCGCCAATTTATTCAGAGTCTGAAGACCCATCTCCACGGCTCCAAATGCAACGACGGCGTTGCGAGCTTCCACGGTGGGTTGCAACTGGCGCATGGTGACGATGGTCTTGCCGTCGTCTTGCTGGTCAAACGAGACAGTTACGCGAAACCTGTTGGGGTCATTGTCAATGTCTGATCCGTGGTCCATCACCAAGTTCTGATTCTGTACCACTTTGAAATAGTGGTACCGATTGGTGAACACGGTTCCGTCGGCAGCCACCATGTCGAATCGTGCCTCGCCGCCCACTCTTGTGTCCATGTGGTGAACAGTGGTGACAAAACCATCAGGGCCGAACCACTGCGCAAACGCCTCGGCAGATGTCCAGGCGGCAAATACGTCCTCTCGTGGGGCGCCAAACACCCGCATGAGCACGATTTCGCGATCCAGTTCCCAGTGATTCAGCGGATCGAGAGCGAGGTGGTCAGTCATAGAGCATTCAGTATGCCAGTGGGGGATTGAGGGGTGATAGGGGGAGTCAAGTGGAGAAAAATGGGGCATGGTGGTTGACAGTGGGGGGTAGTGGGGATAATGTCACACCTGGGTTGAGGCGGAATCTCTCCCAAGGAGGCGGAACCTGTGTTTGTTGGAGTGCACGAGCGACAGCTCGACCCAAAGGGTCGTCTCGCGTTGCCTGCTGCATTTCGCCCACGGTTCGAGCCCCGTTGTTTCTTGACCATCGGTCGCGACAACTGCATTGACGTACTGACCGAAGAGGCCATGGAAGACATGGCTAAAGACCTTCTTGAAAAGGTCCGTCGCAACGAGATCAGCCGTAATGAAGCTCGTGCAATTTCATCGCGCAGCTATGAGGCCACCATTGATGCTCAGGGTCGTATCAACCTTGAGCAGACATTGCGTGACTACGCCGGAGTTGTTCTCGGCGAAAAGGTTGTCGTTTCAGGTTCTTTCGATCGCGTCGAAATCTGGGAGCCCTCGCGCTACGAGCGCAGCATGGAAGAGGGCACCGCACTCATTGCTGGAGCAGGCGCGTGATTCTCAATGGCTCCACATTTTCTTCATATCGCCAGAGTCCGACGGTCTCTGGCAGTCTCCCGAATGGCACGGTGGTTAGCTCCAACTCCGCCCGCTGCCATCGCGCGCGTACCGGGGATACATCCGGACGGCAATCGCCATTCGAGGGGCTGCCAGGGACCGTGGGTTCCGTGTTGTGTGTTGGGGGCAATCGGATGAGTGAATCGTTTGTCCATGACCCCGTGATGTTGGCCGAGATTCTTGGTGTCTTTTCGGCAATGAATACAGGCGTTTTTATCGACTGCACCTTGGGTGGAGCCGGACACACGTCGGCAATTCTTTCGGCGCACGCCGACATGAAAGTTCTGGGAATTGATCAAGACGACATTGCATTGTCGTCGGCTCGCAGTGTTCTTGATGATGCTGGTCTTGGTGGACGCGCAACCCTCCGGCGCGCCCGCTTCGACGAAGTGTCACGCATCGTGGCTGAAGAGGGCGTGCAGTCAGTGGCTGGCGTTCTCTTTGACCTCGGTGTTTCTTCGCCGCAGTTTGACGTTGCTGAACGCGGATTCTCCTATCGATTCGATGCGCCACTTGATATGCGTATGGATCGTTCCCGCGATTTCAGTGCACACAATGTGGTCAACGAATACGACGTTGAAGCGTTGATCGACATGCTGCGCACAAATGCAGACGAGCGTCATGCAGTTCGCATCGCTCGTGCCATTGTTGCCGCGCGACCTATCCGCACCACTTCTGAATTATCGGAAGTTGTGAGCAGCGCAATTCCTGCCCCTGCTCGCCGTCGAGGTGGACACCCCGCTAAGCGCACATTCCAGGCCATTCGTATTGAGGTGAACTCTGAGCTTGCAATTTTGCCTGGTGCAATTCGAGATGCCATTTCCTTGTTGGCACCAGGCGCACGACTTGCTGTTCTCACGTATCACTCAGGCGAAGACCGCATTGTGAAGTCAGTAATGCGATCGGCAGAAACTGGGGACTGCACATGCCCTGTGGGCCTGCCCTGTGCGTGCGGTGCTCAGCGCACAGTGTCGCGGGTTCGCGTTTCTCGTGAAGCCGGAAAAGAAGAACTTGCGCGTAACCCTCGCGCTTCATCGGCGCGTCTACGTGTTGTTGAAAAGTTGCCCCGTACGGAGGCCATCTAGTCATGGCTGTCGCATTCCGTTTACCAGCTCTTGCGCCGCGCGAACGTGGGCAGGTCCGTGCTCCGCTCACGGTGGTGCCACAAACCGAGCGTCGCTATGTGAAAACAGCGCTTGTTGCGTTCTCGGTGTTCGTGGCTCTGTTCTTTGTTGCGACTTTGCAAATGCATATGGCTCAACAACAGATGCGCCTCGACAAGCTGAACTATGACATCTCGCGTGCGCGTCAACACTTTGACCAGTTGCGTGCAGAACGCGCTTCACTTCAGTCGCCTGAACACCTCATGGAAGCGTCACGTCAGATGGGTCTCATGCCTGGTCGTACAACAACCATTGTGAACATTCCAGCGTCTATCGCTGCTGAAGTAGCAGCAACAGTGGGCAAGGTTGACGCAGATGTGGTGAGCGAAACTGAATCGCCTCTTGATGAATTTGGCCGCCTGAAAGCTTCGGTGGTGGGCACGCCATGACCACAAGTGAGGGATCTCGTCGAGGAACGCGTTCACATGGAACAACAACTTCACGGTCCACCTCATCGTCGACACGCCGCACATCTCACGGGACTGCCCCCGGACGTCCAGGTGGAGTGAAGTCATCGTCTCGCGCCGCGTCGGCCAAACGAGGGAGCAGTCCATCCGCTAAACGACCAGCGAGTACGCGTTCATCATCGTCGACACGCCAGTCGCAAAAAGCATTACCCGTTGATACGTCTCCTGTCGTTCTTCTGTTGAAGGAGATTTGGACCTGGCTGACCACCACGATGTTGGGTGAAGTCCCTGAGCAATACAAATCTCAACGCATCACATCAAAGAAGGCAGAAGGATTGCTCCGTAGTCGATTGCAGATCGCTTTCATCTTCCTGGTGATTGCAATGTTGCTCATTGGTGCGCGCGTCATTGCACTTCAAACTGTCCAGCGCGACAAATACCTAGCGGCCAGCCTCGATCAACGAACCCGCGTCAAAACAATTCGTGCCGAACGGGGTGTCATTTTTGACAGAAACGGACATGAACTTGCGTTGTCTGTTCCGAGCGTGACTGTGTATGCAGATCCTCGTGAAATCACTGATCCCGTGGGAACTGCACATGCACTTGCCCCAGTCCTCGCGCTTTCTCCAGAGAAAGAAGCGGCCCTTGCTACTGATTTGGCAGTGCCTGGCTCGCAGTTCCGATACTTGGCGCGCGAACTGACACAAGAGAATGCAAACATCATCTTAAACCTGGGCCTCAAAGGAATTGCTTCATACATTGAACCTGCACGCACAGTTGAAGGCAGTGTTGCCGCTGCGATTATCGGGAAAACAGATCCAGATGGCGTCGGAGTGTCAGGACTAGAAATGCAGTTCGACAAGGTTCTCGCCGGCACCGATGGCAAGACAGTTCGTGAAGTAGATGTGAATGGTCGCACCATTCCTGGAAAAGAATCAACAAAGACCAAGGCGTCACCGGGTGATGACCTTGTGCTCACGGTGGATAAGACCATTCAATACAACACCGATGCCGCATTGCTTGATCGCGTCGGTCAATTGAATGCAAAGGGTGGCACGGCCATCGTGATGAATACGCAAACTGGCGAGGTGTACGCCATGTCAAACGTGCGCCGTGATGCTGCAGGAGCAACCATTATTGCATCAGGAAATTTCGCAGCTGTTGAATCGTATGAACCTGGCTCTGTTGCAAAAGTATTCAGCGTTAGTGCCGCACTGAATGAAGGTGTTGCCACACCAGAAACCACCCTCAAGGTTCCTGGCATCACCATGATTGACAATTTCCCCATTCGAGATGCATGGCCGCATGGCGTTATCGACATGAGTGTGCGCAACATCATGGTGGAGAGTTCAAACATTGGAACCCTTTTGCTTTCGCAAAGGATGAAATCCAATACCTTGCACAATTATTTGGCTGCCTTCGGATTCGGTCAGAAAACTGGCCTTCAATATCCCGGAGAGAGCCGTGGCGTGCTGCGCAATGCCGATAAGTGGCGAGGTACGGAGAAGGTCACAGTGTCCTACGGTTACGGAATGTCGGCAACCCCCTTGCAGTTGATCGCAGGCGTCAACACCGTTGCGAACGGCGGCACGTATGTTGCGCCTCGTCTGGTAAGTGCAACAATTGATAAGGCAGGGAAGCAACATGCATACCCAGCGTCCATCACGCGTCCAGTGTTGAAGCCAGAGACTGCAGCGCAAATGACTGACATCATGCGCGGAGTTGTGTGCGCAGGTACGGGCACAAAGGCCCAGGTCAAGGGCATGGAAGTGGCCGGTAAAACGGGCACTGGTTACAAAGTGCAGTCAAACGGTACGTACACCACGAATACAGGTGGCCGTAAATACTTTGCTTCGTTCGTAGGTTTTTTCCCAGCATCGGCTCCGAAGGTCACAATTCTTGTGAGCATCGATGAGCCCGACGCATCCACGCGAGACCGCTTCGGCGGTACTGCTGCAGCACCAGTGTTTGCCCGCTTAGTGCCAAACGTGATGCACGAATTGGGCATTGAGGCAACAGGCGTTGGCACCGGATGCAAAGCCACCGACAAGCCTGTAGAGCATTAACGGTGCTTGGGTCTCGCTATGTCGTTCGTATTTCCCACCCCTATTTCTTTAGTCACTCTCTGCGCTGAAATAGATGCCGTTCTGCAAAGTGCAGAAGGCATTTCCATAGTTGGAATGACGCAGGATTCTCGAGATGTTCAGCCAGGTGATTTGTACTGCTGTGTTCGAGGCGAAAAATTTGATGGTCATCAATTTGTGAACGATGCAATCGCTGCGGGCGCAACTGCTTTACTTGTTGACACTCCGGTGACTGATATTCCGTCTGGCATCGCAGTGGTTCAGGTGAACGATGTGCGCGCCGTGCTTGGTGTAATCGCTTCTCAAGGATTTGGTCACCCATCGCGAGTTCTCACAATGGTGGGAATTACCGGAACTAACGGCAAAACGTCAACCGCGGCAATCTTGGCGTCAATCTTGCAAGCTGATGGACATACGGTGCGCGTGCTGGGAACATTGACGGGAGAACGCACAACACCTGAGGCAATTGCTCTGCAGTCAATTCTTCGTGATGCTGTGACGTCTGGCGTGACCCATGTGGTGATGGAAGTGTCCTCACATGCTCTGCACCAAGGTCGAGTAAACGGAATTCAATTTGCCGTCAGCGTATTTACCAACATTGCTCGTGATCATCTTGATTATCACGGAACTGAAGAGAATTACTTTGCAGCCAAGGCTCTGCTATTCACTCCTGAGTTGTGCACTGTTGGAGTCATCAACATTGACGACCCTCGCGGTCAGCTCTTGGTTGACGTGGGCAATGTGCAATCGGTTCCATTTGGTCGTGCAGATGCCGCCGCAGTGGAACTAGGTGTTGACTACGTGAGTTTCTTCTGGCGCGAGAAGCAACTGGTTGTACCAATGGGCGGGAAGTTCACATTGATGAACGCATTAGCCGCAGTGACAGCCGCAGATGTGCTGCACGTTTCGCACGCGGCAATTGCAAAGGGATGTAACTCGTTGGCGCCCGTGCCCGGACGATTTGAATCGGTGAAAAATGATCTCGATATCGGCGTGATTGTGGACTACGCACATACGCCAGAAGGCCTTTCGGAAGTTCTCTCAACGGCCCGTGAATTGACAACGGGCGATGTCCTTGTTGTTTTCGGTTGCGGGGGCAATCGTGATCACGGAAAAAGACCCCTCATGGGTGAGATAGCAGCACGAATGGCCAACAAGGTATTCGTGACTTCTGATAATCCGCGGAATGAGGATCCTCAAATGATTGTGAACGAGATTCTTTCTGGGCTGAATGAGCCTCAACGAAATGCAGTTCACGTGGACATTGACAGGTCCGCAGCCATTACATCCGCCATTTCTGCCGCTGAGCGTGGTGACATAGTGGTGATTGCTGGAAAGGGTCACGAGACCACCCAGGAGATCAACGGCGTTCTGTCGCCATTTAGTGATGTTGACGTTGCCACACAGGCTTTGCAAACAAGAAAGGGGATTGCTTCATGATTGCTGTACTCATTGCAGGCGCACTCGCCATGATTCTGTCCCTCTTCGGAACACGTTGGCTGATTCATTTCTTTGACAACTTGGGCAAGGGCCAACCAATTCTTGGTTCAGAAGATCATGGTCCTGTTCATCACATGAAGAAACAGGGAACAGCAACCATGGGTGGAATTGCCATCCTTGGGTCAGCTTTTATCGGGTGGTGTGCAGCGCACCTTCGTGGTGGCATTGCGTTCTCCGACCAAGCAATGATCATGTGGGCCGGAATAGCAATCATGGCCCTCATGGGCTTCCTTGATGACTATCTCAAGGTTCGAAAGTCTCATAACCGAGGCATCTTCTGGAAGAAGAAGGGCTTCATCACTTTTGGTCTCGTGCTGGCAGTGATGACGTGGCTATCAGTTGGTACTGGTGTGAGTCATGCGCTGTCATTCACTCGATTCGATTTACCGGGATGGCATCTTGCTCCGGCCCTCTGGGTGATTTGGACCGCGATCATGGTGTGGGCCACAACAAACGCTGTCAATGTCACTGACGGTCTTGATGGCTTGGCCGCTGGCTCGGCACTCTTTGGCTTTCTCGCATTCACCGTGATCGCGTATTGGGCGTTTCGAAACCCCGATGTGTATCACCTGGTGAATCCACTTGACCTTGCGGTGTTCTCTGCTGCAATGGCCGGTGCATGCGGAGGTTTCCTGTGGTGGAATGCAGCGCCCGCTCGCATCTTTATGGGAGACGTTGGGGCACTTGGCATTGGTGCATCTCTCGGATTACTGGCAGTCACAACGAATACGCAGTTGTTGTTGCCGCTCATCTGTGCACTGAATGTTATGGAGGCTGGTTCGGTGGCATTGCAAATGACAGTGTTCAAAGCGTCGGGGCGCAAAAAGCGACTGTTCCGTATGTCGCCAATTCATCATCACTTTGAATTGCTGGGATGGCCAGAAACAACGGTCATCATTCGTTTCTGGATTCTCTCTGGAATCTGTGTTGCAGCAGCAGTAGGAATCTTCATCGCCGACTTCACCCATATCGCCGATTCATTCGCAGGTCGCTAGCAATGAAAAAGGTGGCGGTCTTCGGCCTTGCACTGACAGGTACCGCAGTTGCGCGCGCCTTAGTTGCACGAGGCATCACCGTTGTTTTGTCTGACGACCGCATCAACGATGACCATCGCTCGCTTGCTCGTGAATTGTCATCACCAATTCGTGAAGTGGATACAGCCGAAGCCATTAACAGTTTTCTCGAAGGCGTTGACACGTTGCTCCCTGCGCCTGGAGTACCGCCACATCATCCGGTGATTCGCGCAGCTGAAGATCTATCTATTGAAATCCGCACTGAGATAGATGTGGCGTATGAGTGGGAGCAAGCGCGGGTTGGGGGACCTCGGCCAATTCTGGGGGTGACAGGCACCGATGGCAAAACCACCACCACCATGATTGTCGCGCACCTTTTACGTTCAACGGGTCTTGCAGTGGGCGAAGTAGGAAACACGGATTTGCCATTTATGGGCGAGATTGATGCGCCACATGACATCTTTGTTGTTGAGTGTTCAAGCTTTCGATTGCAATACACCACTGTGTTCCGATGTGAGTCGTCTGTTTGGCTCAACATTGCACCAGACCATTTGGACTGGCATCCGAATATCACGCACTACACGAATGCAAAAGCCCGTTTGTGGGCCCATGCTCGCTCTACCGACATCGCTGTCATGCCTGCAGGCAATGAAACGATTACGCCGTACGCATTGCAATCAGGTGCTCGTGCCATCACTTTCGGAATTTCCGACGCCGACTATTGCGTGCGTGACGGCTGGTTGGTGAGTCCACATGGCGCATTGATAGAAGTATCGAAACTCTGGCGCTCCATGCCTCATGACATTACAAATTCGTTGGCTGCAGCCGCCATGGTGCTGGAAGCTGGTCTTGTTGATGTGGCATCAGTGGGTGAGTCGCTTGCAACGTTTACTTCTGCGCATCACCGCATCGAATTCATCGCCGAGCGCAATGGAACATCGTGGTACAACGACTCCAAAGCAACAAGTCCACACGCGGCGTTGACTGCGATTCGTGCGTTTGATCGTTTGGTGCTCATTGCCGGTGGACGCAATAAAGGTTTGGACTTGGGGCAAATGGCCACAGAACCACACCGGATGGCTGGCGTTGTTGCCATAGGTGATGATGCTGCACTCATTGCTCAAGCATTCAACGGTGTGTGCCCAGTGGTGACCGCCTCGTCCATGTCTGAGGCCGTAGACGCTGCCAATAATTTGGCAAGTCCCGGAACTCATGTGGTGTTGTCGCCTGGTTGCACTAGTTACGACTGGTATCGAAACTACAACGAGCGCGGCGAAGACTTCACACGCTTAGTGCACGAACTACTAACTGACAAGGAGAGTGCATCATGAGTGACACAAAAGAATTGAAGCCGACTCCGTCACTGAAAGATCGTCGTAATGCCGTAGTGCGAGGACTTGGTCGCGAGTCAAAATCACGCGCAACGCTAGGCAAGGTTTCCGGTACGTGGTGGGCCATTTTCCTCATCGCCACAGGCTTTGTGATGTGGGGACTCATCATGGTGTTCTCGTCTTCTGCTGTTACAAATCTCCATACCGGCGATTCACCGTGGACAATTCTGATTCGTCAGTTGACATGGGTAGTTGTGGGGCTAGTTGTGGGCATCTTTGCCTACCGCATGCCATATGAAACCTGGAATAAGCCACTGTGGCTATGGCTTGGCGTTGGATTCGTTTTGTCTATGAATGTGATTGTGATTTTGAAGGGCGTCTTGGTGAACGGCGCCAACGCATGGCTTGACCTTGGCCCTGTTCGTATTCAGCCATCTGAATTTATGAAACTTGCAATGATTTTGTTTGCTGCAAGTGTTCTGTCTTCGCGCCATCGTTCTGTGCAAATTCGTCAAGTGGTGTTGTATCCCATGTACGCGGTGATCGGTATTCCTATTGCATTGTGTTTCTTGCAAAAAGACTTTGGTGGCGCCTTGGTGTTCGCTGGCATCGGACTGGTGTTGCTGTTTGTTGCAGGAGTTCCAGGATTGCAGTTAGGTGGAACGTTTGGTATCGGCGTTGTTGTTGGTGCATTCGTTCTGAAGTACGCCGGTCGTGCATCAGATCGCCTCACAGCCTTTTTGGACGTTGAGGCGAATAAAGATCACAGCGGCTTTCAGGTCTGGCAATCGTTGCTCAGTATCTCTAATGGTGGATTCTTTGGTACGGGTATTGGCTCGGGTACCAGCAAATGGGGCTATGTGCCCTTGGCGTATTCAGACTTCATTTTCGCTGTTGTTGCAGAAGAGATGGGAGCTGGCGGCGTCATTCTTTTGATCTCGGGTTTCATCGCCCTCGCGTTCTTTGGAATCCGCGTGGCAATTCGTGCTCGAGACATGCACGGCGGATTCATTGCCGCTGGCATCACTGCATGGTTCAGCGTGCAGGCAATCGTGCATATTGGCGGAGTAGTCGGTGTGATGCCAATGACCGGACTCACATTGCCGTTCATTTCATACGGCGGGTCATCATTGATTGCGTCAATGGCGGCAACGGGACTTCTTCTGAACGTTGCTCGTGTGACGAAGGCGTCGTAATGGTGTACGCCGTTGTCACAGGTGGAGGCACAAGCGGTCATGTCATCCCGGCAATGGCAATTCTCGAGGGCTTGCTTGAAGCGGGATATTCAGCCGATGAATTGCGGTACGTGGGTTCACGTCGTGGCGTTGAGAAATCTCTCATGGCAAAGAGTCCAATTGCTGCTGAGTATCTGCCCATATCGGGGTTGCAGCGGTCTCTCTCCATCCAGGGGATATCTCGAAATCTGGCGTTGCCGTACCGGTTGCTCCGTAGCCGTGCTCTTGCACGCGTGCTCATGAAGAAATGGCAACCCAAAGTTGTTGTATCCGTGGGTGGCTATGCAAGTGAACCAATGTCTCGTGCAGCTATTGCAGCGGGTGTTCCGCTTGTGTGCGTGAGTTACGACCGAACACCCGGATTAGCAACACGTCGACAAGCTCAGCATGCCGCAATAAGCGCCGTTGCATTCGAAGGGTCAGACTTGCCTCATGCAGTAGTGACGGGCGCACCAGTGCGCGCTGAACTTCGACATTTAAACACTCACAACTATCGATCAACAGCGCGACACATATTGAGCGTTCCTGATGATGCTTTGATGGTCACAATTGTGGGCGGTTCATTAGGTTCCGGAGTATTGAATGGCTTGGCGCCGGAATTGTTAATGACAATGGGATCTAGCTCGCTCACGCCGCTTGTACTTTTTCATGTCGCTGGTCCACGAGATGAGGGCTCGCATATGCCGTTCGTTCCAAACGTGCAATACATCCGTGTTGGGTACGAGTCACGAATGGCCGAGGTCTATGCGGCCACAGATGTGTTGATTGCGCGAGCAGGTGCCAGCACCATTGCTGAAATTGCAACAATCGGAATGGCGTCGGTCATTGTTCCGTGGTCAGGGGCGTCCGATGATCACCAAGCAAAGAATGCCTCATGGCTCGCCGATGAAGGTGCAGCAGTGATGTGTAGCGAGGCTGATTGCGCTGATGGTGCTGTGGTGTCCCATGTCATGCGATTGTTAGAGAACTCCGTTGAGCGGAGCAATTTGCAAGAGAAATCTCGTGCTTTGGGCTCGCTTCACCGCAGTAACGCGTTGTATCGAGAAATCCAGAACGCCGCGTTGTAACCCATCTCGCGTGAAACAATGGACTATCCATGTCCACTACTCCTGAGCGCCGCGTTCCCGAACCACTGATTGACCTGTCAGTGTCTCAGCGTTGTCATTTCATTGGCATCGGTGGTCCTGGTATGAGTCCCATCGCCAAGTTGCTGCAAGCACGTGGTCACATTGTGTCTGGCTCCGATATGCGTGACTCGAGCGTCACCGAACAATTGCGAACCTTGGGCGTTGACGTTTCTATAGGACACAATGCGGCCCTCGTTCGTGATGTTGATGTTGTCACGTATTCCACTGCAATCCCTTCTTCAAACATCGAACGTGAAGCAGCAGGTCAGTTGGGTGTACCTGTGCGACATCGCTCCGGCATGCTCGCTTCTCTGTGTGCCTCAAGCCGAGCCATTGGTGTGGCAGGCACGCACGGCAAAACCACATCAACTGCTCTTCTTGCGCTCATGCTCGAAGCCGGGGGCATCGACCCGTCCGTCATCATTGGCGCAGAGGTTTCTGGCTATGGGGTTGGCGCTCGCGCTGGTGCAACTGATGTGTTGTTGCTGGAGGCAGATGAGAGCGACGGAACGCTTGATGTGTTGCCATTGCATTCGCTCTTGGTAACGAATGTTGATGTAGATCATCTTGATTACTTCGGTACTTTTGAAAATGTTCAACATTGCTTTGTCGATGCTGCGCAACGAGTTCTTGGTTCAGTCGTTGTATGCAGTGACGACCCTGGTTCTGCTCCAATTCGTGCCGCATTGTCGGGCAACAAAACGTTGAGCACATTCGGTGTAGACGAATCAGCAACGGTCCGTATTCACAGCATTGACACCACATCTGATGGTTTGCTTGTCCATCTCGTGGTGGACCAGCAGGAATATGCATGTTCGCTCCCGTTGCGCGGAGATCACAACGCAATGAATTTTGCTGGGGCAGTAGCTATGGCGCTTGCATGGGGAGTTCCCATTGATGTCGCATGTGCGTCGGTGAGAAACTTCACTGGCGTTGCTCGTCGCTTCACCGAACGCGGAGAATTCAATGGCGCCGTCTTGATTGATGACTATGCACACTTGCCAGCAGAGATAGAAGCGGCCATAGCTGCTGCTCGCACACACCCGTCATTGTCGGGCCGCGTAGTTGCGGTTTTCCAACCCAACCGTTTTCACCGAATTGCCGCAATGGCCGATTCGTATTCCCACTGTTTCGGCGCAGCAGATTCTGTAGTGATTACAGATGTATATGCATCGGGTACGGCGCGAATTGAAGGGGTCACCGGCAAATTGGTGTCTGATGCCATTGTTTCGGCGCATCCGAATCTGTCAGTGGTGTGGGCGCAAACGCGTGATGACATCGTGCGTGAACTTCAGAGTTATTTGCAGCCGGGCGATGTGTGTATTTCGATGGGGTGCGGTGACATTGAAACACTGCCCGATGATCTTCGGGGTGCGCTGTCATGAGTGAAGAAAAGTGGACCGCCTTCTTCCGTCACGCTGAATCACTTGGTGTTCGTGTTGAACGAAACCGCCCGATGGCGAACAACACCACATACGGCGTGGGTGGAGTTGCGGCGTGTGCGCTTGCGGTTACTTCTCGTCATGAATTGCAAGAAGTCGCTGGTCTTCTCGCTGCACATCCACAGATACCTGTGGCCGTTGTGGGCCGGGGAAGCAACCTTCTTGTCGCAGACGAAGGGTTTGACGGCGTTGTTGTTCTCATGTCGTACGCGGCCAACGAGCATGCAATCGAAGCAGTGGGTGATGACATCGTGGCGGCCGGAGCTATGCCAATGCCCATCCTTGCGAGGCGCAGTATTGCCCTTGGGAGAGCGGGTCTTGAATGGTGCGTCGGTATCCCTGGTTCAGTGGGTGGCGCAGTGCGTATGAATGCAGGTGGTCACGGCGCCGAAATTGTTGATGCATTGGTGAGCGCTGAGATCGTGTCAATGAAATCGGGTCGGTGGGCCACGATTGCAGCCAGCGATATGGGTTTGCATTTCCGTGGGTCAGCGTTGTCGCCGCATCACGTGGTGATATCTGCGTGCCTGAACACCACCGTGCGCACAGACGAAAGCGTTGATATCGACGAGGTGGTCACGTGGCGTCGCCAACACCAACCAGGCGGACGAAATGCTGGGTCAGTTTTTGTGAACCCAGCGCAAGGCGAAGGAAGTGCAGGTGCATTAATTGATTCATGCGGACTTCGAGAGTTTGCAATTGGTGGTGCACGGGTGTCGGAGAAGCACGCCAATTTCATTCAGGCATCAGACGGCGCTACGGCGGCCGACATTGTTGCTGTCATGAGCCATGTTCAGTCTGTAGTGGAGCAACAAACGGGAATTCGTTTGCGAAGCGAAGTGTGCATGCTTGGTTTCAATGATGAGGTAATGCAGGCGTTCGCAGACCCACGACACAGCGATGGAGATCGAATCGCGCAAGCACAACGAGTCTGCGAATTGATGGGGGAGACCCAATGAATCTCCCCGGTGACGATTCAAAGAAACCCACCGAGGAAGTCTCGGTTACTGAGGTATCTGACTCAGTGCTTGCTGAACTCTCAGACATTTTTGGTACTGGTAAGCCAGACGCAATTCAGGCTGAAACTCCCACACCTGTTGACGATGCCACCACGCGCGCTCTGCCAACCGATGATGCCACGCCCACTGAAATGGTGGTCATTCCCGATGAGATTTCCCACGATTCGTCGGAGATTCAGAGTGGTGAAGCACTGAATGGCTTCGATAGTGGCGAAATCATTTTTGCCGACAGTTCCGTCGGAATTCCAGTGGATCCACTGTTGCGCCCTCTCTCAGGAGTTGCCGACGTCATCAATATTTTTGATGACAATGATGGGGCAGTAGTTATTGACGCAGACCTCATGGACCGCGTGGTGATTGTTGACGATGATCGTCCAGACCCAACATTTGAGGAGCGACGTCGACGGAGGGAACGTCGCGAACGCTTAAAGCGCGTGAAGTGGCTCAAACTTGCTGGCGTTGTTATGGGGTTCTTCGTTCTAGTCATGGCCGTTCTTTCGTCATCACTGTTTGCCATTCGTCATGTTGATTTTGAAGGCACTGTGTACACCTCGACGAAGACCATCACGGCAGTGAAAAAGTCGTTGAAGGGGGCCTCGGTATTTACGGTGGATACTGCAAAGGCACGTTCTCGAATTCTTCAGGATCCGTGGGTGGCTGATGTGCGTATCACCACCAGCTTTCCTGGTCATGCGCTCGTGGAAGTTTCCGAACGCGTGCCTGTGGTGTGGTACGTGGGAGATGACGAAAAGGTGCGCATGGTGGATGCTCGCGGTCATGTGATCGATGTGCTCACAGGGTGGCCCACGAAGTATCTGCAAGTGCAGGGGGTGGGGCCTTCGCTCGATGCGGGTGCAATCGCCGATGATGCATATCGCGCAGCTGCTCAATTGGTCCTTGCCTTGCCCGATGAGATTCGACCCAAAGTGAAATCGCTTGATCTCAGCGCAGGCGGTGAATTGTCCATGATTCTGAAGGGCAACACGGTGGTGCGGTTCGGCCCTCCAACAGACCTGCAAAACAAGCTGGTTGCCGTTGTTGTGCTTTTGCGCCGACAAGATCCAGCCACTTTGGCGGTCGTTGATGTTTCAACGGGCGAACCCACAGTGCAGACCCGATAATTCCCGCGGAATCGGCCCGTCAGGTCAGTAATTGCCACAAATTCCGCTCACATTGTGGAAACATTGACGCATTCAGTCCGCACGGACACTTTTTGGAGGAACAGGCCCATGGCCGGAGCACCACAGAACTATCTCGCAGTAATCAAAGTCATCGGCGTTGGTGGCGGCGGCGTTAACGCCGTGAACCGCATGATTGACGCTGGCTTGCGCGGCGTCGAATTTGTCGCAGTCAACACTGATGCACAGGCGCTTCTTATGAGCGACGCAGACGTCAAGCTTGATATTGGCCGCGAGCTCACACGCGGACTAGGTGCAGGTTCTGACCCCGAAGTTGGTCGGGCAGCAGCTGAGGCTCATCGCGATGAGATTGAAGAGTTGTTGCAAGGGTCTGACATGGTGTTCATCACCGCAGGTGAAGGTGGCGGTACCGGCACTGGTGCAGCTCCTGTCATTGCAGAGATCGCTCGCGGACTTGGTGCACTCACCATTGGTGTTGTCACAAAGCCGTTTGCATTTGAAGGTCGTCGTCGTGCTGTTCAGGCAGAAAATGGCGTTACTCGTTTGAAGGAAAAGGTTGACACGCTCATCACGATTCCAAACGACAGATTGCTCACCGTTGCAAACGACAAGACATCGCTCATCAATGCGTTCCGCATGGCAGATGAAATCTTGTTGCAAGGTGTTTCAGGTATTACCAACCTCATCACCACGCCTGGTCTCATCAACACCGACTTTGCAGACGTCAAGATGATCCTTACTTCTGCCGGCAGCGCCCAAATGGGTGTTGGTGTCGCAAGTGGCGATAATCGGGCGGTTGTGGCTGCAAAAACAGCTATTTCGAACCCAATGCTCGAAGCTGCCATCGATGGCGCCCGAGGAATCCTCCTCAATGTCACCGGCCCGTCCAGCATGGGTCTTTTCGAGGTCAACGCAGCAGCAGAAGTGGTGCATGCAGTTGCTCACCAAGACGCCAACATCATCTTCGGCACCGTTATCGATGATGAAATGGGTGATGAAATTTCAGTCACCGTTATCGCTGCCGGTTTCGAGCGCTGGGATTCTTCGGACAAGTCGCCTTCTTCGTTCGGTACTCGTGCATCAAGCTCGAGCCGAGCAGCAGAAGCTCGTCCAACTACAAATGTGCGAGACATCTTCTCTGATGACGATCCGTTCTCGGATCCAGACGATGACGACGATTTCGACGTTCCATCGTTCTTAAAGTAAGCGACACCATGTGATTGACCCAGCAGAGGTCGCCTCGCGCGTACAGATTGTGCGCAATGAGATTGCATCTGCCGGAGGCATACACGTACAACTCATTGCTGTCACCAAAACTTTTGGTATTGACGCAGTTGATGCTGCGTTCTCATCTGGCTGTGACGCGATAGGTGAGAACTACGCCCAAGAGTTACACGCAAAGATTGAACACGGCCTGGCTGATATCCCTGTGCACTTCATTGGAGCCGTTCAGTCAAACAAGGTGAAACTCATTGCATCTTCTGTGTCGATGTGGCACACAGTTGACCGCGAATCTGTCATTGTCGAAATCGCGAAGCGGTCGCCCGGCGCTGCCGTCTTGTTGCAGGTGAACACCACCGCCGAACCCACCAAGGGGGGAGTAGCGCCTGCCGAGGTGGATGCACTACGGGTACGGGCAACTGAGGCGGGGCTCTCAGTGCGCGGGCTCATGACAATTGGGCCAACACACGGTTCTGTTCGTGAACAGGAATCAGCGTTCCAATTGTTGCGTCGCCTGGCCGATGAACAGCAGTTGCCAGAGTGCTCGATGGGCATGTCAGATGATTTTCCTGTGGCGGTGGCGTGTGGGTCCACCATGGTGCGAATTGGTAGTCGGCTGTTTGGAGCGCGAGCAGCGAAATAGCGAGTCCGTACTCTTGTTACGAAACTCCCACACCGCGCGGCTGTGGCGTATTAACCTGTCGGCATGTCGTTTTTCCGCCGTGCAATGGATTATTTGGGTCTTAGTGGTGAAGAGGCGTACGACGATTACGACATGTCGGCTGAGTACGAGCGTCCCGCGCGCGCATCTCGCCCCGGTCCTGGTACTGAGCCACTCTCTCGTCGCGATTACGAGCCCGAATATTCTTCAGAAATTTCTCGCCCCGCACCTCGCCCAATGCGAGTAGATGACACGGGTGCAACACGTCGTCCCGATGATTCGGGATTACATGTGCGTCCAGTGGGTGCTCCTCGAACAACATCAACAGTGCGCGCCGTTCCTGCTGCTGGCGACACAGTGACAGTTCGCCCTCGTCACTTTGCTGACGCTCCAGAAATTGGCGACCACTTCAAAGCGGGAACTCCTGTCATTGTGAATCTTGAAGGTGTTGATCGCGATACGTCGCGTCGTCTTGTTGACTTCGCATGCGGCGTCGTTTTCGCGCTCGGGGGCAACATGGAAAAAGTTGGTGCCGGTGTGTACTTGCTGAAGCCAGCTGTCAGCTTCGATTCCAATCGTTACTAGAAGTTCGCCATGAGAATCCTCTGTCAACTTGCCAGTTTCTATCAGTTGGTTGTCATCCTTCGTGCAATTTCAACGTTCTTCCCCATCACGTCGGGAAGCCCTTTTGCTCCCATTGTTGGTTTCCTCTACAAGATCACCGAGCCAGTATTTGCTCCGATTCGTCGAGTGCTGCCCACCGCTGGCGGCTTTGATTTCACACCGTTGGTTGTGATTATCGCCATCAACATCTTGATGAGCATTCTTGGGTGCTGAGGCCCTCGCCTCTAGCCTTGTTGCGTGACCTATCCCGCAGTTGACCCCCAGCCAAACTTCCCACGCATGGAAGAAGGCGTGTTGGCTCGCTGGGAGCGCGACGCCACATTCCAGGCCAGCGTGCAAGCGCGACCAGTGGGAGACGCAGGGAAGAACGAATTCGTTTTTTATGATGGCCCACCATTTGCCAATGGTCTTCCGCACTACGGACACCTTCTCACCGGCTTTGTAAAAGATGCTGTGCCTCGCTACCAAACAATGCGAGGCCATCATGTTGAACGCCGTTTTGGCTGGGACTGCCACGGTTTGCCCGCGGAAGTGGAAGCAGAAAAAGAATTAGGCATTGCTGGTCACCCCGCAATTACTGAATTCGGTATTGACAAGTTCAACGATGCATGTCGCACCAGTGTTCTTCGATACACCGACGAATGGCAGCGGTATGTCACGCGTCAAGCACGATGGGTTGACTTCGACAACGATTACAAAACTCTTGATACGCCATACATGGAAAGTGTCATGTGGGCGTTTCGCACATTGTGGGACAAGGGTCTCATTTACGAGGGATTCCGTGTGCTTGCGTACTGCTGGCGCTGCGAGACACCGTTGTCCAACACAGAAACACGTATGGATGATGTGTATCGCGATCGTCAAGACCCCGCACTCACCGTTGCCTTCCAGTTGGAAACAGGGGAGAAGATTCTCGCGTGGACAACAACACCATGGACATTGCCGAGCAACTTGGCACTGGCTGTTGGCCTTGATGTTGATTACGCGGTAATGAAGCACCCTGATGGAAACACCTATGTCATGGCTGCTGCCCGATTGGGCGCATACGAAAAAGAATTAGACGGCGCAGAACAGGTAGCAACCCTCAAGGGCTCAGAACTTGTTGGTCGTTCATACACCCCTCTCTTTCCATTCCTTGCAGGAACAGCGAATGCATTCAAGGTGCTGGGCGCAGAGTTTGTCACTACGGAAGACGGCACCGGCGTTGTGCATATGGCTCCTGGTTTCGGTGAAGACGACCAAAACGAATGCAACGCCGCTGGAATTCCCACCATTTGTCCAATGGACGAGCATGGTCAATACACCGCTGAAATCACTCCATGGGGGGGTCGTCACGTATTTGATGCAAACCCTGATGTCATCAAGACATTGAAAGAAATGGGTGTTGTACTTCGTCACGACACTTACAACCACTCGTACCCGCACTGTTGGCGTTGTGCTGAGCCTTTGGTGTACCGCGCTGTCTCTTCATGGTTTGTTCAGGTCACAAAATTCCGTGACCGCATGGTGGAGTTGAACCAGCAAATCTCGTGGACTCCCGAGCATTTGAAGGACGGATCATTTGGTAAGTGGATTGCCAATGCACGTGACTGGGCCATCAGCCGTAACCGATTCTGGGGATCACCTATTCCTGTGTGGAAGAGCGATGACCCTACGTATCCGCGCATTGATGTCTACGGATCCTTGGAAGACCTCAGCCGCGATTTTGGTGTTGAAGTAACAGACCTGCATCGCCCTGGCATCGACAATCTCGTTCGTCCGAACCCCGATGACCCCACAGGGAAGTCAATGATGCGTCGCGTCCCCGAAGTGCTTGACTGCTGGTTTGAAAGCGGCTCTATGCCATTCGCCCAGGTGCATTATCCATTTGAGAACCGTGATTGGTTTGAGAGCCATTACCCCGGCGACTTCATTGTGGAATACATCGGACAAACTCGCGGATGGTTCTACACACTGCATGTGTTAGCCACAGCTTTGTTTGATCGTCCGTCATTCTCGTCGTGCGTCAGCCACGGAATTGTGCTGGGTGATGATGGCGCAAAAATGTCAAAGAGTCTGCGCAACTATCCAGATCCAATGAAAGTGTTTGACTCTCACGGTGCTGATGCAATGCGCTGGTATCTCTTGTCTTCACCTATCTTGCGCGGAGGAGACTTCTCAGTCACCGATGTTGGTATGCGCGATACGGTTCGACAGGTTTTGTTACCTCTCTGGAACTCCTATTACTTCTTGTCGTTGTACGCAAACGCAGAGAATAAGAGTGGAACATTCCGTACCGACTCATCCAATGTTCTCGACCGATACGTGTTGGGCAAGTTGGGCGACACCATTGATTTGGTGACAACCTCAATGGATTCATACGACCTGTTTGCTGCGTGTCAAACCATTCGTTCGTTCCTCGACGTGCTCACTAATTGGTACATCCGTCGTAGCCGCGATCGCTTCTGGGCGGGTGACCAAGATGCCATTGACACATTGCACACGGTGTTGCATCTGTTGACTCAGATTGCTGCACCCTTGTTGCCAATGGTGGCTGACGAAATCTACGCCGGGCTCAATGTTGGTGCTCCGAGTGTTCATCTCAGTGATTGGCCCACCTCGGCAGCCTTGCCGCGCGACGCCTCCCTCGTTACCGCCATGGACATGATTCGCGATGTGTGTTCATCTGCATTGTCGGTGCGCAAAACGCATAGTCGTCGAGTGCGCTTGCCTTTGGCATCGCTCACGGTTGCATCAGGCTCAGCAGAATCACTTGCCAACTATCTCGACATTGTGCGTGATGAGGTCAATGTACGTGAAGTAGTCCTCACTACCGATGTTGATGCTGTTGCATCGCACGAACTTCAAGTGGTACCCGCCGTTGTAGGACCACGCCTCGGCAAGAACACACAAGCCGTCATTGTTGCGGTGAAAAAGGGCGAGTGGACCCAAGATGGCGACATCATCCACGTTGCCGGAGAGTCATTGCAACCAGGTGAATACAGTTTGCGTCTTGTTACAAACTCCGATTCAGCGAGTGCGCCACTTGCCGGTGGCGCAGGCGTGGTGCTTCTTGATATCACCGTGACCCCAGAGCTTGAAGCCGAGGGCCTCGCTCGCGATGTGGTGCGTGCGGTGCAGCAAGCCCGTCGCGATGCTGACCTGCAGGTTTCAGACCGAATCGTGCTCACCTTGGGTGTCGACGAGGTTCTGAAGTCACAAATTTCCGTGCATGAGGCCTTGATCGCTGGTGAAACATTGGCAACAGAAGTGGTGTGGGACACCACTATGGAGCGCCCCGTTGCCATTGAAGGCGCCAGTATTGGTGTCTCGGTTGCACGCAGTCGTTGAGAAAACGGCAATTTAAGCCGTAACCTCTCGGGGCAACACGGGCGGATGCCCGGCACAAGGAGAATGCTCACCATGGCTACCAAGAAGTCGCCCGCTAAGAAGTCCACGCCAGCAAAGAAGGCCGTGAAGAAGGCTGCGCCAGCAAAGAAGGCAGCACCCGCCAAGAAGGTTGTGAAGAAGTCCGCTCCCGCCAAGAAGGCTGCGCCAGCAAAGAAGGCAGCACCCGCCAAGAAGGTTGTCAAGAAAGCCGCGCCCGCGAAGAAGGTTGTGAAGAAGGCAGCACCCGCTAAGAAAGTGGTGAAGAAGGCCGCTCCTGCGAAGAAGGTTGTCAAGAAGGCCGCGCCGTCAAAGAAAGTTGCTCCTGCGAAGAACGCTGCTGCCGCCAAGGCCGCTGCCGAAAAAGCAAAGGCTCAAAAGGCTGCTGCTGCCGCTGCTGCAAAGAAGGCAAAAGAAAAGGAAGCTGCTGCGAAAAAGGCTGCTGCCGCCAAAGCCGCTGCCGAGAAAGCGAAAGCTCAGAAAGCTGCAGCAGTTGCCAAGGCAAAGGAACTTGCCGCAAAGAAAGCTGCTGCTGCAAAGGTGGCTGCTGAGAAAGCAAAGGCTGCAAAAGCTGCTGCTGCTGAGAAAGCAAAGACCAAGAAAGCTGCCGACGCAGAGAAGGCACGCCTGAAGAAGATTGCTGATGCTGAGAAAGCTGCCGCTAAGAAGGCTGCTGATGAGGCCAAGGCCGCTGCGAAGGCCGCCGCAGATGCTGAGAAGGCTGCCGCTAAGAAGGCTGCTGATGAGGCAAAGGCTGCTGCCGCGGCTGCTGCTGCAGCAGCAAAGCGCAAGCCAGAACCACCAAAGCGTCCACCAATCATCAAGATTGAGACAAAGGATGGCATTACATCAACAAAGGAATTCAAACATGAGTTCCTTGTTGAAATTCGTGACTCATTGAACGAAGAGCGTGCCAAGTTGTTGGGCCAGGCAAACCGCTTGGAGAATGAAGCGAATGCGCTGATTGCCGACGCTGAAATGGGCGACGTGCAATTCGATGAAGATGGTGGCGAAGGTGACACCATGGTTGTTGAGCGTGATCAAGACCTCACGTTGTCCGCAGCTGCACGTCAAACCATTGAGGAAATCGACGCAGCGCTTCTTCGCGTGAAGAACGGTGAGTACGGCTATTCATCACTCTCTGGTCTTCCCATTCCAAAAGAGCGTTTGCGTGCTATTCCTTGGGCCACCGAGCTTGTTACTGAACGCGCCGGCGGACTTGGCCGTCGCTAAACACCTCGTATCTCTGTGCCATCTCCGCGCCGCTTGATGCTGATCGCCGCTTTGGTGGTGCTTGCTGACCAAGTGACGAAATCAATGATTGTGTCGTCACTATCAGACGGCCATGTTGTTCATATTGTGTGGACATTGCAGTTGTCGCTTGGCTACAACAGTGGCGTTGCGTTTTCACAAGGCCAAGGACTAGGTCCGATTGTTGGTGTTGTTGCCATTGTTGCTATCGCTTTGCTCTTTCGAGCAATGGTGCGGGCAACTACTTCATTATCTGCACTTGGTCTCTGTCTCATTACTTCTGGCGCGGTCGGCAACGTATGTGACCGTGTCTTCCGTGGAAAAGGCTGGTTGCACGGTCGAGTTGTCGACTTCATTGACCTGCAATGGTTCCCCGCGTTCAATGTGGCAGATGCTGCAATCACTATTGGTGCAGGGCTCCTCATTATTGGCATGGTTGCCGAGTACCGTTCGTCTGGTGCAAATGAGGTGTCATGAAAGTTGAAGAGACACTTCCCGCAGCTCTTGATGGTGAGCGCATTGACCGCATCGTTTCGTTGATTGCCGATATCTCTCGTTCTGACGCTTCGAAGCTGATTGCATCGGGTGGCGCTGAAATTGATGGGGTAGTGACACAGTCTGGAAAGTCGCGTTTGCGCGAAGGCCAAGTAGTTGTTGTTGACCTCGACAAGATCCCTGTTGACGAACCACCTGCTGGTGATCCGTCAGTAAAACTTGAAGTGTTGTATGACGATGAAGACATCATTGTCATCAACAAGAGCGCCGGCCTTGTGGTGCATCCGGCATCAAGCCATGGCACAGGCACTGTGGTCAATGGCATTCTTGCGTTGTATCCCGAAGTGCAATCGGTGGGGCAACCTGCTCGTCCTGGCATTGTGCACCGTCTCGACTCGGGAACAACCGGCTTAATGGTTGTGGCTCGCTCACAACGCGCCTATGACTCTCTTGTTGCAGCATTGTCTGATCACGAAGTGGGACGTGAATATCTCGCGTTGGCATGGGGACACTTTGATTCGCCCACGGCGGTTGTAGATGCGGCGCTTGGTCGTCATCCGAAAGACCCCATGAAGATGACAGTGGTGCATAGTGGCAAGTGGGCCCGCACTCATCTAGAAGTTGTTGACACTTTTAATGTGCCTGCCGATCTTTCGTTGGTGCAATGCACTCTAGAAACCGGACGCACACATCAAATTCGCGTGCACCTTGCGTCTGTCAATCACGCTGTGGTCGGTGACTCGTTGTATGGCGGAGCGCGTTCCGCTTTGAAGGCCCCACGCCCCATGCTTCACGCAGCACGGCTGACGTTGATTCACCCGGGAACTGGTGAAGAGATGACGTGGTCTGCGCCACTGCCCGCAGATTTTGTGGCAATTCTTGCCACTTGCGAATTTGCAACACCCGAATAAATCAGTGGTGGTGGTGAGTATCCACCTTGGGCCACGGACCAGTTCCGCCAGCCGCTGAGGCAATGTTTTCCAGGGTGTAGGCATCAAGGTGCTCACGCATGTGTTGCCCAGCCACATCCCAAATTGCGAGCAGGACGCATTGGCCCTCATGGTCGCACGAGCCGTCTTGGTGTGGCTGACCAAAATCGCCCAACGTGATGGGCCCGTCAACGGCAGAAATAATTTCTGACAAGCGAATATCACTGGGTGACTTCGCAAGCAGGTAGCCGCCACCAACACCACGCTTGGAGCGAACAAGGCCGGCGCCCTTGAGGGCAAGGAGGATTTGTTCAAGGTATGGCTGGGGCAAGCCAGTGCGCTCGGCAATGTCTCTCACAGAGGTCGGCGAATTATCCCCTGAATGCAGGGCAAGGGAGAGCAATGCTCGACAGGCATAATCACCTCGCGTAGAAACTCGCACAGAGCCATCGTAGGTGGTGGACTAGGGGGGTGAGTACTTCAATGCCCGTTCTTCCCAAATATGGCCGTGGGGCTCTTTCCGATGTTGTGCCCGTTCTGTGCGCCCCCGGGGGTCCACGCACTGTTCCGTCATGGATGCCTTCGGTGGTGGCTGGTGCTCCGCGCGTCGTGCTTCTCCTGCTCGATGGGTTGGGTTGGAACCAGTTTGAAGCACATCGCGAGCACATGCCCACGCTGTCATCCTTCGTTGGGTCGCACATCACAACGATTGCGCCAACAACAACTGCAGCTGCACTCACCTCTCTTGCCACAGGGTTAGCGCCCGGGGAACACGGCATCATTGGTTATCGCATGGATATGGGTGACACCGTGATGAACGTGTTGCGATGGGCTGATGAAAACGGCGATCTTCGTCGTCGCTATCCGCCACAACAAGTGCAACCGTGTCCGCCATTTCTTGGTTTGAGTGTTCCAGTTCTCAGCAAAGGTGAATTGCAAGGAAGCGGATTCACGCTTGCACACTTAGCCGGAGTGAAAGAAATGGGTTGGCGCGCCGTGAGCAGCATTCCCGTGATCGTGAATAATGCTCTCGCATCGGGTGAAGAATTTGTGTACGTGTATTACGACGGCGTTGACAAGATTGCTCATGAACGTGGCTTTGGTGAGTTCTATGAAGCAGAACTTCGTGCGGCAGATGCTCTTGTTGCTGACATCTTGTCAGTGTTGCCAAGCGACACGGTGTTAGTGGTCACTGCAGATCACGGTCAGGTGCATGTAGGGGAGAACACCATCCTGCCGTCTACCGACGTGTCAGAACATGTGCATCATCAATCTGGTGAGGGACGGTTTCGCTGGTTGCATGCGCGGCGCGGACGGGTTGACGCATTGCGTGATGCATGCCAGCAATACAGCAATGTCGCCTGGGTGGTGGACAAGGCACAAGTGCTTGATGAACAGTGGTTTGGCCCTCGGGTGACCGATGCAGTGGCGCGACGAATGGGCGATATTGCGTTAGCGGCCCACGCCCCCGTGAGTTTTGATGAGCCCCTTGATAGTGGCCCGTATCAACTCATATGTCGTCACGGATCTCTCACTGCTGACGAAATGCTTGTCCCGTTGTTGGCAAAAGTGGTGTAATCGCACTCTCATTCACAGGTGAAAGAGTTTTCAGTGCGGTAATTGGCAGAATGAAGTGATGTCAAATTCGCAAGAGACCCCAGCAGTTGTTACTGGAGCAGAAGTTGTCGATGGCATGACCGTCGACCAAGTGCCGCCGGCCACCGAAAGCGTCACCGAGCCCGCAAAGGTCATGCGTATCGGATCAATGGTTCGTCAGCTTCTCGAAGAAGTACGCGGTACACAACTAGATGAAGCAAGTCGCGAACGACTCGCTGAAATTTACGAACGTTCCATCGTGGAAATTTCAACCGCTCTGTCGCCAGACCTTGCCGAAGAGTTGCACATGCTGGCATTGCCATTCAAAGAGGGCGAGGTGCCGTCCGAAGGTGAATTGCGCGTGGCGAAGGCTCAATTAGTGGGTTGGCTGGAAGGACTGTTTCACGGCATTCAGGCCACTTTGTTTGCTCAGCAGTTGGCTGCGCGACAGCAAATCGAACAAATGCGACAAATTCCGCCAGGAATGCTTGATCCGGGCTCACCCACAGGCACGTACCTCTAGGTCTGTGCGCCCTCTAATGGCGCGCCACACCCGACTGCTACTTTTGTAAACCACAGCGGTGTTATCTGCGTGGGCAACTGTCCACGTTGGCCGCTTGGCGGCTGAGAAGGAGTTGGGGTTACGTGGGTTCGTCATTTACACACCTCCACGTTCATACCGAATACTCCATGCTCGATGGGGCAGCCCGTTTAGATGAGCTTGTTGCCAAAGCAGTGGAAGACGGGCAACCCGCTCTTGGCATTACTGACCACGGCAACATGTATGGCGTCATTGAGTTCTACAACGAATGTCGTAAGCAGGGCATCAAACCCATCATTGGTACAGAGGCGTACATGGCTCACGACCACCGCACCGAGCGCATTGCGCGTCGTGGGAAAATGGACGACAACGGTGGTGTCGATGAAGGCGGCCGCAAGCAGTACTACCACCTCACTTTGTTGGCTGAGAACAATCAGGGCTACCGAAACCTCATTCAGTTATCAAGCCTTGCGTTCTTAGAGGGGTATCACTACAAGCCACGTGTCGACTGGGAATTACTAGAGAAGTATTCATCCGGCCTCATCGCCACCACAGGTTGTCTTGGTGGCCACGTGCTGCAATCCATCCTGAATGGTGACGAGAAAGGTGCCTTGCAAAAAGCGGGGCGTCTCCAAGATATTTTCGGGAAAGACAATCTCTTCGTTGAGGTGCAAGACCACGGTATTGCCGACCAAATTCGCACCAACCCCAAGTTGATTGAACTTGCCAAGAAGATTGGCGCGCCACTGTTGGCTACCAATGATTCGCACTATGTCAATAAGAGCGACCATGAAGCGCACGATGCATTACTCTGTGTGCAAACCGGTGCTCTCATGCGCGATACCGATCGATTCAAGTTTGATGGTCACGAGCACTATCTCAAAACAGCTGCCGAAATGCGCGCCACCTGGAGCGAATTGCCTGATGCATGCGATAACTCATTGTTGATTGCTGAGCGAGCCAATGTGGAAATCGTTATGGGCGAGTACCAGTTGCCGGTGTTCCCGCTTCCCAAAGGTTTCGACACAGATAAGGCCTATCTCGAACACCTTGCATGGGAAGGCGCCAAGATGCGCTGGGCGCCAAACGGTGAAGATCTGCCCAGCGAAGTTGTAGAGCGTCTGGCGTACGAACTGAAAATTGTTGACACCATGGGCTTCAACTCGTACTTCCTCATCGTGTGGGATCTCATTCGTTACGCGAAAGAGACTGGCATTCGTTGTGGGCCTGGTCGAGGTTCTGCTGCTGGCAGTGCATTGTCGTACGTTTTACGCATCACAGAGCTAGATCCCATTAAGTACGACTTGCTGTTTGAACGATTCCTTAATCCATCTCGCGTCAGCATGCCTGACATTGATATGGACTTTGACTCGCGATATCGCGACCAAATGATTCGCTATGCAGCAGAAAAATACGGCCGCGACCATGTTGCTCAAATCATCACGTTTGCCACCATCAAAGCTCGTAACGCTGTTCGCGATGCAGCACGAGTGCTCGGATATGAATATGGCGTCGGCGACAAAATTGCCAAACTCATGCCGCCATTGCAGCAGGGTCGTGACACGCCACTTGCCGCCTGTCTTGAGTACAACGAAAAGTACGCCGATGGTTACCGCGAGGCACAAGCACTCCGTGACCTAGTGGAAATTGACGAGGTGGCGGCCAAGGTGATGGACGTTGCCCGTGGGCTCGAGGGCTTGAAGCGTTCCGATGGTATTCACGCGGCTGCCGTGGTGATTACGCCAGAGCCGCTTACTAACTATTTGCCCATTCAGCGCAAGGGCTCCGGCGAAGGTGCCAATGAGGCTCCCACCGTCACGCAATACGAAATGCATGCAGTGGAATCGCTCGGACTCTTAAAGATGGACTTCTTGGGTCTGCGCAACCTCGACGTCATTTCCGATGCAGTGGAAATGATTCGTCGCCAACGAGATCCGTCTTTTGATATCGACACCGTGCCACTCGACGATCAACTCACCTTCGACCTATTGAGTCGTGGAGAAACCATTGGTGTGTTCCAGTTGGAATCCACGCCTATGCGTGCCTTGCTTCGTTCCATGAAGCCCACGTCGTTCGAAGACGTCAGTGCTGTGCTTGCGTTGTATCGCCCTGGCCCCATGAGTGTGAACATGCACTACGACTACGCCGACTACAAAAACAATCGCAAAGAACCAGAGTATTTCCACCCTGAAGCAAAAGAATTGCTGCACGACACGTACGGCCTCATGGTGTACCAAGAATCCATGATGCGCGTGGCGCAACGATTCGCCGGCTACGACCTTGCACAAGCAGACAACTTGCGAAAAGCCTGTGGCAAAAAAGACCTCAAGGCAATGGAAAAAGAAGAAGGCGCATTCATCGACGGATGCGAAACAGAGGGATATGGCCGTGAACTCGGTGAAACTCTGTTTGCCGTTATTAAGAAGTTCGCCGACTACGCGTTCAACAAGAGCCACACTTTCGGTTACGGCTTGGTGTCCTATCAAACCGCTTACCTCAAAGCGCATTTCCCCGCTGAATATGCGGCGTGTTTACTCACCTCGGTGAAGGGCAACTACGAAAAAGCTGCAATCTTCCTTGCAGATGCCCGGTCACTGGGAATCACAGTAAAGAACCCTGATATCAATACGGGAAACACTGACTTTGCTGTTGTCAATGAAAACGGAGAACGCCATGTGGTGTTCGCGCTGTCAGCGGTGCGCAACGTAGGCGAGGCGTTGGTGCAACTCATCACCGACGAGCGTGATGCACACGGTCCATTTGAGTCGTTCCATGACTTTGCGCGTCGAGTACCCGAGCAGGCTCTCAACAAGCGTGCTGTTGAATCGCTCATTAAGGGTGGAGCATTCGATTCTTTGGGTCATCCTCGTCGTGGTTTGCTCATGGTGCATGAGTCCATCGTGGATGATGCAATCGCGAAACGTCGTGAAGAAGAAAAGGGCGTCATGTCCCTCTTTGGCGAACTAGAAGAATCTGGCGACTCCGATTGGTCGTCTGCTATCGCTATTCCCGATGTGCAATTCTCCAAGCCCGACCAGTTGCGCCATGAAAAGGACATGTTGGGTCTGTACATCTCCGACCATCCGCTTAAGGGTGTTGAATTAGCTTTGCGTCGTCTCACCACAAGTTCCATTGCAGATCTTGAAGATCGCGAATCCGGAATGGTCACCATTGGTGGCGTGATGTCTTCGCTGAACCGACGCTTCACCAAGCGTGGAGATCAAATGGCAACCTTCATGTTGGAAGACATGGCCTCATCTATTGAGGTCACTGTGTTTGCCAAAACCTTGGCCGAGTTTGGGCACCTCCTCGATAACGACTTAGTGGTCACAGTGACTGGTCGATTGAACAAACGTGATGATGCTCCACCAAGTTTCTCAGCGAATCGCATTGTGGTTCCCGAGAACCTCAGTCAGCGAGTGCCAGAGGTGTTGCTGGCCCTTCCGTCTGGTTTCAACGGAGAGAAGCTTGAGATACTGAAGGAAATTATTCGGGAGTTCCCCGGTGAATCACCAGTAAAAGTGAAGTTGACCGGTGGCAAGATGTTCGACCTTGGGCCGACTGGATTGATTGATTTTGAGAAGGCAGTGGGGCCATTACGACTCACTTTTGGCACAAATTCGGTGAAAATCATTTGATTTCATTCCCCACATCGGGAAATAGCCCTAATCGCTGGCAGAATAGACAAGTTGTTGTCGGCGAATTCGCCGCTCGAGTGCAGGGGAGCTAGCCAGTCAATGTCGTTGGAAGTGACCACACAAGACTGCAGTGCTCTCACAGAGGCTCAGCTCGAAGAAATGCTCACCATTGAGGGTGCCTTTGGGGCAGCTCAATTCGCGCAGGCACAAACCGATTGGGTGTTGTGCACCCTTGCCCGCCTCGATGGCAAATTGCACGGCGTTACGTTCTCCACTCTTGAGCGCATTGGCGGAACTCCATGTGTGCTCATTGGTCTTATGACCATCAAGCGCACCGCTAAGCGGGAATCAATTCTCAAAGGTCTCATGGGCGAGGCATATCACCGCGCTCTCATGGCATTCCCTGACGAAGACGTTGTTGTTGGTAGCCGATTCGCAACTGCTGATGGCGTTGACGCGTTTAAATCCCTCACCGAAATCATTCCTCGCTCAGGTCACCGCGCCGTGGGCGAAGAGCGTGCATGGGGCCGCCGTTTGGCTCGTCGCTTCAATGTTGACGACAACTACGACGAGCAATCCTTCATCGTCTCGGTTGATGGACAAAGTGGATTCCTCGATCACGAATCGTTGAAGCCTGAAAAAATCTCGCCCGATGTGCAATCACTCTTCAAAGGTGTCAATGCCAAAAAGGGCGGTGTACTGATTGTGCACGGTTGGACCATGGCCGAGAGCCTGGTCAAACTCGGCGCTCGCCAGTAATCGTGCAATTCTCCGACGTCGTTCGTTCACGTCGGATGACGCGCTCATTTTCGTCGCAACAGGTTGACGAAAGAATCACCAACGAATGCGTTGAGCTTGCATTGCGTTCTCCAAGCGCTGGTAAATCGCAAGGTTGGCATCTTCTCTTGTTTGAAGGCGATGCAACGTCTAACTATTGGAATATTGCATTGCCCGAAGACAAGCGCAGCGGGTTTGTGTTTCCGGGCTTATTGAATGCTCCGTGCATTGCGCTGGTACTCGCAGATACTCAGGCATATCTTCAGCGATACAGCGAATCAGACAAAGCAGCTACCGGGCTTGGCGCATCTACCGATGCCTGGGTTGCTCCTTATTGGACAATCGATGCATCATTTGCCACGATGACATTTTTGCTGGCGCTAGAAGAACGTGAAATAGGGGCGTTGTTCTTTGCACATGCGCAAGAAGCGGAACTGCGCAGAGCATTTCATATTCCCGATCATGTGGAAGTTCTTGGCACCATTGCTTTCGGATACCCCGAGAACGACACTCGAAAAGGTCGCAGCAGTTCGCGCACCAGCAAGTCTGCAAAAGACGTGGTGCACCGCCTTACTTGGTAGCGAGTCGCTCCCGTAATTCATCGGGTGTGCGCGCCGGTAACTGACATGTGTAATTGCGGCACACGTACGCCGCACCGGGAGAACGGTCGGCCCAGAGAGGGGAATCAAGAGGGTCGCCCCAGGCAAGCACGGAGTGGGGCCTCCATGATTCACGTGCAACGGACAGCAAGTTGCTGTCGTCTCCTGGGATCACAATTTCTGTGGTGCCTTCATGCTGGAGGAGTGCTGCGGTGATAGCAAAACAGAACGCTGAAGGCGCAGACGCGCTGACGCGGCCGAGTAGTCGCAAAATGTCAACGGCACGCTCGTGAAGTATTGCGTCTCCCGTCAGTGCAGACAGGCGAAGGAATGCATGCGCTGCCACTGAGTTTGACGATGGCGTTGCATTATCCATGAGATCTTTTTGTCGTACCACCAGTTGTTCGGCCGTGTTGGAGACAGTGAAGAATCCACCATTGCTTTCATCCCAATACTTCTCAAGCAATTCGTGAGCAGTTTCAACAGCCACAGTGAGGTATTTGTGGTCGGCGGTGAGTTCGTACATGCGTGTCATTGCATCAACAAGATGCGCAAGGTCGTGAGCGAGAGCATTGTGCTGTGCTGGGGGAGTTGCGTTGGGTTGCCAACTGCGTCGCCATCCGAGTGAATCATCGTGCAGATGTGCCATCAAGAACTCAGCGTTGCGAATTGCCGCATCTATGAATTCCTGATCATTGAGTGCGCTGGCTACTTCGCACAACGAGGACAACATCATTGCGTTCCACTCAAGGAGAACTTTGTTGTCCAGCCCAGGCCTCGAACGGAGAGCTCGTGCGGTGAAGAGTGTTTGTCGCAGCGATTCAATGTGTGCAGGTCGTGCAATATCGCCACGGCGGCGAATTCGATTGGGAATGTTGCGGCCTTCAAAATTGCCGTGGTCGGTGATGTCCCACCATTCGCACGCAGTCGTTGCGTCGTTGCCAAGGATTGCATGAATTTCTGCAGGCGTGAATGTATAAAACGCACCTTCCTCGGAATGACCATGCTCATCAAGCGAGTCAGCATCTTCTGCGCTGTACAAGCCACCTAAGTCATCACACAAGTCACGCAAGACATATTCAACAATCTCTCTCACCACTTGGAGATGGCGAGGATTGCCTGTGAGTTGCCATGCGTGCAGATACACCCGCGTCAGAAGTGCCTGGTCGTAGAGCATCTTCTCAAAATGCGGCACCAGCCACTGCTGGTCAACGCTGTAGCGAGAAAAACCGCCACCAAGATGGTCGTACATTCCGCCAGCCGCCATTGCATCAAGCGACGTTTCAGCCATCTGCAAGAGAAGTGGGTTGTTCGTTAACTGGTATTCACGCAGAAGGAGGTCGATTGCGAATGTTGATGGAAACTTTGGCGCGTTACCAAAGCCACCCCATTGTGAATCAAATGATTGAGTGATGGCGTTCAATGTGGTGGCCATTAGGGAAGGAACATCGATGTCGTCGGCTGGGGCAATGCTTGCCGTGCGACCAATTGACTCAATCAAGGCTTCAACATTTTGCTGAAGCTCGTCTCGTCGGTTCTTCCATGCATCATCAACTGCAACCATCAACTTCACGAAGGTTTCTTGTGGGTAATAGGTGCCGCCATAAAACGGTTCACCCGTTGGTGTGCAGAACACGGTCATTGGCCAACCGCCACGCCCGGTGAGTGCTTGCACGGCGTCCATGTAGACAGCATCAACATCGGGACGTTCTTCTCGATCAACTTTGATATTGACGAATAACGAGTTCATTACTTCGGCAACGTCGTCATTCTCAAAGGATTCATGAGCCATCACATGGCACCAGTGGCATGCGGAGTATCCCACGGAGAGAAGAATTGGTTTGCCCGTGCGTTGTGCTTCTGCGAATGCTTCGTCACCCCACTGAAACCAGTGGACAGGATTATCTCGATGTTGACGGAGGTATGGCGACGACGCCGACGCAAGTCGATTCGTCACGGATGTTTACGCGCCCATGGCGTGGTAGCCACCGTCAACGTGAATGACTTCGCCGGTAGTGGCAGGGAACCAATCGGACATCAGAGCGATGACGGTTTTGGCAACGGGTGTTGCATCATTAACGTCCCACCCGAGTGGCGCGCGATCTGACCATGTGTCCTCAAATAATTTGAAGCCAGGAATTGATTTCGCCGCCATCGTTTTGATGGGACCAGCTGCCACAAGGTTTGAACGAATGCCTCGAGGTCCGAGTTCTTTGGCAAGGTAGCGACTGGTGGACTCGAAAGCTGCTTTGGCCACTCCCATCCAGTTGTACGCGGGCCATGCGACTGTGTTGTCAAAATCGAGACCAACGATGGAAGAACCAGAAGGCATCAGAGGAAGGAATGCGTCAATCAACGTTTTCAATGAGTACGCAGAAATCTCCATTGCAACGGCCACGTCCTTCCATTGCGCAGCGAGAAAGTCATCACCCAAGCACACCTCGGGGGCAAATCCGATGGAGTGAAGCACGCCATCAACGCGACCAAGTGAGTTGCGCACTTGTTCACGAACGGACTCAATGTGCTCAGGCACTGTGACATCGAATTCAAAAACCTGTGGCTCGGTCTCGAGACGGCGCGCAAATCGCTGCGTGAGGGACAAGGCACGTCCCGCACCAGTGAGCACAATCTCGGCCCCTTCTTGTTGGGCGAGCTGGGCCACTTTGAATGCGATTGACGCATCGGTCAGCACGCCCGTGACAACGATTTTCTTACCTTCGAGAAGTCCCATGCATATGACCGTAGTTCGGTAGGGGTGTTTGTGTAAGGCTCTCCTAGATGCGTATTGGAATTCTTGGAGGCACAGGGCCAGCCGGAAGTGCCCTGGGGGCCCGACTTGCTTCTGTTGGTTATGAAGTCGTTATCGGCTCGCGTTCGAAATACCGAGCACTTGAGGTGATTGATGCTTTGAAGGCACAGTGGCCCGACCTGAACTTGGCACTTGAAGCAGGCGACAACCACATGGCGTCATCTTGTGACGTGGTGGTTCTAGCAACTCCATGGGATGGTGCCGCCACAACAGCTCGCGACAACATCGATGTGCTTGCCGGCAAAGTCATCATCAGTATGGCCAATGCCTTGGTACGCGTGGGTCATGAATTCCAGCCGCTAATGCCACCTCGCGGAAGCGTGGCAGCACATGTGCAGGCTGCCGTCCCAGAGTGTCGCATTGTTGCTGCATTCCACCATTTGCCTGCAAAAGAACTTGGTCACTTGGGTGACCCCATCGACTCTGACGTGCTGATTTGTTCAGACGATGAAGATGCCAAGAAAATTGCTATGGACATTGCGGCACATATTCCTGGTTGTCGCCCGCTTGATGCAGGCGAACTCTCGAATGCAACCGCCATTGAAGCCTTCACGGCCGTGTTGTTGCAATTGAATGTTCGCTACAAGACTCGAGTGGCACCAAAACTCACAGGTATCAAGAAAGACCCTCGGGCAACCGCGTAGTCAATATGTCAATGCGCTTGTACGACACTGCACGACAAGAAGTCGTTCCGTTTACGCCAGGCGAAACGGTCTTGATGTATACGTGCGGCATTACTCCGTACGATGCAACGCACTTAGGCCATGCCGCCACATTCTTGGTGTACGACATCGTGCAACGACGTCTCATTGACCTTGGGCACACAGTGAAGTGTGTTCGGAACGTCACCGATGTTGATGATCCTTTGTTTGCAAAAGCCCGTGAATTAGGCGTGCATTACCTTGATCTTGCGGCAGGCGAAGAAGCTCGTTTCAATCGAGACATGGTGGCGCTCAATACATTGCCGGTGTACAGCACGCCTCGGGCATCTTCTGCTATCTCGGACATTCGCGGATTCATCGGCATGGTTATTGATCGCGGATTTGCCTATGTTGCTGGTGGCTCCGTGTATTTCGATGTGTCAAAGTCGCCAACCTTTGGCGAGGTCTCTCATTACTCGCAGGAACAGATGATCGAGTTCGCTCGCCAGCGCGGGGGCAAAGTTGACGACCCCAATAAGCGCCATCCTCTTGATTTCGTTTTGTGGCACCCATCGGCTGATGATGAACCATCATGGGAAACGACATGGGGTCCGGGTCGGCCTGGCTGGCACATTGAGTGTTCTGCGCTTGCTTTGCGTGAATTAGGAACCACTATTGATTTGCACGGTGGCGGAAGCGATCTGATCTTTCCTCACCATGAATGTGAACGTGCTCAATCTGAGGCTGCCACTGGTGAGCAATTCGTGAAGCATTGGATGCACGTAGCCATGGTGTTCAAAGATGGCGAGAAAATGTCGAAGAGTCTGGGCAACCTTGTCTTCGTGGACAAATTGCGAACTGAATGGGACCCACGTTCAATTCGATTGGCTGTGATCGAACATCACTATCGAAACGAATGGGAATGGGACGACGAACTCATGCCACGAAATCACGCGCGTCTCCTCGCGTGGACGGGCAGTGTTGGTGGTGCTGAATCGCAGGTGCTGGACGCTGTTCGCGAACGACTTGACGATGACCTAGATACTCCTGGCGCTCTCCGCGCCATCGATGCTGCAGCGGCAGCAGGAGAAGATGTCAGTGCGGCAGCGTCTCTGTTGGGCGTTGAGCTTGGCGACCCTGTCGGGCCTCGCTGAGGTATTGCTTCTGCCAATACCTGTTCCTCCATGCGGGAACGAATTGGAACATAGCTGTCGCAATTGCGACTAATGTCACACCAAGATGGCATCAGAGGACAACTTGCAGAACACACCTGTTGTTTCGTCGGCATTGCCAGGCACTGGCAAAGCCCAAATTCGTGCGCGACGCGTTATTAAGCCACTGCTTGACCGATTCTGGGATGTGACGATTGAAGGGCACGAGAACATTCCCGCGGAAGGCCCAGCCATCTTGTGTCCAAACCACATCAGTTTCTTCGACTCGGTCTTCACCATGGTGTACGCGGGTCGGCAAATCAGTTTCGTGGGAAAAGCCGAATATATGGATTCATGGAAAACGAAACATCTCTTTCCAGCACTTGGCATGATTCCTATCGATCGTGCAGGAGGCTCAAAGAGCGAAGGTGCACTTCTTGCAGCAGAAGAGGTTCTCCGTCGCGGTGAATTGTTTGGTATCTATCCCGAAGGCACGCGCAGCAGAGATGGCATTTTGTACAAGGGACATACTGGTGCAGCGCGCCTTTCCATCAAACTTGGATGCCCCATTATTCCTGTTGGAATTATCGGCACTCGGGAAATTCAACCTCCCGATACGTTGATGCCAAAGTTGGGTTTGCCGTGCACGGTGAAGTTTGGTCAACCGATTTTCCCTCATCGTTACTCAGAACGAGGAGGTGACCACCTTGTCCTTCGAGAAATGACGGACGAGTTGATGTTTGAGATTCGAGATCTCACAGGCCAGGAATACAGCAATGCCTACGCCACGAAAAAGGCCGAATCCATTGCAACGCCAGAGGTATCAATCACCTAATTTCTTTGGCTCCGCCCGTAAATGGGTCGGAAGGGCAGTGCCATGGCTCCGTAGAATGGGCTCTTCATGTCAGACATTTCTGTTCTCCTTCCCGACGGTTCAGCCCGATCGTTGCCTCAGGGCTCGTCGGTCGCTGACCTCGCTGCGTCAATTGGCTCCCGGTTGGCCAAAGCGGCGGTTGCCGGCACTATCAACGGTGCTGAAGTTGACCTTTCTTCTGTCATTGCAGACGGAGCAACTGTCTCCATCATTACGCAAGACACTGAAGCGGGTCGCCACGTATTGCGTCACTCCACCGCGCATGTGCTCGCACAAGCTGTAGTGCAGTTATTCCCCGGCGCACAGTTCTCCATTGGGCCTGCAATTGAAGACGGTTTCTATTACGACTTTGAGTTGCCCGGTGGCAAAACCTTTTCGGACGATGAACTTGCTTCCATTGAAGCTCGCATGCGCGAGATCATGAAGGCCAATCAGCCGTTCGTACGTTCTGAACTTTCAGCAGCTGATGCGTTGTCATTATTCGCCGCACAGAAGTACAAGTGCGAAATCATTGAACGTGTGTCGTCTGGTGCGGCCGACGGTAGCGATGCCGGTGAAGTGGGCGATTCCGACACCATCAGCGTGTACCGAAACTCTGATGAGTTTGTAGACCTATGTCGAGGCCCTCATGTGCCCACTACATCGCGACTTGGCCACTTTGCACTGATGAAGGTTGCTGGCGCTTATTGGCGAGGCAACGAAAAGGGTCCAATGTTGCAGCGCATTTACGGCACTGCATGGGAATCCGACACTGCGTTGAAAGAGCACTTGCATCGCTTAGAAGAGGCAGCAAAACGTGATCACCGCAAACTGGTGAATGAACTAGATCTCTTGTCATTCCCGCAGGAACTTGGTGGGGGACTAGCCGTATGGCATCCAAAGGGTGCCATTGTGCGCAAATTGATGGAGGATTACAGCCGCCAACGTCACCTCGATGGTGATTATCAATTCGTGTACACACCGCACTTGGCCAATGCCAATTTGTTCGCCAAGTCTGGCCACCTGGGGTACTACGCCGATGGCATGTACCCGCCCATGGAAATGGACAACGGCACGTACTACATGAAGCCCATGAACTGTCCGATGCACTGTCTGATCTTTGACAGTCGCGGACGCAGTTACCGCGAACTGCCATTACGTCTCTTTGAGTTGGGCAATGTGTACAGGTATGAACGTGCTGGCACGTTGCATGGTCTCATGCGTATTCGTGGATTCACTCAAGACGACAGCCATATTTTCTGTACTGAAGATCAAATGGCTGATGAAATTGCATCATTGCTTGATTTCATCTTGTCTGTTCTGCGCCGATTCGGGTTTACCGAGTTTGAATTCAACCTGTCCACCAAAGATCCCGAAAAGTTTGTTGGTTCAGACGAGATTTGGGAGAAGTCAACCGATGCATTACGACAAGCACTTGACAAGTACGGCTTTGCATACGGCATAAAAGAAGGCGATGCTGCGTTCTATGGCCCCAAAATCGATGTTGATGTTCGTGATGCCATTGGCCGTAAATGGCAACTCAGCACTATTCAACTTGACTTCAATAACCCCGAACGTTTCGGTCTTGAATATGTGGGTTCCGATGGTCAACGCCATCGACCCATCATGTTGCACCGCGCATTGTTCGGATCAATAGAACGATTCTTCGGAGTGCTCACTGAGCATTACGCAGGAGCCTTCCCCGCATGGTTGGCACCGGAACAAGTTCGTGTCTTGCCAGTTGCGGCTGCGCATAACGACTATGCCGATTCTGTGGTGAAGAAATTGAAGTCAGCCGGATTCCGTGTTGATATTGATTACGCAGATGAGCCTTTGGGTAAGCGCATTCGAAATGGGAAAACCACCAAAGTGCCGTACGTGCTTGTTGTGGGGGACACCGATGTAGAAGCCGGCACCGTTGGTGTGAATCCACGTGGCGGCGATGTTGACCGCGATGTTCCGCTTGAGGCGTTCATTGCACAACTGCGTGCTGAAGTGTCAGAAGGCGAGACGAGCGAACAGTGAGTCTTGACCGATTGTGGAATGGGTGGCGTGCTGAATACATCACAGGTGTTCTTGGACAGTCTCCCGACCCATCGGTCTCAGTGTTCACCAGCATCTTGAATTCTGGTTTGCCTGATGAAGAGACATACATCGTTCATCGGTCAACTCATACTTTTGCGATTCTGAATGCTTTCCCGTATGCATCGGGCCACATTCTTGTTTTGCCGTATCGCGAAATATCAGAACTTGAAGAATTGACCACTGAAGAATCAATTGACTTGTGGGGCCTTGTTCGCGACGCAACTCTGGCGCTGAAGTCCTCTCATTCGCCACATGCGTTAAATGTGGGAATTAACCTCGGGCCTGCTGCTGGTGGCAGTATTTCTCAACACCTTCACGTGCACATCGTTCCGCGCTGGAACGGTGATTCCAATTTCATGACTTCAATTGCGGAAACGCGCACACTTCCTGAATCACTTCCGCTTACCGCATCAAAAGTGCGAGCAGCTTGGCCCAAGGGGGACCAATGACCGACGACATCCGTGACCAATTACCCGAAGACCTCAATGCTGTCGATCACATCGCCGCTTACGACTTTCCCGACAACAGCCGTCGTCGCATTCCCGGTTACATCTATCTTCTTGCTGCTGTTGGTTGCGTTGGCGTCTGGGCAGTGGGGAATTCAAATGATTCCGTGTTGGTGAACAATGGCTTCATCGTTGCTGCTGTTTTGCTGACCGTAATGGGAATCATCAGTGTCACCAGTGGTTGGCGAATGTCAGTCAATGAATCTGAAGCGCTTGTGTTGGCAACGAAGGAAGTGGGTTTCCCTGTTGGCCACGCGTCTGCTCAACAGGTGTGGCGGGGTTTGCGCAGTCGCCCAACATGGCGAATTTTTGCCTACAGCACCGAAGAACCCCCCGTTCACCGAGGTCTCATTCTGGTTGATGCGGTGGACGGTCGAATCGTGGAGTGCTTGGTGGAAGATAATCCAGAATCAGTGAACCCTGATCCTGCTTCTGCCGAGGGATAGCGTTCGCTAAATGTTAGACGGCAGTTTTCGTGCACCGATCGAAAAGGTCGTACGCCCAGTAGGCATGATGTTGCGCCGCACCGGCATGTCTCCTGACCATCTCACCATTCTTGGAATTCTGTTTGCAATTGCCGCGGCAGTATCAATTGCCCAGGGTGCATTACGCGGCGGATTCGCTCTTGTCATCCTTGCCGCATTGCCCGACATGCTCGATGGTGCACTAGCGAAAGCATCCAATACTGCTAGCCAGCGTGGCGCTTTCTTTGACTCCGTCATTGACCGTGTCACCGACTCGGTTTTGTTTGGAGGTGTGGCGTGGTACTTCGCTTCTGAAAAGAGCCCACACCTTGCGTTATTGCCAATGGCCATCATGGGCTTCTCTTCGCTTATTTCGTACGAACGTGCCAAAGCTGAAGCTCTCGGGTTGTATGCCAAGGGTGGCCTCATGGAACGAGCCGAGCGAATCATTGTGTTGCTTTTCGGTTTGTTATTCGACTCCTTGCTGGTTCCGGTGTTGTGGATCATGTTGGTTCTCACAGTCATCACTGCAATCCAACGTTTCGTTGTGGTCTGGAAGCAAGCAGAGGTATCGCACACGGTGAAGCAGAAGCGCGAGGTGCGAAATGTTCGCCGTGTGACTCGTCAAAGTGCACGAGCCTCTCGTCGCCAGTTGTCCGTCATGTCACGTCAGCGCCGTCGTCAACGAAATGGCTAGCGCCTTCGACGAACTGTCAGATGCGTTCACTGTTGGTGGATACAAGGTTGGCTCTCTTATTGCTCGGTTAACTCCAGCACCACTGTCGCAAGGCGCAGTGTCGCTATTGGCTCCAGGTGTTGCGCTGTCGTTACGCAACAAGCGCCACATGATTGAACGACACCTTCGCCGAGTCACCCCATCACTGTCGTCTTTGGCACTACGTCGTGCATCACAACAAGCGTTTGATAGCTACATGCGCTATTACACGGAAAGCTTTCGCTTGCCATCGCTATCGAAAAAGTATGTTGACAACCATCTCTCTGTCGATGGATTTCATCACATTGAAACCGCATTGGAAAAAGGGAAGGGCGTCATAGTTGCTCTTCCACATCTCGGTGGTTGGGAATGGGCTGGTCGATGGATGGCCGACCGCGGTCATCACATGACGGTGATTGTGGAACCACTGAACCCACCCGAACTTTTTGAGTGGTTCGCAAAATTGCGAAGCGATCTTGGAATGCGTGTCGTTCCGTTAGGGCCAGAGGCTGCACCGGCAATCCTTGCTGCGTTGAAGAAAAATGAAATCGTCTGCCTACTTTCTGACCGCGACATTCAAGGTGGTGGGGTAGAGGTGGAGTTCTTCGGAGAAAAGACAACTCTTCCTGCAGGTCCCGCAATGTTGAGCCTTCGATCGGGTGCACCAGTTATTCCGGTTGGCGTGTATTTCACCTCATCAATTGACGGGCATCACGGGGTGGTGCGACCACCTGTCTCAATTGAACGTGTTGGTGGTTTACGCGAATCTGTTGCTGCAGGTATGCAGGCCATTGCGTATGAACTCGAGGGCCTTATTCGTCGTGCACCAGAACAGTGGCATCTCTTTCAGCCGAATTGGCCAAGTGACCCTGGCTATGGGGACCACTTCCTTAGTTAAGGAAGGAATGTCTGAATGTCACTGAGGCAATCAGGCACAGCGAAGTACCACAGCCACGTACCTTCGCGACGAGAATCCACTAGCCCCGCTTCGCGAAGCACTTTGAGGTGATGGCTAATAGTGGGCTGACTTCGGTCAAGTGGTTCCACCAAGTCACATGAGCACACACCGGTTTCACCAGCGCGGCGCACCAGGTCGAAAAGGCGCAAACGAATGGGATCAGAAAGTGCGGAGAATGCCGTGGACAGAGAGGTGGCGCGTTCATCACTAATGGGGCGCTTCGTGAGGGGAATATTGCGCGACTGAGCCATGCCTTCAGCATACATTGACATGCATCAATGTTCTGGATATATTGACGTTTGTCAAAGTATCAACTTTTGACACATCTCTAAAGGAGTCCACTATGTCGCGTGTTCAGCTTGCATTGAATGTGGAAAACATCAACGAAGCAATTGCTTATTACACCAAAATGTTTGGCGTTGCTCCAGCCAAAGTGCGCGAGGGATACGCAAACTTTGCAATTGCAAATCCTCCACTGAAGCTTGTACTGATTGAGGGTCATGGCGAGGCTGGCACATTGAATCACCTCGGAGTTGAAGTGGACAGCACTGATGAAGTCGCAGCAAAGATCGAAGATGCAGTGAATATGGGGCTGCCCATTGAAGTGCAAGAAAGCACTACATGTTGCTTCGCAGTTCAGGACAAGGTGTGGGTGAAGGGCGGAGAAATCGCATGGGAGTGGTACACCGTTCTTGCTGATGCACCTAGTGACACGTCATTGTCTGCACCGCTCAACTTGGGACAAAAGCCCCTCATTACAATCCCCGCTACCGGCGGCAGCTGCTGCGGACCTGAAGGATGCTGAAAGAACGCCGCCATGTTGCGGCTGAATTTCTCGGCACCGCACTTCTTGTCATGGCCGTGGTGGGCTCAGGCATCATGGCAGAAACCCTCTCGAAAGATGTGGGTGTTCAACTCTTAGCGAATGCCATCGCAACAGGTGGAGCATTGCTGGGACTCATCACCATTTTTGGTCCAATCTCTGGCGCATCCTTCAACCCAGTGGTCACAGTGGTGGGAGCAATCCTTGATCGAGGTGTCACATCAATGTCTGTGGTTGCCGATGTCATTGCCCAAGTGGCAGGTGCTGTCACAGGAGCAATTGTCGCCAACATCATGTTCGGTCATGCCACGTTTGAAACATCACAAAAGATTCGCACCGGTGGACCAACCTGGTTTTCCGAGGTGGTGGCAACTGTTGGGTTATTGCTTGTGATTTGGGGTGGCAAGAAAGCCGGCGCGAATGTGGCGGCGTTGGTTGCGGCCTGGATTACAGGTGCCTATTGGTTTACATCTTCCACCAGCATCGCAAACCCAGCAGTGGGATTCGGTCGAATGTTCTCGAACTCCTTTGCAGGTATTGCCCCTGAATCCTGGCCCATGTTTGCGTTGATGCAAGTGATTGGCGGTGTGGTGGGCTTCGTCATTATCCGAGCACTCTTCGTTGATAATGAGAAAACCGCATGAGCGGAATTTTGTTCCTGTGTATTCACAATGCAGGCCGTTCACAGATGGCTGCTGGATTTGCACGTGAATTGTCAAACGGTGAAGTCACCATCTTGTCTGGCGGGTCTGAACCTGCAGAGTCGGTCAACCCAGTAGCAGTTGAAGTGATGAATGAAGTCGGAATTGATATCGCAGGTTTTGTGCCTCAGAAATACAACGACGATCTACTTCATGCGGTTGATGTTGTGGTCACTATGGGTTGCGGTGATACGTGCCCGTATATCCCTGGAAAGAAATACATCGACTGGCCACTTGATGACCCAAAGGGTCGACCTCTTGAAGAAGTTCGTGTGATCCGTGATCAGATTCGCACAAACGTTGCGGAACTTCTCGCTCAGTTATAAATGTCGAACAACTGGTTGATGGCCTTTACCTGACCACCGGTTGTTGATGACATCACTGCAATGGGTGTGATGCCTTTTGCAGCCCATTCACCTAAGCGATCACGCACTGCAGTAGCCGAACCACTGATAGTGCAATCATCGAGCCATGCGTTGCTCATCAACGTGGTGACCTTGTCACGGTCGCCCGCATTGATAGCGGCTTCGATGGCATCCATCTCTTCGGTGTATCCGGCCGCACGCCAATAGTTGCGGTAGTTCGGTAGTGATACGTAACCCGTGAGAGTTTTTCGGTTAACTGCGCGGGCAGCTTCAATGTCTTCATCAATCACTGTGGGAATCATGTTGGTGAGGAAGAAATCGGGACGCACTGCGGCGGGAACTTCTGACAGTTGCTTTTCCATGTGGCTGAGTGATGCATTGGCCCAAATGGCGCCTTCAGAAATATCTGCAGCGAGTTGCAACATCTTGTTACGAAGAGCTGCGAGATAGATAGGGGGCAATTGACCGCCAAACTTTTCATTGGCTCGCATGGCTGCCACGTAGTCGGCGATGTCGGATAGAGGCTTACCAGTAGAGACTCCGAGTCGTTGTGTGACCGGACCGTGGCTCACGCCAAGTCCGAAACGGAAGCGACCATTTGATACTTCGTTGATGTGAGATGCGGTGTTTGCAGCCTCTACCGGGTGGCTGTAATAGATCGGTTGGATTGATGTCCAGTAATTGATGTTGTGAGTAGCGTGCGCCAAAGATACGCATAAACCCATGGTGCCGCCCAAACTGGGGCAGGCGAGCCCAGCAAAGCCTCTGTTCTCTGCCTCAACGGCGAGATCAAGAATTGCCTGACGCTTTGTAGGCGAGGCGACAACGGATATTGCTGGGCGGAAGGAACTATCAACCTTGGTCATTCCAGTACCGTAGTCGGCATGCTTCGTATCGGAATGGTGAGTCCTTACAGCCTCACAATTCCTGGGGGTGTACAGCAGCAAGTTCTGGGCTTGGCCCGTAGTTTGCGTGCCAAAGGCCATGAAGTCCGAGTGCTGGGGCCATGTGACGGTCCGCCGCCTGACCCATTTGTTACTCCGCTTGGGAATAGCTTGCCCACCTCCGTTAATGGTTCTGTGGCTCCACTTGCTCCAGACGCCTCCGCTGCCTTGCGCACTATTCGTGCGTTGAACGACGAAGCCTTCGATGTCCTCCATGTGCATGAACCATTGGTGCCCGGGCCATCGCTTACTGCTTTGCTGGTGAAGTTGGCGCCAGTTGTGGCCACGTTTCACTCGGCAGGAGAGTCAGGCGCATATCGCGCGTTCTCTCGCCAGTTGAAATGGATTGCCTCGAGAATCGACATTCGAGTCGCGGTCTCGAAAGATGCCGTCGAACTTGCGCATCGCTACATCGGCGGAGAATACGAAGTTCTGTTTAACGGTATTGAACTCGGCGATTACATCACAGACGACGTTGTTGCGAAAGAGAACGCCGTCTTCTTTATTGGTCGGCACGAACCGCGCAAGGGTCTCAGCACTTTGCTTGAGGCCGTGTCATTGATGCCCGCCGATGTGAAGCTCTGGATTGCATCCGACGGACCTGAGACTGAGACTCTTCGTGCCCAATATGCGAACGATTCGCGTATTGAGTGGCTTGGGCGAATTAGTGATGCCGAGAAATATGATCGCTTGCGTCGATCCGCTGTGTTTTGTGCGCCTGCATTACGTGGTGAGTCTTTCGGAATTGTGTTGCTTGAAGCCATGGCTGCAGGTGCGCCCGTTGTTGCCAGCAATATTGACGGCTATCGAAATGTTGCAACTCACGGTGAAACGGCACTTCTCGTGGAGCCAGCAAATGCAAAGGAACTGGCCACTGCACTTGCCACGGTCATTGCCGATCCTCGGTTAGCGGAACGATTAGTGGTTGCCGGACGTGAGCACGCGCAACAATTCACGATGGACGCGTTGGCTGACCGATACATCGAACTGTATGAACGTGCATTGAGTATGGAGGCTGACAACATCACCTCTATCGAACTGCCCCGTATGCTGAGACGATTCGAAGGTCGCTTCCTGCGACGCTCTCGACTCGGATGACCTAACCCTGAGAACGGAACAACTCATGAACCAACGTCAGTGGATCCAAATGGACGACACCTCCGGTACAAGCGCACAGAAAATTGCGCGTATTGGTTGGTCAATCACGGCAGCCGTCACCGTGGTCTTCCTTGTCATTGGTCTTGTTGTTTCACTTCCACTTGAGTTGGCCATGGTGGGTTTCATCGGCGGATATCTCTTCGCTCGTTCAATTCGCAACGGAGCGCAAGAGAGAGTGCGTGCGTCACTCACGCTGAATCCTGCCAGCGAGAACGAGCAAGCGCGCATCTTTAATGTTGTCGACGGCTTGTGTGTTGTGTCCGGTGACCATCGACCAGCAATCGAAGTTTTGAATTCAGAGTTTCCCGTTGCGCTTGCTTTCGGTGACGCCAATGAATCCACCATCGTGGTGTCTAACGGATTCTGCGCATTAATGGACCGAGTGGAAACTGAAGCCGTCATCGCGCACTTGTTGTGGAGAATTCGCACAGGTGACGTAGAACTCACCGCCTACCTCATGAACCTTGTGGCGTCACTCTCACGCCTCAAGTTGGCCTCTGTGGCTCGTTTCGTAGTGTCCCGAGCGCAAAATAATCAGGCCATTTTGTGGGCCGATATTGCGGCGTGCCAAGCAACTCGTTATCCACCTGCTTTGGCGTCAGCATTGGAAAAGATCGAACAATGTGACCTTCCTACACACCCACATGTCACATTCCCGTTGTGGTTCGCAACCCCATCAAATGTGAGTGGTGCCACCAGCAGTGCCACTCCGCTCTCTAATCTTGATATTTCGTACCCCTCCCTTGCAGATCGCATCGGAGTACTCAAGGAGATCTGACATGGCTCACTCGCGTCGCGCACTCGTGCGGTTTGCACTCGGCACCGTTCTCGTATCAACACTCGCTGCATGTGGATCATCAAGCAATGCATCGAACGACACCAATGCTGCACC
>CANFIM010000005.1 GCA_947447175.1 Acidimicrobiaceae bacterium | reverse complement strand
TCGATTAGCGCTTTTGATGCGTGATATCTCTCGCCTCACGGAACCCAAGTAGTCATGCGATCTCTATCGGTTCGGGGAGTTCGGCTTGACCGAATATCTAATAATCCTGTGTTGACTTTGCGCGAGGAAGAGTCGCCAAAACGTCAGTTTGAAATTTTCATTGGGGCACCAGAAGCTGCTGCAATAAAGACCGCACTTGATGATGAACAAACTCCTCGTCCTCTGACACACACGCTTTTTGTCTTGGCCTTCGAAAGGGTCAATATCTCGGTTGTTCGTGTTGTCTTGACGCACGTTTCAAACGGCACCTACTTCGCCGAAGTTGTGCTCGAGAACGAAGGGGGAGAAGAGGTGGCTGTTTCGGCCCGGCCATCAGATGCGGTGGCTATTGCTCTTCGAGCGTCGTGCCCCATCTATGCCGCAGATGACCTCTTAGAGCTCGTGGGGGAGGTCGTTGAGGAAGAAGAAGTGACCGAGACCAGCGAAATCATGGATGAATTCAAGGAATTCATCGAAAATATCTCTCCCGAAGATTTCGACCTCTGACCCCTTGACGGTTGTGGATAACGCCTCTAGCGTCTTACACCCGCGTAGTTACCACTCTGTAAGAGTGGGCGCGCCAAATTTAGGGACGTTAAAAAATGAAGTTTCAGACTTACAGCGGCACAGACGCTGCAGAAATTGTGGGCATCACATACCGTCGCCTTGATTACTGGGCACGCACAGACCTCGTTCGTCCATCTGGTACCGACGCAGCCGGAAGTGGCAGTCGTCGTCGCTACACCTATCGCGATCTTCTTGAGTTGAAAGTTATTAAGAAACTTCTTGACGCTGGTATCCGCCTTGAAAGCATCCGCGATGTCTTTTCGTATATGCGCGAGCACGTAGACACGGATATCTCTGCAGCGCACCTTGTGATTGACGGTTCCAGTGTTGTTTTGTGCAACGGTGACGAGCTCATTGACGTGTTGCGACATGGTCAAGGTGTCCTCAATATTCTTCCGATGTCGGGCGTGCGAGACGAAGTAGATCGTCAAATCATCACACTGCGCCCAGATGTAGATGGCACCGACGTCGCATCTGTCGCTGTCTGATCATGCGCTTTTCGCCGCTTGATGCGGTTCATCGCGAACTAGGCGCCAAGATGGTGCCCTTTGGAGGCTGGGATATGCCACTGGCATATGAAGCGGGTACTTTGGCGGAACATGCTGCATGTAGAAAATCCGCAGCAATGTTTGATGTATCGCACTTAGGAACTGTGCGTGTTGAAGGTGCTGGCTCCCTTGAGAAATTGCAAGCTGTATTAACCAACGATCTCAGCAAGATTGCGCCTGGCAGAGCGCAATACACACATTTGCTCGACGAAACTGATGCGTCAGTCTTAGACGACATCATTGTGTGGTGGCTTGAAGAAGGCGTTTTTGATGTCATGCCCAATGCATCAAACACTGATCGGGTTGTCGCAGCTATTGGTGGAGTTGATACCACCGCAACTCGCGCCATCATTGCGGTGCAAGGTCCAGAGGCACGAGTCATGGTGGCGAAAGTATCTGAGAAAGCAGCTGCTGTGCCGCGCTTCCATGTTCAGCGAGTCAATGTCTGTGGCTTGGATTGTGTAGTTGCGGGTACGGGGTACACCGGAGAAGACGGTGTTGAGATTGCAGTTCCCGCGCACGGTGCTTCTACTATCTGGAACGCATTATTGGTTGCAGGAGTCAAGCCGGCCGGACTCGGAGCGCGCGACACGTTGCGTCTTGAGGCAGCGTTGCCACTACACGGACATGAACTTGGCGCTGGAATCACTCCACTGCAGGCCAATCTCAATTGGGTCATTGCCTGGAACAAGGAAACCTTCCAAGGGCGATCAGCGTTGCTCTCAGAAAAAGAGAACGGTCCATCTAGGAAACTTGCAGGTATCACGATTGATGGCCGACGTCCTGCTCGTGATGGCACGAGGGTTTTCTCTTCCGACGGTACAGATATTGGTTTCGTAACAAGCGGAAATTTTTCTCCAACGCTTGGCCATTGTGTGGCACTGGCTCTATTGAGTCCGAACACTGAAATCGGCACAGCGATCTCTCTTGATGTTCGCGGAACAATGATTCCGGGAACAGTGTGTTCTACTCCGTTTGTGGCGAAGAAGAAGTAGTACTTCCACTACTCGATGGTTTGTTGGGCTTGAATCCGAACAAACCGCCTGCATTCTCAGCCAAGGTAGTGAGTGGTCCGAGCCGTTTCGATAAGTCGCCTAACTGAATCGCAACATCGCCCATGCTGGCCAGGGTGTTCATAGCGATGCCCATTTGAGGCATAATGCGGCGAAGGGGTTCTTCCACTTCGTCGAGAAGAGAATTCACACGCGTTGTTGTCTTATTGAGGTTGTCAACCGTTGACGCCAGATTCTCCAAAATGGTGATGAGCGCCTCGGTTGTACGGCGAGTGGAGTCAACAGCCTTGCCAGCGAACTCCACAGGATCCACCATTGCTAACAATGCGAGAAACTGCTCAAGGGGATTCGTACTAGAGGACGCAGAGTTCGAATTGTTCTCGGTGGTTGTTTGTTCGGAATCGCTCACACGCTTACGGTAGCCGTCTCGAGGGAGACTGCATACTCCTCGATTGGCGAACATGTACACACGAGATTGCGGTCGCCATACGCTGCATCAATGCGCGACACAGGAGGGAAGTACCCGCGGGTTCGCAACGTTGCAAGTGGGTACAGAGCTTTTTCGCGCGAATAGGACCGATTCCATTCGCCTGTAATGTCCTCAATGGTGTGTGGCGCATGATGCAGAACAGAATCATCTGCGGCAACATTTCCGTTCACCACTTCATCCAATTCCTTGCGGATGTTGGTCATTGCTTCACAGAAGCGGTTGAGTTCGGCAAGTGGCTCACTCTCTGTTGGCTCCACCATGAGTGTGTTTGCCACAGGGAAACTCATGGTTGGTGCGTGGAATCCGTAGTCCATCAATCGCTTGGCGATGTCGTCAATGGTGATGCCAGACGACTTAGTAACGGCTGCAACATTCAAAATGCATTCGTGCGCCACTGTGTTATTCGAACCCTTGTACAGAATAGGAAACGACTTCTCCAGTCGAACAGCAATGTAATTGGCTGAGAGAATGGCGTCGGCTGTGGCTTGCAGCAATCCGTCTGCGCCCATCATTGAGATGTACACCCAGGGGATTGCCAGGATGCCCGCGGAACCAAACATCGCCGAAGACACGGGACCCACTGGCGAGTCTGTGCCAAGAGGATTGCCAGGGAGAAACGGTGCGAGATGAGAGCGCACTGCTACCGGGCCAACGCCGGGTCCGCCGCCGCCATGAGGAATGCAGAAGGTCTTATGCAAGTTGAGGTGACTTACGTCTGCCCCAAATTTCCCTGGCTGTGCCGTGCCCACCAATGCATTGAGATTGGCGCCGTCAACGTACACCTGTCCACCATTGTCGTGAACGATTGCGCAGATCTCGCCAATGGCTTCTTCAAACACTCCGTGAGTGGATGGGTATGTCACCATGATTGCTGCAAGTTGTGTGCCTGCTTGAGTCGCCTTTGCTCGGAGGTCATTGACATCAACGTTTCCGTTGTCGTCACAGGCAACAACAACTACCTTCATGCCTGCCATCACCGCACTGGCGGCATTTGTGCCATGTGCACTAGATGGAATGAGGCAAATGGTGCGTTGTTGATCTCCGCGAGATGAGTGATACGCGCGGATAGCCATGAGTCCGGCGAACTCGCCCTGGCTACCAGCATTGGGTTGGAGGCTCACTGCGTCATATCCAGTGATGGAAACAAGCATCTGCTCCAGCTCAGAGATGACCGTACGAATACCAACTGATTCATCTGCAGGAACATATGGGTGCAGAGAAGAAAACTCTGGCCACGTGACAGGTTCCATTTCAGTTGTTGAGTTGAGCTTCATTGTGCAAGAACCGAGCGGAATCATGGTGCGGTCAAGAGCGAGGTCTTTATCCGCCAAGCTGCGCAAGTAGCGCAACATTCCGTGTTCAGTGTGGTGTGTATTGAACACAGACTGCGTCATGAACTCATCAGTTCGTCGCACTGCATCAGGGAGGCTGGACAATACGTTAGTGAGTACTAAGTCCGCACCGAGAGAACGCAGTAGTGCTGACAAGGTCTCCACTGAGGTTGTTTCATCGATGCTGAATGAAGCGGTGGTGTTTGACACCTTGCGAATGTTGTAACCGGCATCTTTGGCCTTCTGCACAATTGAGTCGGCATTGTCTACGTTGATAGCCACCGTGTCAAAGAAGACATCATGTGCCACCGTGAAACCGGCGCTTCTCAATGAAGCCGCCGTAGATGAAGCGAGAGAGTTGATGTCCGACGCAATTCTCTTCAGGCCATGTGGGCCGTGCCATACGCCGTACATGCCGGCAATATTTGCGAGAAGCACTTGCGAGGTGCAGATGTTTGATGTGGCTTTTTCGCGGCGAATGTGTTGTTCACGTGTTTGCAAGGTGAGTCGCAATGCAGGGCGGCCTGAAGTGTCCGTGCTGACCCCCACCAATCGTCCTGGCAATGTACGCGCATGAGTTTCAAGAGTGGCCATGAAAGCCGCGTGAGGACCACCGAACCCCATGGGAACTCCAAGACGTTGAGAGGAACCAACTGCAATGTCGAAACCAATTTGTCCAGGTGGAACAATCAGAGTGCACGCGAGTAAGTCGGTGACCGCAATGGCGACTGCCTTGTTCTCGTGCGCCCCGTTCACTATTTGTTGGACCGCAGGGATGGAGGGGAGTGCACCATCGCTACCTGGGTACGACACCACAACAGCAAAGTGTTTCGAAGCGTCGTATGCAGAGAGATCAGCAACTTCGACTTCAATGCCAATGGGTTCGAGTCGAGTACGAAGAACACCAAGAGTTTGTGGGTGTGTGTTGATGTCCACAAAAACACTGTCGCTCAAAGATTTTGAAATTCTGTGAGCCATGGTGATTGCTTCGGCAACCGCTGTGCCTTCATCGAGAAGAGATGCATTGGCAAGCGGAAGACCAGTCAGTTCTGTGACCATTGTTTGGAAGTTGAGAATTGCTTCCAAACGGCCTTGACTGATTTCTGGTTGATATGGCGTGTATGCGGTGTACCACGCCGGATTTTCAAGCACGTTGCGCTTCACCACGGGTGGCGTAATGGTTCCGTAATAGCCCTGACCTATGAACGAAGTGCGATGCGCGTCATTGGAGAACTTTTCGCGCAATACGTTGAGCACTTCTGATTCCGTCAGTGGCTCTGCCAAATTCATTCGGTCACGCAAGCGAATGGAACCAGGAACTGTTGCTTCAAGAAGTTCTTCCAGTGAAGCCATTCCAACAACGCGCAACATCTCGGCTCTATCGGTGTCACTCAAACCGAGATGGCGAGTAGCGAAATGCTGGCCATCGAAGGCAGGGGTCGTGAGGGATCGGGGTGACATGGTCATAAAGACTCCGGACTGTCGTTACCCCCGCTGTCGTTTTTGCCTGAGAGCTTCACCACAGAAGTGGCTTTCCCCGTCGGCGGAGGGCAAGCCCTCTCTTTCCAGCGTTCCTGTGTCTGCCTGGTCCCTGTGCCTGAGAGTTTCCGGGGTGGTTGCTCCTTCGGCGATGCCATGCGAACACGACATGCTCTCCCAAGCAGACGCCTTTGACAGTAGTTCGTCAACAGGGGGAGAGGGGCATTATGACGGAGTTATTCCGTAGTGGCATACGCCCCATCGGAGCCCTTGTGCCCGCCAAGAGAGAGCAGGGCTTCATCAAGATCATTTAAGAATGCACCGACCATCGGTGCGTGGCTGGCATTGACGGTGAGATGGATACTGGCAGGAGGGCCCTGTTTGTCCATGTACCAGCCCTTGGCAATGAGTGCATCAGCTAGCGCAAATACGTCATGACGATTCTCATCTGTCACCCCGAAAGAGAGGAGGGTGGAGTCGGGGAAGGCCCGCAATCTGAGCTGTGGATTGTTTTCGATGTGGTTCGCAATTGCAATCGCAGAAGTACGTGCACTTTGGGTGGCTGCAAGGTATCCGTTATTGCCAAGGTGATGCATGACCGCCCAAGCAGAAGCAATTGGTCCACCTGACTTAGTGCCAAGAATTCCCGATGACCCGTACATGCCTCCGAGCCAATTGTCGGTGATGAAGGTTTGATCGTTGCGCAGAGTTTTATCGCGATGCAACAGAACACCAGCGCCCTTCGATGTGTATCCGTACTTGTGCAGGTCAACAGAAATTGAAGTCACCCCTACACAGCGAAAATCCCAGGGAGTAATCGACTCGCCGAGTTGCGCCAGAAATGGGAGAGTGACGCCACCCATGCATGCATCAACATGGCAATTGATGTTGCGCTCATCTGCGAGCGCTGCAATCTCTGCGATTGGGTCGATAACACCTTGCGGATACGACGGGGCAGAACCCACTACAAGAATTGTTTCATCGTCGATTGCGGCACGCATGGCTACAACATCTGCTCTCCAGTCAGAGGTCACCGGAATGCGACGACTCTCAACGCCGAAATAGTCTGCGCCCTTTTCCAGGGCAGCATGAGCCGACGTGGGCAACACCATGTTCATGCGGGAGAGATTGCGTCCTTCACGTTCGGCTCGCTTCTGTGCCGCACGCACAACAAGCACAAGACTCTCTGTGCCGCCTGAGGTCATAAAGCCCGCCGTGGAGTCGTCTCCGTTCACCCACCCAGAAACAATGTCCACTACGTCTTGTTGCATGCGACGCAACGAAGGGAAGGCTGAAGTGTTTAAAGCGTTCTCGCCGGAATACCTGCGGTAGGCCTCTTCGGCGAGCGATAGGACCTCAGGGGAGATGCTGTAGGCGAGTGTGAAGCATCTGCCGTCACGCCACCGCACATCGTGAGAGCGAAATGATTCAAGGTCTTTCAGTACTTGGTCGACCGGAACGCCAGATCCGAGATTGCGAATTGCCATATAGGCACCATACGGCGCAGGTTCAGGGAAGTGCTTATCCGCAAACCCATGTTGGGATTGATAAATACAATAATTACATAACGGACATTATGGGCGTAACGATGGACTGAGGGAAGAGGCGGCTACCGGTTCGGCTGCATCTATCAGCCAGTTCAACAGCTCCAGAAGGCTGTCCTTTGTGTGTCGGCCCGCAGCTAAATCTTGCTGCGCATCAACAACTGCGCAATGCAAAACGTAAATCTGATCTTTCAATGTGTCGAGTTCATCACGTGTCATGACAAGTTCGTTCTCGGACAGCTCTAGGTCTGCGGCACGTTGCCTGGCCACCCAATCCCATTGACGGCATTTTTGACTACAAAACTCTTTGCGTCGTCCCGGACCACTGGATTCTGGCAAGACATGTCGACACCATCTGCATCGGCGGTCACTCGCCCGCACCTGCTCTTCACGTGTGGATTTCGTCATGACGAAATAGTACGGGAACTAGGGTCGCTTGTTGTGGAACTTCCCGTAGCCCCCAGCCGATTTTTTGCGAGTGACAATTTCAGTGGTACTCATCCGCGCTACTTGGCCGCCATTGAGGCAGCCAATGCCGGACACGTCATTGCATATGGCGGTGATGCCTTAACGGCTCGTGCATCTGAGTTGTTTAGCGAGATGTGTGACGAAGATGTGGAAGTTTTGTTTACGTTTAATGGCACAGGTTCGAACTTGGTAGCACTTGGCAGTTTGTTGCAGCCAGCAGAGTCTGTTGTTTGCACGCAGTGGTCGCACATCAATGTTGACGAAACCGGAGCACCAGAGCGGATCCTTGGGGTGAAGCTTCAAGATGTTGCATCAGAGACAGCGAAGTTGTCTGTCAACGACTTGCACCAATTGGCACACAACATTGGCAATGTGCACCACGTACAGCCTGGAGTTGTTTCGATTACTCAAGCCACAGAATTGGGAACGCTGTATTCAATTCAGGAAATCAAAGAGATTGTGAAGGTTTCTCAGTCGTATGGCATGCGTGTTCATCTTGACGGAGCACGAATTTCCAACGCCACTGCAGCTTTGGGCAATTCCGTCGAAACTTTTCGGGCGCTCACGTTTGGCGCAGGTGTAGACGCAGTGTCATTCGGCGGAACAAAAAACGCAATGCTTGGTGCAGAAGCTGTTTTGTTACGTCGCAGCACGTGCTCCCCTCGCGCTGGGTACATTCGAAAGAGCACAACGCAGTTGCCCTCGAAGATGAGATACGCATCAGCACAATTTGTGGAAGCAATCGAGAGTGGTTTGTGGCTCGAGACGGCCTCGCATTCCAATGCAATGGCAACTCGCCTGTATGAGAAATTGAAGCATGTTGAGTCCTTGCGCCTCTCCCCTCCGCAGGTCAACAGCATGTACCCCGTGCTCCCTCTGGACGTGAAGAAGAAATTGCAAGAGTGGAATTTCTTTTGGGACTGGGATGAGTCGATTGGTCAGGTCCGGTGGATGACTTCCTGGGATACTTCTGAGGAAGATGTCGATCGATTTGCCGCCGGAGTTCTGCATTTCTTGGCCGTTTAGGTCCAATTCTTTACTTTCTGTCTCATCGACCTCAGCGGAATTGACGAATTCTCACCCTCGGCTAAAGTGTCTCTAGTCACGGCAAGTTGGGGGCAACGATGGCCATTGGGGATCTATTCGCATTCCGAGAGTGGGAGCACACCAGTTGGTCTGGTCTCGCCGAATGCAAAGGCTTGGCAGCAATATTCTTTCCACCGGCCGCTGAGCGTCCTCAAGCAAGAGAACGACGTGAAGCCCAAGCTCGCGAAGTGTGCCACTCATGTGAAGTGATGAATGATTGTCGTGATTTCGCTCGACGTAATCGCGAATACGGATTCTGGGGTGGCGAATCAGAGGAAGAACGCCATGCAGCTGGCTATCGCCTCATTGCGCCAATCGGCGTTCGTGCTCGCAACATTTCATAACTTTTAGTTTCTTCGTTGCAGCGCCACTGCTGTCCAACCATCGAGAGATTCGCGTGTCACTTCTTCGCACTGCGTGAAATGTTCAAGAACAAGAACTACTTGTTCGTCGCGCATGCCGCTCAGCACAATGAACCCACCTGGCCGAACGCCATTGATAATTGATGTTGACTCTGAAATGAGAACTGGCGACAAGATGTTTGCAAGCACAACATCAGACTCTGTGCCCTCTATCCCCTGGCACCACTCAATTCCCTGCACACCATTCAGTTCGGAGTTCAGCCGTACTGCTTCTCTCGCACTGTCGGCGATATCAAAAACCTTTACTGTGCACTGCTTTAGTTTTGCGAGGCCAACAGCCAACACACCAGAACCACACCCAAGATCAAAAATCGTGCTGTCATCTTGAGTGACACTAAGAGCAAGACGTAGGGCGAGAACGGTGGTTGGGTGGTTACCAAGACCAAAAGTGTCCAAGGGCTCAATCAACAAATAATCACCTGTTACATCTGGTGTGAGCCACGCAGGTACCAGAGACAATGTTTCATTTACCCGCGTTGGTGTTGCATGTTGGCGCCACGTATCTGCAACAGCACGTGGCACATGAACTATCTCTGCCACTGCGGATGGAAACATCTGAGCAACCGAGGCAATTGCATTGCTGGGGTCATCGCCCAAACTTGTGCGAAGGGTAATGAAGCCCGTGATGGAGGTTCGTTCTTCGATGGCAACAACGCCCAAATTCCACAAAGAGTCGGAAATTAATTCACCATCGGTATGGCGAACGGTGAAGTCAACGAGTGACCACGTGTCATCCATCAATGCGTCGAAGTTCTTTGCTGAATCGCTCGCCTTTATGGAGGTATGCACGAACAGCCAATTCAATGTCAGCCTTGCGTGCGCGCCCCTCTTTAATCACTGCTGGCGCTCCCACGGCAAGAGCTCCAGCAGGGACCGTTGTGTCATTCAGCACGACAGCGTTTGCGGCCACGATGGCGCCTGTCTCTACAACCGCGCGGTGAAGAACAACCGACCCTGAAGACACCTGAGCGAAATCATGAATGATGCATCCCTCTAGGTGAACAATGTGCCCAATCACGCAATCATTCCCCACTGTGGTGTGTGAAAACGGTGTGGTGTGCACCACGGTGCCGTCTTGGATGCTGGTGCGTTCACCAATCACAATGGAGCCGTCGTCTCCTCGCAACACTGCTCCGGGCCAAATGCTGCTTCCGGCTCCAATAGTGACAGAGCCAATGATGATGGCGTCAGGGTGCACGTAAGCCGTGGGGTCAATTGAAGGAACTTGGTCGCCAAGAGCGTAAATAGCCATGTGAGAAGGCTAATGGCGACAACGCATTGCCCTGACTGTCGGGAGAATTTCGCAGATACCGTATAGCGCCTATGTCACGCCGTATCAAGATTGAACTCACTAGCAAGCAGCCAGATGGAAACTGGACCTGGCGAGCAGCCGGAGCGCAACAGCCCAAAGGTGTTGTTGCTAGCTCTGTTGTTCCGTCTGGCGTTTCCGTGAACGATGTTGTTCAGGCGGAAGTTGAATCAGATCTTGATGGCAATCGTGTTCTTTCGATTACTGCTCCCAAGACAAAGTCGGAGCGCACTGGACTTCTTGAATTGCTTCCTTCAGAGAAGCCATTCGAAGCAGTGACACAACAATTGCGTAAGAAGGGCCCACGTGATGGTGACAAGCGTCGTGGACCTCGTCGTGACAAAGCTGACGGTCCGCGTGGTGAACGTCGTGATGGTGACAAGCGTCGTGAAGGTGCCGAAGGTCGTTCAGAGCGCCCACGTCGTCCATTCTTTGAAACTCCACCAGAGTTGCCACAGCGTCCAAAGGCAAAGCGCATTCGTCCACAACGTGTGAATGTCGATGCAGTTCTCGCTGAACTTCCTGAGGCTCAGCGTGCAATTGCCGAGAAGGTTCTTAACGGCGGCGTACCTGCCGTTCGCGCAGCTGTTGAAGAACAAAACAAGAAAGCTGTTGCTGAAGGTCGTGAAAAGGTTCCAGCAGAAGGCCTTATTCAAATCGCTGAGAACTTGTTGCCACGTTTGCGTGTAGCCGAATGGCGCGACAAAGCACTTGCGGCAGAAGCAGTTATCCAAGACGTCGACCTCCGCGACCTTCGTGGCATCGTTGTGTCTGCTGAACAATTGGTCGCTATCGATGAAGCAACCCGTGCACTTGTTGCAAAGATGAAGCAAGCGTTGGTTGTTCGTCAAGAGACTGAAACAAAGAACTGGCTAGAGGACGTTGCTGCAGCAACATCGGTTGGTCGCGTTGTTCGAGCATTGCGTTTATCATCTCAGCCACCAAAGGCTGGTCACCCCTTCCCCGCACCGCTCGCCCAGCAACTTGCAGACGCAACTGTTGCCGGACTCACCGTTGATGCACCATCAGAGCGCTGGATCGCGTTACTTGAAGCTGCGGCTTTCTCACCCGTGCACAACAAGATTCTTCCTGGCGCTGCTCCCACCGTGGTCACAGAAGATCTCACAAAGACCGTCACACGTCTTGCCCCTTTGATGCCGCAGATTGCAGCCTTGTTTGGCATTGCTGTTGATCCAAAAGCCCGCGCCCCTCGCCCACTGCAACAGCAGCGTCCTGGCGATAAGGGACCTCGTAAGCGTGCTGGAGAACTCAATAAGTCGGCAGACGCGAAGCCTGGAGCACGTGCACCAAAGCCAGCACCGACTCAGAAGCCTTCTGAGGCTGTTTCAGAGGTCGTAACAGCACCTGAGGCGCCTGTAGAGCCAACTCCTGCTGAGACACCTGTGGTGGACGCTCCTGCGGTTGAAACCTCTTCCCCAGAATCTGTCGCCGAAGCTACTTCAGCCGAATAGAACAACTTCGGGTCTTTGTTTGACCCCCACTACGGTGGCGGTATGTCAAACATGGTCACCTATGAAGTCAAAGGCCAAGTGGCCATCATCACTCTCAATCGTCCGGACGCTCGTAACGCAGTGAACGATGAATTGGCTCAGGCGATGGAAGAAGCAATCGACCGCCTTGAATCTGATGACAACGTATGGGTGGGTGTTCTCACTGCCAATACTGAAGGACACAAGTCGCCAGTTTTTTGTGCAGGGGCTGACCTGAAAGCACTGAATGCGGGTGGACAAACTTTGGGCACCAAGCGTGGTGGCTTCGCTGGTTTCGTTTATCGCGAAAGAAATAAACCTGTTATCGCTGCTGTCGATGGACTTGCCACGGCTGGCGGCTGTGAAATTGTTCTTGCAGCTGACATGGTGATTGCCACCACTCGCTCGTCATTCGGTCTAGCTGAAGTGAAGCGCAACCTCATTGCCGGTGCAGGTGGTCTATTCCGACTCCCCCGTGCCATCGGTAAGGCTGCAGCAATGGAAGTAATTCTTACTGGAGACCCGCTTCTTGCAGAGCGAGCTCACCAATTGGGTCTCGTGAACCACGTTGTGGAGCCAGGGAAAGCACTTGAAGCAGCTATTGCCTTGGGCGAAAAGATTGCAACCTCGGCGCCAATGGCAGTTGCTGCAAGCCGTCGTGTCGTGTTGGCATCAGCGTATGAGTCTGATGAGAACCTCATCAAAATGACGAATGCTGAATTTGCACCCATCATGAAATCAGAAGACACCAAAGAGGGTCTTATGGCGTTTATTGAGAAGCGCGCTCCGCAGTGGAAGGGTCGCTAAGCGATTTACCAACAATGATGCGTTGCGCAACCAAGCCGTGACGCTCAAATAAATTCTTCAGATCTCTATCGCCAGGTTGTGCACTGGCTGAAATCCACTCCACATTGTCTTTTTTTAATTCAGAAATCGCAAAGTGAACCAAACTGTCACCGATGCCAACTTCTCTTGCATCAACATGTACATGGACTGACGTGATGGTGGCGTGAGAATCGCTGATGACATAGTTCAGATAACCAACTATCGAAGAACCAACTACAGCAATAATGCTGGTGCCCCCGACCATTGAGTCAGGTGTTGAACCGCGATACCGCGTGGCTTCAGTGTGGGCCTCTTGCTGTAGATGCAACAGTGCTAATTGATCTGATGCCTGCGCAAAACGAATCAAAATAGCTGGAGAAGACATTGGATCAAGAATCAGATTGGTTCGCTGAATCTTGTGTCTGAGTGAATGACGAAATCTTCTTTGAGGCCTCTTTTGATGCCTGCTTGACGGCGAACTCGCCCACCATCCGAGCACCAGGTGCTTGTTTGCGCATATCAGAAATTGTATGCGTGATGAGTCGCCACACCTTTGTATGGATCTCGAATGGATTCATCACTTGTTAACGAAAACCGGACAGGTGTCGTCGCTCATTGGACACGTTGGTGCATTGGGGCGCACCAACAAGAAACACACTGAGCACTGCACTTCATCGGCGCGCTTTGGTTGCAAAGCGTCGTCGCCGGCATTGCGGTCATCAACTTCAACAACCTCGTCTTCCTCTGCTGGCAAGTCCTCTGACTTGAGCCTGTCATCAAGGATGGCCGCGAGATCTTCTTCAACATCGTCGGGTGCGACCATGTCGTCTTCGTCGTCGTCATCGTCTCCGGGCTTGCGAACAATGGTGGCTCCGACTGAATCATCGTCAGAATCGTCAGCGAGTTCATCGTCTTCTGTTAACAACGCATCGTCATCAAGATCGTCTTCGAGGATGTCTAGCTCTTCGCCATCAATCTCGATTTCTTCATCAATCTCTTCTGGTTCGATTTCGTCTTTTGCCACGGGGAGCTCCTCTTTTTGCGACAACACTCGCGGCGGGATATTAGACACAAAGTTGTGCCAACGCACGAATGCTAGGAAAAGATTTCAATACCAGTGACCGCGGTCACTGCGGAAATTCTACTATTTTGCGTTTCTGCGGGATTCTGCGCGACGTTCTGACTCAAGGCGCTCCAGTTCTGGTGCCTCCTGAGTCATGTGTGTCATTGCGTCTGCCACTGCGTGGTGACCGGCCTTTTCGGCAATCAGGCGGTGCATCTCGAGAGCCACTCGTCGGTATGAGGGGTGGCCCTGCGGGCTAGAACGAAGCTCAAGCATGTGCATCGCCTCGCGAGCGTTGAACTGCATGTTGTAGCGAATGCGATAAGCCATCGACACTGCGTATGCAGCTTGGTTTGGATAATCGGCCACAAGAGTTTCGTACAAAGACGATGAACGATCCATTACCTCGTCAAACATGTCTGCTGCACCCGCTGTATCAACCAAGTCTGGGCGTGTGTAGCCATGGTATGGCGTAAGGGGCTGCCACTCGATGGTGAGAAGGCGGTGTCGTTGAAGGTCGCGGAAAGCGCCATAATCACTAAGGACGTCGAATCGGTAGTCGATACGTTCAAATGCGCGTCCAGGGCGGTGTCGGCGATTATCTCGGTTGCCAATGTATGCAGTGAGAATTTGTGTCTTCTCCGCAGTGGTCATCTTTTCAACCTTGGCAATGATCTGTGACTCGGGAAGATGTGAATACTGGTAGCACGCAGCCGCGACCAATTTGTTCTCACCGTCAGGGTCGAAGTCCACTAGGGACACTTCATCAACATCGTTGGCGATTGATGATCCGAAAATCTCGTCGACAATCGAGTTCATGTTTGCTGTATTTGTTGACAGGTAATCAGACCATTTCCCACCGCGATCAGCGATATCAACTCGACGAAGGAATGACGGAATTACTTTGCGTAGTTCAGTGAGCATCATGTCTGCATAGAGACGAGATTCTGGCAATGGGTGCGCGCGCATGCGAAGAAGAAGCTGTTCAAAAGCTTGACCACTGCCGTAGATGCCAACGTTTGACAACGACGCGGATGGCAGGGCGCCACGAACGGCGTCAAGAGCTTTTGCGCGGGTTGCCTGGCGATAAATGAAATCGCTATCTCCCGCTACTTTTGGCACAGTTTCGCGAACGTGATTGGTGACAATCTCAGCCAATTGGCTGTAGGAATCGAACATGCGATCCATGTCCCCTACATACCGAGTACCGAATTTGCTTGCCACCAAATCTGGGTCGCGATAATAGCGGAATCTGCCTCCGAGGCGCTCGTCATAAGCGATATAGCGAGTGCTTTGTTCGAGGTAACTCATGAGGCGGCCCCACTCAAGAATCTTCGTGAGAATGTTGGAAGCCTGCTCGCATGCAAGGTGAACACCGCCAAGTTGAGCAACGGAGTCGTCTCCGTATTCAACAAAGACTCTTTCGTAGAGTGTTTCTGCTCGGTCTACGCCGATTGTGGCGTCAACAGCTTGGTCGCCTGAGATCTCCAAGTCATTAACAAACTCATCGAGAAATAAACGTCGGAGACTTCGTGGACTACGGCTGTATCGCGCAAACAATGCACCCTTCACCACCTCAGGAAGATTGACCAATGCGAACACCGGCTGATCAAGGTTGGTGAAGTACCGACGCAAAACGTCGGATTCTGCGTCTGTAAATTCTTCGGGAACGTAAACCGTCACAGTTGTTCAGCCTATGTTTTGTGCGCGTACCGCCTAGGGATACCTGCTACAAAACATCCTTGCTGGGGTTGGTGTTTGCAAATTCTTGCGCGATGGCTGCCTGTCGATCGGGTGAAGTCCAGAAATCGATTGCTGTCATGGCCATGGCCTTGGCTCCGTCAATAACTGCTTGGTCTGCCATTGTGGATATTGATTGTCGGGCAAAGTCTTTGGTGTGAATGCTGGTGCCTCGGGTAGCAGACGAAATCATTGGGTGAATCGAAGGAACGAGATGACTGACATTGCCCATGTCAGTGCTTCCCACCACTCGATGGCCAGTGATGCGAGGGTCACCAACAGTTCGTCCCAACAATGAGGCATTGGTGGCATACGAGGCCGCAAGGGCGGCATTGGTGACCATGTCGGCATAGGGGGCGCCTATCCACTCGTGAGATGAAGAACATCCACACGCATGTGCTCCGGACTCCAGTGCCGCAAGTACACGAGGTTTTAGTTCGTTCAACGAATCAATGGTGTCGGACCTGACGTACCACTCCGTTGCTGCGTCATTGGGAACGATGTTGGGTTTGTCTCCCCCGCGACGAAATACGCCATGTACTCGTTCGCTGGGCATCATGTGTTGACGAAGCATTCCCACCGCCATGTATCCGAGGACTGCGGCGTCGAGCGCATTGCGGCCCTTGTGCGGAGCTGCAGCCGCATGTGACTCTTCACCTGTGTACTCAATAAAAAGCTGTTGCAGTGCGATTGCATCAATAGTTGTGAGGTCAGCATCAGCAGAATGAACCATCATGGCAATATCAACACCATTCAATGCGCCGTGTTGTGCCATGGTAATTTTTCCGCCGCCACCTTCTTCAGCTGGGGTTCCTAAATATCGAAGTCGACCACCACTCGCATTACTGACCACTGACAACCCAAGGGCTGCGCCTAACCCCGCTGCGGCAATGACGTTGTGTCCACAACCATGACCAATTTCTGGCAATGCGTCGTATTCGCTCATGATGCAGACAGTTGGACCAGCACCACTTTCAGCAGAGAACGACGTGTCGCAACCAAACGTACCCAACTCTGTCTCTAAGCCCAGATCGTTCGCTGTGCGTGTCATTAACTCCGCAGCAAAATGTTCCTCGAAGTTCTGTTCTGGGTGAGCATGAATCTCATGGCTTACTTCAATCAGGCGTTGTGCCACCGCATCAATACGCTCACACGCAGCGCTCTTCAATTTGTCAACATCTACGGAATTTTCCATGGTTATATGCCTTCGTGCTGTAACACAATCTTCCCTAATTGCTCACCACGCTCGAGACGAGCAAGTGCTGATGAATAATCGGAAAGTGCGTGCACGCTATCTACTGCGATAGGAAGTCCATTTTCAACGAGAGTCAGCAACTGATCAAACTCTTGATAGCTGCCCATTGACGAGCCGATGATTTCATATTGCTTAAAAAACAATCGAGGAAGATTCACATTGACCTGTGGACCGGAAGTTCCGCCACAAACAACTAATCGACCACCGGGATTCAGAGCTCGCATGGAGTTATCCCACGTTGCAGGACCAACGCTTTCAACAACAACATCTGCTTGCACATTCCATTTCGCCTCGGCTGAGTCCACGGCTTGCATGGCTCCAAGTTCAATTGCTTGAGAGCGCTTGGTTTCATCTCTACTAGTGACAATGACATTGGCGCCCATGTGTCGTGCAATTGACAATGCAGCAGTAGATACGCCCGAACCAATACCGACAATCAAGACGGTTTCGCCGGCAGAGACCCGTGCCCTATTCAACATTCGCAATGCAGTGACATACGCCAATGGAAATGCAGCACACTCAACCCAAGAGCGACTTTGTGGCCGCAGTCGCACGTTGCGGCCAGGAACAATTGCATACGTGGCGTGACCTCCGCGGCAATGTTCACCCCAAATCATGAAACCTGGTCCGTATGGAGAATTGTTTCCTAACGCAACAATGTCTTCCACCGGTGATACTCCGGGGTTCACTACAACCTCGTCACCAATCTGGACTCCGGTTACCTCGGCGCCCACCATGTCCACAATGCCTGCGGTATCGCAACCGGGAATATGGGGCAATGGTGGCTTCGGCATTCCTCGCGTTACCCATAAGTCCATGTGATTGAGTGCACTGGCTACAACGCGAATACGCACTTCATCTGGTGCGGGTGTGGGATCTTCAATGTCTCCCCATCGATACTGTCCAGGTGACTCATCCAAAATCCAAGCTTGCATATCAATACCGTAGGTGGCTACACGAACAGATTCCAGTGATCTGGAGAAATTGCAACGGAAATGCTGTCCCACTGTGAGATATGAATGTGGTCAATGTGCAAAATCTCACGTGAACTCTGTCGAGCTATATCGATTGAAACGGCCTGTTTGATTTCAATGAACGGATGAGGAACATGGGTTCCCGTAATGGACCGTTTGTACGAGAGTCGCCGTTGTCGCACGTCCATCTCCCCTGCCAGCGTCATCACTTCAAACTTTCCATCGTTGGGATGCGCTCTCGGTGCAATTGAACGCTTGCCAACTAATCCGGCATTGGAAATACACACATAACGAGATCTATTTTGAAGTAGTGGTACATATCGCCAACGACCTATTTCAACGCACGATGCTGCCAACACGGTTGTAGTGCCACCTTCTGCTGTCACCGAAACCTCTAATGCATCAAGAGGGAGCAACATGCCTGTAGTGGATTCTGACGTAGCGACAGGCATACCCAATGCACGCCAAACATCTCCTCCCACAACAGAAATAATCTCCTCTGATGTTGCATTGGCCAATTCGCGATCAGATGTAACAAAGACGCGATGAGATGGAACTGCGATGGGAGTTCCCCACTCTTTTCCCTTTTCGATTGTCATGCTGCAGAGTCTCCATGGGCTGCTGACACAACACCTCTGTCAATTGCAGCAATTGCTTGTGTTGCTGTCTCTCTCAACGATTCATTTGAGGTTGTAGTGACAATTTGTCGAAGAAGGTCAATCAATTGCCTCATGCTTCGTACAAAGTCTCCCGGAGTTAGCTCTGGATCAAGAATCTTTGAAAGCGGTTTACCGCTGGCCCATGCTGCGGTCTCGTTAGAAAGACCACCATTAGGCGCACGGTGTTGATGCAAGCCCCTCGCACGTTGGAGGTCTTGAATTTGCAGACTGATCTTTTCGATTCTCTTAAATCGTTGACGTACTAAGTCAGTGGGCCAACGAGTAGTTCCGCCAGTGTCACCGCCGCGAGGTTCGTAAATGACAGTGGAAAGAACGGCAACTAGGTCGTTGACGCTCAGGTTGTCGAGTACTCCCCGATTCATTGTTTCAACAATGAGAAGGTCAGATTCATGGAAGATTCCAGCAAGGGTTTCGCCTTTGTCTGTCAATTCCCAATCGTTGATGTATTCAAGTTCTTCCAAAAGTTCAATGACATCGGTGAAACGTGCGCTCACTGAACCAGATCGATTCTTCGAACGTTCCTCCATCTGCTCAATTTCTCTGCGAATTCGCTTGATGTTCTTATGAGAAGGAGAAGCATCAGCCGCGTTATGAGCTTCGCCTTGTTCTATGGGGCGTTCAATAATGTCGTCGACGCGAGCCCTTACCAGTCGTGCTACGGCTTCTTTTACAAACTCTGTTCGCGCTGGTTCGAACGGAACAGGGAGATCAACGTGGGCACCTCGTGCCGGAATAGAACGAAGATCTTTTGCCATTACATCAATAATTTTGCGACTCGGAGTTACCACCGTGAGACGGATACCTGACCTGCGTGCTGCTGTGCTGAGAATGAGTCCACGACCTCGGATGTTTGAGGCATCAAACACCACAACGTCTCCTGGCCGTAAAGCACGTAGAGCAATCTCTGCTTCAACAGAAGACGCTTGGGAGGCCGAAGACGGCTCAGTGGGCTCTTCAATAGGTGCACTTCTCTCAAGCAGCGCAAGTTCACGTCGACGTTTTTCTAATGAAGCCTCTGAAAGCACTACGTCTCGGTCGGCTTGAAACTGGGCAAATGAAAGATTCAGGATGTGATGAGTTCCGTCGTGCGAGTGACGTCGCACCATGTTGACGGCCATATTGAATGTAGGACGAAATGCTGACGACAACCGGAAACTACGGCTCAGCGACAAGCCCACCACTTGGTCGAAAGTGACAAATGGATTCCATATCGAGATGGCGTGGCCAATGTCGTCCAGTCCTCTTCGGCCAGCGCGCCCAGTGAGTTGAGTAAATTCCGACGCCTTCAGAAGTTGATGATGCTCACCCGTGTATTTTGTGAGCTTTTCTATAACAACCGCACGGGCTGGCATGTTGATACCAACAGCCAATGTTTCTGTAGCGAATACAACCTTAATGAGGCCTTTGACGAAGCATTCTTCAACCGCTTCTTTGAACATTGGAATCATTCCTGCGTGATGGCACGCCACCCCGGTAGCTACATCGTCGAGAAAATAGTCGTACTCCAATGCCTGTCGATCATCAAACGTGAGAGAGTCGCAATGGCGCTCAACAATTTCGCGAATGGAAGATTCTTCCTCCATAGAGGTAAGGACTATTCCTGCTCTCATGCAGGAGCGCACCGCGTCTTCGCATTGTGCTCGACTGAAAATAAACACAATGGCTGGAAGCATTGAAGAGGCGTGCAGGAGGTCCACAATCTCTGGACGGCTCGGCGGTGAGAAACGCTTCTTCTTATGAGATCCGGGTGAGCCCTTTCGCCCGCCCTCTGGTCGACCACCTGCAAGAAGTCGCATCACATGGCGGTTCCCTTCACCTCCCACAATGGTGTCGTACATTTCCGTGCGATCGGTCGCATTGTCATGCATAGCGAAATGATTGACAAGTTCGATAGGACGAGTTGTCTCCACAACAACATCTGTACGGCCGCGAACCGTTGATAGCCATTCGGCTACTTCATCGGCATTTGACACGGTGGCAGACAGGCACACCAATTGCACAACAGGGTCGAGTTGAATGATTACTTCTTCCCACACTGGGCCGCGGTACGCATCTTGTAAATAATGCACTTCGTCCAACACAACAACACCTAAATCATTGAGCCGTGAGGAAGAGGCGTAGATCATGTTGCGGAGTACTTCAGTTGTCATTACAACCACTTCGGCATCGGGATTAACTGCGTTGTCGCCGGTTACCAAGCCCACCTTGTGTGCACCGTATAAATCACACAAGTCTCTGTATTTCTGATTAGAAAGAGCCTTAATTGGCGTGGTGTAAAAAGCTCGTTTCTTCAGAGACCGAGCACGAGCAATGCCGTACTCGGCTATCAATGTTTTTCCAGAACCTGTTGGCGCTGCCACAAGAACTGAAGCATCACTATCAATCGAGTCCATTGCCATCACTTGGAAGTGATCTGGCTCATACGAGAGAGTCGCTAGGAAATCAGAGCGAAGGCTGCTCATTATGCGAACGTTTCGCGGTTGCGCACCAGCAACCAACCCACAAGTACTGCGAGCAGATACAAAATGGATAGCGGAATGGCTAATGCCATCATGCTGATGGGGTCACCTGACGGTGTGATTACTGCCGCAGTAACAAAGATGATCATGATGGCGTATCGCCACTGTTTGATGAGAGTTTTTGGCTGTACTAGTCCTGCAAGCTGGATGAACACAACAAGAACGGGGCTCAAGAATCCCACGCCGAAGGCCAACATCATCAGAATCACCAACATCACATACTTCGTCACTTGAAAAGTTGAGGTCACATCGGTACCGGACCAAGAGATCAAGAATTCAAGAGCCTTGTCAAGGGTCCAATACGCGAGCCAGCAGCCAACTGAGAACAACACCATCGTTGATGTAATGAACGGAATGGCGTAACGCTTCTCTTTTTTGGAAAGTGCGGGCACAACGAAGCGCCAGATTTGCCACAGAATGACAGGCAAAGCGAGAACAATGCCTCCGTAGGCGCACAATTTCATACGTGCACCAAACCCATCTAGTGGTCCAAGCGAATACAAGGAACCGTCACATTTAAAATCAGGACGGTTAGCGCACAGGTTGCGATATGGCTGAGTCAAGAAATTCTTGATGGGGTCATAAAGGGCCAAGAAAACGAAAAAGCCAATGGCTACAGCGAGAGAGCTGCGGATAATACGCATTCGCAATTCACGGAGATGATCCATCATGGACATGGACTCTGGTGTTGTTTGCTCGGGTGTCGTGGTCATTCTGGTTTCGCCTCTTCGTCTTGGGAGGCGATTTCCGAGGGGTCAGCGGGCATTTCCGACCTCATGGGAGGTGACGGTTCTGTATCTACGAGACCAAAGCCAGTTTTGGCTCCGTCAATTGTGTTGCGTAGGTCTGCCAACGGTTCATCAAATGTGTCGCGAAATTCCTTCTCAATACCTGCGGTGGCTCTTCGGATTTCACCGTAGGTTTTGGCGACTCGTCGAATAACACCCGGAAGCCGTTCGGGTCCGAGAACTACCAATCCTGCAATCAGCAGGAAGACCAATTCGCTGCCTGAGAGGTTGAACACTGCTCCAGCATAGAAGCCCCGACCTATTGTTCAGGTGTGCAGCAAAGGCTCCCTTCGCAACTGAATCCACCCATTGCCTTTGGGCATCGTGGGGCGAAAGCCCATGCTCCAGAGAACACCCTTGAAGCATTCGAACTGGCTCTCAAACTTGGAGCTAACGGTCTGGAAAGTGATGCTTGGACTACCAGTGACGGAATAGTCGTGCTGGATCATGACGGCGTAGTGAAATCGTTTGGACGCAAGAAGCCCATCTCCGAAGTTTCTCGAGCCAAACTGCCTTCGTACATACCAACTATTTCTGAAGTTTTTGAGCGATGCGGCACCGCATTTGATTTCAGTATTGATGTCAAAGATGACCACGCTGCAGATGGGCTTGTGCGGGAATCGCGTAATGCAGGATTTGACCTACAAAAACTATGGCTGTGTCATCACCGCATTGCAAAGACTTTGGAAATCCGGGAAAGCCACTCGGATATTCGAGTTGTGGATTCGTCAAGACTGCAAAGAATAAAAGAAGGTCCTGAAATGCGGTTAGCTCTTCTTGCTGAGCGAGGCGTAGACGTTTTGAATATGCACATCACTGATTGGAATGGTGGCCTCGTCACCATGGCTCATCGCTTCAGTCGACTTGCCTTCGGTTGGGATGTCCAGTTTCCCCATGCACTCAATGATGCATTTCGAATGGGTCTCGATGCCGTGTACAGCGATCACGTTGACAGGCTTGTTGATTCCTATTCACAGGAGATCGGTCATCTCCCCCGTCGGTAGAGAGCCTTACAACCCTCGAATGCGAGCGAATGGCCACACGATGGCAAATGCGCGGCCAACAACCAAATTCTTCGGAATTGTTCCGAAGCTTCGACTGTCGAAGGACTCAGGGCGGTTGTCCCCCATGAGGAATAGTTGACCCTTGGGCACAACCACCTTCGGCATGTCAACCACGCGACAACGCGACACCATGTTTGCAAGCGCCACTTGATCTTTGTTCAGGTATGGCTCTGAAATTTCAGAGCCATTAACAAAGACCTTGCACTGTTTTATTTCTACGGAATCTGATGCAACCCCGATCACGCGCTTAATGAGGTCATCGTGAGCAACAGTTCCGCCAGAGGTAGTAACACGGTCAAAAACAACCACGTCTCCACGATGTATCGGATGCAGCCGATAACTGAGTTTGTTAACAAGCACCCTGTTGTCTTGAAAAAGAGTTGCTTCCATCGATGGTCCGCTGATGTAGAACTGCTGCAACACGTAGGCGCGTACCAACATCGCTGCACCCAGTGCTACTGCGATGACCAAAATCCAATCACGCAGAACCCGGGCAAGCGACTGCTCTGGGGTGGGTTCCACAATGGTGTCTGTGGCTTCCATGAAGCCCACACTACTTCAGAAGGTCGGATACTTGTTGGTGGTTCAAGCGGGAGAAACAACGACGTTGGTCACTGCGCACGAGAATTGCTACTTCAAGTTCATCGGTCGACGTGGGCCTATCTGGTCCTGCCAATGCCGCTGCAGCATCTCTGATTGCCTGCTGAAGTGATGCATTGGGGTCGACAGAGGTTTGAAGCCGTTGCTGAACCGCATCAGAATCTCCACCCAAAATGCAAAAAACATTCTCGTCAATGACCGTGCCATCGAAAGTGATGTGAAACAGCCTGTCTGTTTCCTTCTCGTGACCAATTTCGGCGATCAAGATCTCAACTTCAAGCGGTTTTGACTCATGAGTGAACGACTGACCGATTATCTGGGCGTATTGATTAGCTAGTCCTCTACCGTCCACATCACGGCGGGAATACTGCAATCCCGTGAGATCAGCAGCACGAACTCCCGCTTGTCGCAACAAGTCGAACTCGTTGTACTTTCCGACTCCGGCAAATGCAATTCGATCGTAGATCTCGCTAATTTTGCGCAAATTGTTTGACGGATTCTCCGCAACCAGAACGATTCCGTTGTTGTATTGCAATGCAACGAGAGCACGACCACGAGCGATACCTTTGCGTGCAAATTCTGCTTTCTCGCGCATCATCTGCTCTGGAGGAACGTAGAAGGGCATACTCATCGCGACTTCACCTCGTTGGCAATCGAGTCAAAGATCTCAGACAACTCAGAATCCTCGATTCTGTGCCACCCACTCTTGTCAATTGTGGCCACAATTGGATACACACCACGAAGACCGTCTGGCCCACCTGTTGCTGAATCTGCCTCCGATGCTTCCCACAGTGAGCGACATGCCAACTCAACAGCATCTTGAGCAGTGAGGCTGTTTCTCCAGCCAACTTTGATAACGGTTCCAGCATGCATAGAACCACTTCCGATTGCTACGTACTCACGTTCTTCATACCGGCCGCCCGTGGCGTCGTAATCCCACAATCGACCTTGTGAATCATGTTCATCAAAACCTGCGAAAAGTGGGAGTACAACCATTCCACTCATTGCTGCGGGAAGATTGTTGCGCACCAACATAGATAACTGATTTGCTTTGCCTTCGAGCGACAACGAACGCCCTTCCATCTTTTCGTAATGCTCCAAGATGAGAGCAAACATCTTGATCATTTCCATGGCGGGTCCTGCTGCACCAGAAATAGCAACTGCGCTGAAGTCATCGGTTTGCAGAACTTTTTCCATACCCCTGTGGCTGATCCAATTGCCCGATGTGGCCCTGCGGTCACCCGCGATGAGGACTCCTTCATTGAATCGAAGTGCCACACATGTTGTGGCATGTGGCACTGACAATGACTCGCTCCAGCTGGTGTGCGACGGGACTAAGCCCAATTTCTTAACGAGTTCATTGAAGTTGGAGCCAGGATCTTCGGATGGGGAGAAAATGGGCATCGTCATTGCCCTCAGGTTACCCCTGCCCTGAGGGCCCAACTTGTGCAGAACGGACACCATGAAAGTTGGGACGGGTGTGTAAAGATGGAGATGTTCCCCATAAGGGGCGCAGCCATAGATGCCATAACGGCGACGTGACGAAGGGACTTCCCAATGAAGGTATGGATTGACCAAGACTTGTGCACAGGCGACGGACTTTGCGAAGAAATCGCACCTGATGTGTTCACTCTTCTCGACGACGGTCTTGCATACGTGGTGGAGGGCGACAAAGTGTTCGCTACAGCCAAGGGAAATGCACAAGGTGCAGAAGGCCTCGCAAACTTTGCCGACAACCGTCTTGATGCAGTTGTTGAATCCGCCGAGGAATGCCCCGGCGAGTGCATCTTCATCGAAGTCTGAGACTTACTCTCCTGTAAATCGCGCCACGGTGAGAAATGCCGTGTGCGCAACCATGCGATGGTCGGGTCGTACAGACATGCCTTCAATGTGCCATGTTCGGTGAAGAACTTCCAGTGTGCGTTGGTCTACCCAACCTCGCCCAAATGATTCGCGTACTTGTACCGCTTGTGTAATTGACGGTGTGTACGCCACAAGCAGGCCGCCACGAACCAAGATTTTCTCTGCATGCGGAACAACGCGCCATGGTTCAGGCAGGTCAAGCATGACTCGGTCAAACTCTCCCTCTGGAGCACTCTCGTAACTATCCCCTAGTGACACGTTGTACCTGTCAAGCGCACTCTCGCCCAGAAATGAGCGCACGTTAGAAGTTGCTCGATTCAGAAAATCTTCGCGCAGTTCAAAACCGGTGATGTGAGCTCCCCATCGAAGCATTGTCATGGAAAGCGCACCGGAACCAATTCCGGTTTCAAAAACGCGTACACCTGGATGAATGTCCCCGATCATGCACATGGGTGCCAAGTCTTTCGGGTAAATCACTTGAGCACCGCGAGGCATCTCAATAACGAAGTCTTCGAGAGTGGGACGAAGAACGATGTACTTTGCGCCCTTCGTGGTTTCAGCAACGATTCCAGGTTGTTGACCGATAATCGCTGTGTGGGCTACAAAGCCCGAATGACTATGGAACTCACCTTCGACATTGAGAGTTACCAAGTATCGACGTTGTTTTGAATCGATAAATAGGGCTTTCTCGCCTTCAGCAAATGGTGCGCTCATCGGTGCCTGCTTTCAGTTTGCTGAATAGAGATTGATGCTGTTTCATTCTTTTGCAATCGAATGATCTGCGAGCCTTCGAAACGACGGTTCAACCACCGTAGAACTGCAAACACAAAGAGAACACGACCAGCCCATTTGCTTTTCGCGATTCTTTTGTTTGTAAGACGTCTAACAACGAGACGAATGATGGAGAACATTTAGTTAAAACCGGCGAAACTCAACGCGCGAGCCACGTTTGCGTCCGCCGCGTCGCCCGAGGAGATATGCAATAACAACAACGCATGTTGCGATAGCAGAACCTATGGCAATGGCAGATTGCTTCTTGTCGGCAGCACGACCTTGTACATCGGCTTGTAACGCACGAAATTTAGATTCAAGATCATCGCGTGAGATTCGGTTTTCAGCCATTGTTATTCTCCCCTAGCCAAGCTGCGTTGTGAGATTCGCGAAAAAGTAAGCCACACCAACAAAGACATCACGACGAGAGTGATGAAATAGTGAAGGAAAGACCATGATCCATCTAATGCTGTGCCGCCCATGTCTTGGCTGAATCGCAACACTGCCATGGCTCCGAACACCATTGCTAAGCCCAAAGAAAGTGCTGCCAGTGAGCCCATTGCAAGCCAACGCACTGCACCCTTTAGAGGTCCGATTGTTTCTTGGAGCGCATATGCCTTCACTGAATCCACTACGTCAGTCACCTGATCGGTAGTTGACGACTTGCGTCTCGGAAACGTGGTCTTGTCGTTCATGGGGTTTTCAGCCTACGCCACCTCCATGCAGTTATCCACAGGTAATTCCTATGGCACCAATGGGTTCAGGGGGCTAATTGCTCGGCTTTAGGCGTTGCTCGTGCCTTATTGAGGGCCTCACCGAGTGCGTTCCAAATAGGTCGATAAGCCGATTGATTATCAATACCCGTTTGGTTGAGAACTAATGAAAAAACCACAGGTTCTTCTCCGACCAACGGCAAGTAGCCCACCAACGCCTTCACTCCATTGAGAGTTCCGGTTTTGCCAACAAGGCGACCCTTCACGGGTGATGGGTCGAAGGCTTCCCGAATTGTGCCCGAAAGCCCTGCTACAGCCATCAGTGCCGGCATTGTCTTTGATTCTCGCTTCAGCAATTGGGCGAGAACTCCGCAGGAAGTTTTGTTCGTTGAAGATAATCCAGAGCCATCATTCATCACTACTTTTCCGCCAAGGTTCCATTTGGCCAACGTTTCTTGAACAGCTTGAAGTCCCGCAGCAGTTGATCCCGAATTCTTGACGGCGAAACCAATCTCTTTCAACAAAAGCTCTGCAGTGTTGTTATCGCTATTGGTCAACATTTCAGAAATGATGTCGGTTAACGGAGCAGATTGAAGCGTTGCCACTTCTGTTGCATTTTGTGGCGCACTGCCCCGCTGAGGATCACTCATGACTGAAACTCCACGATGCCCGAGAAGAACTCGCAGTTCAATAGCAGCAGCAATGGCTGGGTCGTCTGGCTTGGCATTCAAACCCAGGACAACTCCGTCGTCCACCATTAATGCACCCAGGGGTCCGGATTCAGTAAAGCGAAATTCTTGTGGCCACACATCAACGAAGCGAACATCGTCATAGCGCGAATCGTCCACAATGATTGAGCCGTTCACTTGACGAACTCCAGAAGCAACAATCTTGTCTGCAAGTGACTCAAGTGAACTTGCGTGGATTGTCTGATACTTCTCTGTTGCTATGTATTCGTTACGACTGAGTAGCGGGTCGCCTCCTCCAATGACAAACAAATTGTCCACAACGCCTCCCACGGGAGGCGCAGAACTTTTTACCTTTGTTTGATACGTAAACGTTGGACCAAGAACCGAGAGCGCCACTGATGCCGTGATGATCTTTGTTGTCGATGCGGGAGTCACGCTTTGATTGCCATTGACATTAAGAATTGTTCGACCGAGCCAATCCACTTGGATGCATGACTGGGACGGAACACGTGGTGAGAAATTCGCCAACGCTCTGTCCAGTGCGCCAATTCTTGAAACCATGGACAAATTTGTGGGGGCTCGTCGAGCAGATAAAACACCAACTTTTAGTGGTTGGATGCTTGCCTGGGGTCGCAGTGGAGTCACTCTTCTTGCAACATGAGTTGTAGAAAAATAGCCTGCTGTTAACAGCAACATGCCCGCAATGCCGACGCCGAACACAACCCTCTCGGGGCGCTCTGCTTGTCGCACGCGAGTTGGATTAGCGCGTCGCGACACCTGTATGCACCGCGTATCGATAGAGATGACCCAAAGCTGCAACCGCACGGTTACCGCTTGCGTAACACAAGCGCCCTGTTTCGTGAACTGTACGCACACCGGCATTGTCTGGGTCTGCCACCGCTAATTCAGTAGCTACAAGTATGGGTTTCCCTGTTGACACTGAAAGGTCATGGGCTGCTTGTGCGAATCGGCTGTCTTGACGTTCGTGATATTCAACGATGCGCTCCAACCCTTCGCCAGGATAGAAATGGCCCTCACGCATTAAACGTGCCTGGTTCGCTTGAATGCCGAGACCCAAATAGATGACAGCATCTACAGAAGGGTGAGACGCAATCATTTCCATTACCTCAGGGATTGTGTCTCGTGTTTCGCCACCAGCGCAGTCCACGGGGTTGTTCTTGCTCCAACGTGGAGGAAGCTTGGTGTCGATTTGTTCACGTAAGTCATCTGGCAAAGCCATCAACTGCAGGAGGCCATCGCGAGCAATGGCATCACTAGTTACTACTCCCCAACCGCCAGCGGTAGTGAGGATCACAATGTTTGGACCCTTTGGAAGTGGTTGTGTTGCAAACGTTGCTGCCGCTTCATATGCCTCTTCAACTGTGATTGCGCGAGAGATACCTGCGGCTTTGCACGCTCCATCGAAAATGGAGTCGTTTGCGGCGAGGGCACCTGTATGGCTGGCTGCAGCGCGAGCACCTTTGTCAGTAGCCCCACCTTTCACGAGAACAACAGGCTTCTTCTTCGTTACCTCACCGAGACGAGACATCAAGCCTGCACCGTCGTGAATACCTTCGACATAAGCGAGAGAAACACGAGTCTCGTCATCAGTTGCGTACCACTCGATGAGATCTGCAACACCTAACGCTGCAGCATTACCTGCAGAAACTGCGCGGCTAATACCGACGCCAGCTGACCTTGCATAGTTCATAAAACTTGACACAAAGTTTCCACTTTGGCTGGCGACCGCAATAGCGCCAGCAGGTGGATTGGGGGCAACGATTTGCGCACACAATTTTGCGGGTGTTGAGACGACGCCTTGACCATTGGGGCCTGCTAACAGAATTCCCAATTCATCGGCCAGTGCAACAAGTTCTGCTTCTAACACGCGACCTTCGTCGCCTGCTTCGCCGTAACCAGCAGATGTAAGGAAAGCGGCACGAACGCCTTTGGCTGCACAGGCGCGTAGAAGATCTGGGTTTGCTGACGCGGGTGTGCACACAAAAACTAAATCGATTGCATCGTTCGGAAGAGCTGCAATGTCAGCAACCGTTTTGATGCCCAACACCTCTTCACCTTGCAGATTCGTTCCAAATACACCGCCGGCATAACCACTGGCCAAAATGTTGTGCAACGACACGAAACCAAATTTTCCTGGGTGTGTGGATGCACCAGTGACGAGAACTCCTTTGGGCTCGAACAGTGCGCGGAATTGTGAATCTGAATAACGAGCTCTTTGTTGTGAACTGTTTGTCTCGCGAGTACCAATCTCTACCAACGCGTCCACTGCCACAATGTCACCGTTCGCTCGCACGATGAGAGGGTTCACGTCTACAGAAACGATGTCTTCGCGTTCAACGGCCACTTGCGACAGCCCTACGAGACAATCCACAACCTGATTGAGGTTGACAGCCGATTCACCGCGGAAATCTTCCAGCAGACCCTGCATTCGAAGGGACTTAATCATCCCTAGTGCACCGTCACGTGTGAGGGGCGCTGGCCTGAATTGAACGTCTGCAATGACTTCAGCCATCACACCGCCAATTCCCAACATGACTGTTGGTCCAAATTGCGCATCCACAAGAACGCCAGCAATCAGTTCTCGTGTACCCGCAATCATGGGAGCCACCAACAGATGAACTTCTCCGTCATCTGCGGTTGCTGCGGCTAGCAATTGTTGTGAAGCTTCAATTACTGAGGGTTCATCATTCAACCGAAGGCGAACAAGTCCACGTTCGGTCTTGTGAGCGATCTTGTCCCCGCCAAGTTTTACAACAACGGGGTATCCCAAATCACTGGCTGCCTGTGCGGCGTCTACTGCTGTAGCCACCTTTTTCTCAGGTGCGAAGGGAACTCCGTATGCAGCGAGAAGCTCCTTGGAAGAAGATTCGGAGAGCGTTATGGAAGGACTAGAAGTTGACACGGTTATATACGGTAGTCAGCGCAAGCCGCCAGCACCGTCGTTCCAGAGCAAATATCGCTATGACGCAGTGTGAGCCGTAATGAGTTGTGCAATATCGCCGGCAAGTTCCCCAATTACCAAGTGGCCAGCAGGCAACTCAACCAACGTGGATTCACGAACAACTGAAGCAATGTGACGCGATTTGGAAATGTCTACCCAGCGATCTTCAATCCCTCCGATGACAAGACATGGTGAGGTGATTGCCTGCAGGTCGTCTTCAATGTCAACGCGAATATCAAGATCAAGGTGTGCATCCGAACCGGGTTGCACTGCGGCGGAAGCCATGGCAATTGCACCTTCGGCCATTGGCTCAAGGACGGACAACGTTCCCACTGTGTACCCATCGACCAGTGCGTAACGCATGAAAACGTCAGGTCCGATGGCGATGAGTTTGCGCCACAAGTCAAATGTGAGTCTCATTCGCGCATCTGATTGCGACCAACCACAGAGCGAGGTAACGGTCAATGTTCGAGCAGGCGCGGTGGCTGCTGTGTGGAGAGCTGTGACAGCGCCGAGCGAATAACCCACTACATGGAAATTCTCATGCCCAAGATGTGTCATCAATGCAAGGGCGTCGTCCACGATGTCATCAAGTTCAATGGGAGATACAGGCATTGATGATTCTCCAGAACCTGGAAATTCGAATGACACCCACGTTCGTGGTTCACTGCAAAGTGTTCGTACTTGGTCCCAGGCATTTCCCATTTGAGTGGTGCCGTGAAAGGCAAGAATGACTGGCCCTTCTCCGTTCACTGAATAACCAATGGTTCGTCCGTCATGGGTGAAAGTTGCCATGTCTCACACCGTAGACCACTCGGTGTGAAACTGAATCAGTTCAGCAAGGCAGCACGAAAGAACCCAATGACATGTTCACAATGGTCGTTGACATTTTTCGCAGTTAAGGCACGGTCCTCAAGAAGTTCGTCGATAAACGGTGCATCTGAGAAGTACGTGAGGATGGCACCGTACCCAGTAATTAACAGGTGCCGAGAGTCATGTGTGCGAAATGTGCCTGCACGCATTTGTTCATCAAGATAAATAACAGCGGCATCAAACAGAGGCTTCAAGACTGCAGCGAGGTCAATTCCTAGGTGCTCTCCGCCATCGAGAGCTTCTCGACGCATGATGCGTACGTAATCGGGTGTGTCTGCGAACAAAGAGAAACCTGAACGCAACACCAGTTCGGCTTTGTCCCAACCAGAGACGGGAGAAGCAATCGACACTTCAAGTCGTTCCATCCAGTCGGACAGAAGCCTCTCAAAAAGGTTTTCGTACAGGTTTTCCTTGCTGGGGAAATGGTGAAGCAAGCTAGGTCGACGTATACCAACGCCGGCTGCAATGTCGTTGAGTGATGTGCCTTCATAGCCCCGCTCGGCAAAACATTTCAGTGCCTCATCGAGGATTTGATCGCGAGTGGACTTCTGGGGGTCAATCGCATCTGCCACATGTGACAAGTTATCGCCCTATTCGTCTACCTACTGGTAGGTAGTGCTCTAGGGTGGGTACATGAGCACTCTTCTCACTGCCCTTATCGCTGCTGCTGTGGTCTCCACCTTGGCGAACACGTGCACCACTGTGTACCTGCACAGGGCTCTCAGCCACCGAGCCCTGACTCTGCGCCCCGAGGCTGCGTGGGTTTTTCGGTTGGTGTTGTGGCTCACTACTGGAATCAAGCCCAAAGAGTGGGTTGCCGTTCACCGCAAGCACCACGCTTTTACCGATGAGACCGGCGACCCCCACTCACCTGTGCTCTTGGGATGGCGAAAAGTGCAAGCGAAAAATGTTGCCTTGTATCGAGGCGCGTTGAAAGACCCCGACATCATTTCTAAGTACGCCAAAGATCTTCCTGATGATTCATGGGATCGCGCGTTGTTCGGCCACAACAAGACCGGGCTTCTCATCGGAATTGGAATTCTGGTTGTGGTGTTTGGGCCACTCACTGGTTTGCTAGCCGCTTTCATTCACGCCAATGCGTACTTAGCGGGAAATGCTGCTGTGAACGCTTTGGGTCACCATTTTGGGCGCAAGCCCTATGACAACGGTGCAACAAATCTTCAGTGGTTGGCGTTTTGCACAATGGGCGAAGGTCTTCACAACAATCACCACGCTGCACCGTCGTCTCCTCGCTTGTCCCACAAATGGTTCCAAATTGATCCAGGTTGGTGGGTCATTAGGTCACTTACTGTTGTGCGTCTGGCCAAATTGCGTTTTGATGATATTCGCCTCACTCCATCGGCCAAGGCTTCTGTCTCCTAAAACCTGAAGTACCGTTTCAGCGTGAGCATCGAGTTGACGTGTGAAAAATTGTTCGATGGCTTCACGTTGCACGGACCTCGTCGGCTTGTCATTGACTCGGGAGTGATTCAAAGCATCACTCCGTTTGTAGGAACAGCAGAGTTTGACCTTCTCTCCCCCGGCTTTGTCGACATTCAAATGAATGGTTTTGACAAGTGGGATGTATCTGTCTGCGACATAGCGCAGTTGGTGCAACTTGACGACACTCTTGCGTCACTAGGAACCACTTCATGGCTCGGAACAATTGTGACGGCGCCTCTTGACCGCCTCTCAACATCCATCGAAGGTCTGCAACAAGCCTTCATCTCTTCGTCGGTTCGCGGTCTTCGCGGTGTGCACGTAGAAGGCCCATTTCTCGGGTCATCCCCCGGAGCCCACAATCCGAAGTGGATAGTGCCATTTGATTTCACATGGATTGCATCGCTACCTGAATGCGTACAACTTGTCACCCTGGCTGCAGAACAAAACAATGCCGCTCAGGCAGTCACTGAATTTATGAGTAGAAACATTCACGTTTCTATTGGACACTCTCAACCAACAACAAAAGAATTTGAGTCTGTTGTGACTGCTGGCGCGTCCTTAGTGACACATTTGTACAACGGAATGAGTGGTGTACATCACCGCAACGACGGCCTTGCCCTCATGGCGATGACCAATGACAAAATTCGCGCTGGCCTTATTGCAGATCTTGTGCACGTGTCGCCTAAGGCCATTTCTTTGGCGTTTCGTGCAAAAGGAGCAGAGGGAGTCTGCCTGGTGTCCGACTCCATTGCTTGGAAATCCGAGTGGGCCACCGCTAGAGGTGTGAAGGTTCGCGACGGTGCTCCGCGACTACCAGATGACACTCTTGCGGGAACCTCAACTCCTCTGGCTCAATGCGTGGCAAATGTTGTGAATCATTGTGGTGTGTCAGTAGAGAATGCCCTTCAATCGGCCACATCAACGCCTGCTCGAACGGTTGGATTGGAAAATTGTGGCTTTCTGGCCGAAGGCGGCGCAGCCGATGTGGTGGCTCTGAGCGAAGACCTTTCCGTTGTGAACACCTGGCGCCGATTACCATCAGTACGTGCCTAGCAAATTAAGTCCTCAGCAAGACCAGCAAGCCATTGCCCTCATCCGCGGAATTGCGATGGATGCGCCACTGGCCGCAAAGAGCGGTCACCAAGGAACTGCTATGTCTCTGGCACCTCTTGCACATGTGTTGTACAGCCGCGTCATGCAGCACGCGCCTTCAAACCCTCAGTGGGTCAACCGAGACCGATTCATACTCTCGAATGGTCACGCATCAATTCTTCAGTACTCAATGTTGTATCTCAACGGGTACGGACTCAGCCTCGACGATTTACGAGAATTTCGCCAATGGGATTCAGCAACACCAGGACATCCCGAAGTAGGACACACGGCAGGTGTTGAGGTGACAACCGGACCATTAGGTCAAGGCTTTGCAAATGCAGTTGGTATGGCCATTGCTGAATCACACCTGCGCGAACTTCATGGCGCATCAACGGTTGATCATCGTACGTATGTGATTGTTGGCGACGGTTGCCTCATGGAAGGCATAAGCCATGAGGCCGCTTCCCTTGCAGGTCACCTGAAACTCGATCACCTCATTGCCGTCTTCGACGACAACAAAATCACAATTGACGGATCAACTGATCTCACGTGTTCCGATGATGTCCCCGCACGATTCCGCTCGTACGGATGGAATGTCATTGAAGCTGGCGAGATTGGCGAAGATTGCGACAAGATTGAACATGCCCTACTTGCTGCACGCAACAATGTGGGCTCACCAACGCTTGTTGTATTGAGAACTCATATCGGATTTCCTTCACCAGAGCTCACAGACAAACACGAGGCTCATGGAAACCCATTCACGGCCGAGTTGGTCTCGTCAACCAAGAAGGTCATGGGCATTCCCGATGAACCTTTCTGGGCTCCTGACGAGGTGGTGAATGCGTATCGCACCCACAGTGCAACTCGTGCCTCCGAATGGATGTCGTCGTGGAGCAGCAAGGCTGATTCTGCAGCGCGCGCGACACTAGAAGCAGGCAACGCAATTGACGAGGCATCGGTTGCTGCTTCCTTGCCAGTCTTTGATGAAAGCACGAACTTGGCCACTCGTCAGGCATTCCAGAAGGTGCTCGAAGCCACTGTTAATTCGGTACCTAATGTTCTTGCAGGAGCCGCTGACCTCACCGGCAACACAGGCGCCAAACTTCCGTCTACATCCGGGTACTCATCCTCCAATCCTTCCGGGAAGCAGGTGTATTACGGCATCCGTGAACACGCAATGGGTGCAGCCATGGTGGGAATGGCCCTACACGGCGGCGTCATCCCAGTTGGCGGAACGTTCTTCGTGTTCGCCGACTACATGCGACCATCGATTCGACTTGCCGCACTCTCTAAGGCACGCTGTGTTTTCGTGTTCAGTCATGACTCTGTTGGTGTGGGTGAAGATGGCCCTACACACCAGCCCGTTGAACATCTCGCTTCTCTTCGCGCCATTCCTGGCCTTCAAGTGATTCGTCCGGCAGATCCAAACGAAACTGCTCAGGCCTGGTTAGCGGCGGTTGCGCATAATGGCCCCACAGCCATCATTTTGTCTCGCCAAAATGTTCCATCGCTCACCAAGGGCGAGTCTGTGCAGCCCGGAGCTTCGGTCATTCATCGTTCAACTGCTCCTGTTGCAACAATTATCGCAACGGGTAGCGAACTGGGAGTTGCTGTAGACGCGGCGAAAAAACTTGGAGATGAAAACATCCAAGTCAACGTGGTGTCAATGCCTTCTTGGGATCGCTTCATGAAGTTGACTAAGAAAGATCGTGACACCATTCTTCCGCCCACAATGCCAAGGGTCAGTGTTGAAGCAGGAACCACTTTTGGATGGGCCGCATTTGCAACACACAGCGTAGGAATTGATCGTTTTGGTGCGAGCGCACCAGGAAACTTGGTGATGGACAAACTTGGCATCAATGTCCCCAATGTTGTTTCAGTAACGAAAGCAGCACTGGCCGAATGAGCGATATTCTGCGCCGCCTGTATAGCGAGCAAAGCCAAAGCCCATGGCTCGACAATTTGCAGCGCAGTTACATCACGTCTGGAAAGTTGCAACAGCTTGTACATGACGGAGTTCGTGGCCTCACCTCGAATCCAACAATCTTTCAAAAAGCTATTCAAGGTTCTGCGGATTACGACGTTCAATTCGCCAGTGCTATTGGACGAGGCCTCACTCCCCTGCAGGCGTATTGGGAATTGGTGACTCAAGACATCCACGGCGCTTCAGAGGTGTTTTCCGAGCTGTATGAGAAGTCTCAAGCTATTGATGGCTACGTCAGTGTTGAAGTTGACCCTCGACTTGCCCAAGATTCTGCAGCGACTCTCACAGCTGCGCGTCAACTTCATGAAGATGTCAATCGCCCCAATGTGATGATCAAAATTCCCGCCACCCTGGAAGGCCTCCCGGCCATTCAGTCCATGATCGCCGAGGGTCGCAACGTGAACGTCACCTTGATCTTCAGCCTTGAGAGATATCAAATGGTTATTGATGCGTACATCAACGGATTACGCGAACGTGCATCTCAAGGATTAGACCTCAAGAACATTGCAAGCGTCGCTAGCTTTTTCATTAGTCGAGTCGATAATGAAATTGATAAACAACTCAACGCAAATGGTTCTTCTGTGGCTCTTGAGTTACGAGGAACCAGTGCCATTAACCAAGCGCGTCTTGCGTACGAGCTCTTCCAGAACGCTTTTTCAGGAAAAGAATGGGAGTCGTTGGCAGCGCTAGGCGCTCAAGTACAACGACCTCTTTGGGCATCAACTTCTACAAAGAACCCCACGTACAAGGACACACTGTATGTGGACGAACTCATTGGTCCTTTTACGGTCAACACACTTCCTGACGCCACATTGAATGCATTCGCCGACCATGGTGAAGTGGAACGCACAATCGACAAAGGACTTGAACAGGCGCACAAGCAATGGAATTCACTCGTTGATCTCGGCATCAACGTTGCAGACATATCTCGTCAATTGGAACAAGAAGGTGTGGCGTCATTCATCAACAGTTTTGAAGAGTTGATTGACGCGCTGGTTGTTAAAGCGGAAGCTCTGAAATAACTAATGTCTGCCACTCCAGACCCCACATCGGCTCTGGGTCGCATTACCAATCTTTTTGATAACAGCAAGAGGTCTGCAAGCGATCTACGTCTGCTGGTGCGTCTACTCACCACCACTGGCGATTTGCTTGAAGGAGATGCCTCATCTCTGGATATAAAAATTGCGTCCTCAGCCATTGAGGAAATGTCGCGAGCGTTCGAAATGTTCGCGCCCTATCGCGATGTGCCAAAAGTTTCAATCTTCGGTTCAGCTCGCACAACTCCTGATAACCCGATCTATGAGACAACCGTGCAAACTGCCAGAGAACTGGCAGATGCTGGCTACATGGTTGTCACAGGAGCCGGTCCTGGAATTATGGAAGCGGGCATGTTGGGGGCAGGTCGAGATCGCTCTATCGGAGTGTCCATCAGGCTTCCATTTGAAACGGGCGCGAACTCAGTGATTGCCGGTGACGAAAAGTACGTGAGCATGCGTTATTTCTTCACCAGAAAATTGATGCTGGTGAAAGAGTCTCATGCATTCCTATGTCTCCCCGGTGGATTCGGAACACTGGATGAAACGTTTGAACTATTGACATTGGCGCAAACGGCAAAATCAGTTCCGGTTCCCATCGTGATGCTTGAAATTGCAGGCGACCCCTTTTGGACACCATTGATGGAGGTGATGGAACCGTTACTGATTCGACACGGACTCATTACTGCGTCTGATACATCTCTCTACAAAATCACCGACGATGTACGTGAGGCAGTGCATGAAATCACCGCCTTCTACGCGAATTACCACTCAATTCGTTTCGTGAATAACAGGCTGTTCATCCGTGCGCAGCGGCCAATCGACAGTGGCGCGTTCACTGAAATGATCGACACCTTCGGATATCTGTCTCGAGATGGACTATTGACACAATCCGGGCCCACCGATGTTGAGATCAAAGAGAACGATGTTCCCCATCTCGCTCGCATCGGCTTGGACTACAACGCGAAGGGCTTTGCTGACCTTCGTCCTTTGATTGACGCCATTAATCGCCACTAAGAGAAGTGAGTTGGTGAACTGCCTTCTCAACGGATCGTCGAGCTTGCGACACCCGCTTTTCAGTGTCTGGCCGAGCTTTCTGCCCCTCTGAAATTGCCTCTGAAAGAATGTGCATTGCGAGATCATTGAGTTCTTCTGCAATCGATGTCAACTTTTCTGCAATGGCTTCAATCTGGTCCATCAAGTTCCTCCAGGTAAAGAGATAGTGAACACTTTGACACATGAACACAGAGAGTCGCAGAGACACCTCAGAATGGCGTAGCGTGTCTACTCGTGCTTAGAGAAGACCAACCCCATGAATGGATCAGTTTTGAAGATTCGAAAGAACTCCGAACCTGGATGATTGATGCAACGTTTTTGCGTTCCAATTTCAAGTGCATTTACGGAGAGGGTTGTCAGGGAGTCCACGATGAACCAACACCCGAACTGATGCAAGGGTGTTGCTCGTTCGGTGCTCATTTTCTCGACGAGAAAGACCTCAAGTCCGTCACCAAGTCCGTGAAGCGTTTGAAAGCCAAACACTGGAAGCACAAAGACAAGGCGAAAGATAAGGGTTGGTTCACCACTAATAAAGATGGCGAATCAAAGACACGCGTGGTGAACGGCGCGTGCATCTTCCATAACCCACCTGGGTTCGAGGGTGGCACCGGTTGCGCATTTCACATTGCAGCAGTTGAGGCTGGCGAACGACATATGGATTGGAAGCCAGATGTGTGTTGGCAAGTACCAGTACGCCTAGAAGAGCACATTGAAGATGGCGGATACGTCGTGTCCACAATTCGCGAATGGAAGCGCCGTGACTGGGGCGATGGCGGAGACGAGTTCCATTGGTGGTGCACTGACTCTGCCGATGCATTTGTGGGCAAGGACCCTGGGTACGTCTTTTTCCAAGAAGAACTCACTGAAATTATGGGCGCAGAGTCATACCAAACAATGGTGAACCTTCTGAACCGCCCTACGGCAGTTCCGCTGCCCCACCCTTCACTCAAGAAGAAATAGCACTGGCTCTCTGCGGACTGAATCCGCGGAGTTTTAATTGCCTTTTTTAAAGGCGCGCTTACGATCCTCAATACTGAGAGCGCGCTTGCGAATACGAATATTCTTTGGCGTTACTTCAACAAGCTCGTCATCGCCAATCCATTCGATGGCTGACTCAAGAGTGTGCTCAACAGGAGCGGCTAACTTGATGCCGTCGTCATGGCTGTGTGTACGAATGTTGTTCTTTTCTTTGGCACGAACGCAGTTCACTACCATCTCTTCGCCACGAGCACCCTCGCCTACAACCATGCCCTCGTACACCTCGGTTTGAGGGTGAAGGAACAAGGTTCCGCGCATCTGCAAAGTGTCAAGCGCATAAGCAGTAGTGCTGCCCATGCCCGCAGCGATCATTGCCCCACCCAAGCGGTGTGGCAATTCTCCCGCCCATGGGGTCCAACCGGCGTGCGTTTGATTCAGAAGTGCAGTTCCGCGTGTTGAAGTCATCAAAGTAGAGCGGAATCCGATGAGGCCACGAGAAGGCGCCTCGAACGACACGATTGTTCGACCAGGGTCACCAGGACGCAGATCAGTGACTCGTCCCTTACGAGGTGCAAGTTCTTGAGTGATTGCACCCACATATTCATCAGGAACGTCACACGTACCAGACTCAAGCGGTTCGTGCTTCTTACCGTTGATTTCCTTTGTGATTACTTCGGGGCGACTTACTTGAAGTTCGTACCCTTCGCGGCGCATGTTCTCAATAAGAACCGCAAGCTGCAATTCACCACGTCCTGCAACGGCTGTGACATCGGGAGAGTCGGTATCTGAAATCTTGATGGACACGTTGCCCAAGATTTCTTTATTAAGACGATCTCGCAAGTGACGGCTTGTAACGAACTTTCCTTCGCGCCCTGCAAAAGGTGAGGTGTTGACGCCAAAGCTCATGCGAATAACTGGTTCGTCCACTTCAAGGCGAGGCAACGGAGTAGTTACTTCTACTGCCGAAATGGTGTCGCCTACTTCAACCTCTGCAATGCCGGCGAGCACGAATAAGTCTCCGGCAACAATCTGATCAACTTCGGTACGTCCGATGCCATCAAAAACACTGAGTTGTGCAATGCGACGCTTCAGTGGGTTTCCGTCAGTGTCCTTGCCCCAGAGAGCAACAGTGTCACCCTTTTTCATGGTGCCGCTATGAACGCGCCCAATGGCGAGTCGACCGAGATAGTCAGAAGCGTCGAGGTTGGTAACAAGAGCCGTCAGCGGTGCGTCAGGGTCAACTTGCGGTTGAGGAACGGTTGCAATGATTGTCTCAAGCAGGCAAGAAAGGTCTGCGTCAGCATCTGGCATGCCGATGCCCATCATTGCGCGACCTTCACGAGCCACTGCTGAAATCACAGGGAACGCAAGTTGGTCATCCGAGTTGGCGATGTCGAGGAACAATTGCTCCACCTCTTCCAGCACTTCTGCTGGGCGTGCATCTTGACGATCAACCTTGTTAATTACAAGGATGACGGGCAATCCACGGCCGAGAGCTTTAGAAAGAACATAACGAGTCTGAGGCAATGGGCCTTCCGCTGCGTCAACGAGAAGAACGATGCCGTCAACGAGCGCAAGTGCACGCTCTACTTCTCCGCCGAAGTCAGCGTGGCCTGGTGTATCTACAAGGTTGATGAGAACGCCGTTCCACGTAATACGTGCAGCCTTGGCCAAAATTGTGATGCCGCGTTCACGTTCTTGGGCGTCGCTGTCCATCACACGGTCAACGATCTGCTGGTGCGCGGCAAAGGCACCCGTTGATTTCAGAAGGGTGTCTACAAGAGTGGTTTTGCCATGGTCAACGTGGGCAACCATGGCGACATTACGGAGAGAGGTCATTGGGGGTTTTTCTGTTAGAAGAAGCCGGAGCCCGGCTTAGTGTTCGTCTTCGAAGTCCTGGAGATCTTCGGAATCTTCGTCGTCTTCGTCGAATAGGTCGGCGTAGCGTTCAGCGATTGCCGCGTATTCATCGTCGTCTTCATTTGTGCTGGCCCGCGAGGAGTCGCCGAAACCGAGATCTGCAGCACTAGGGCCAGCTTGCTTCAGTTTCCGCGCCTCTTCGAAGCGGCGATGTCGACCCTTTTTCATGGTCGTACTCCGAACATTGTGTGGCACGAATGCCGTAGGGATAGTCGGAAACAGGATACATGGCGGGCATACCGAATAGCGGGAATTGCGCTATTCGTTCGGCACATCAATGAGTTTGAGGCCGTTCGCTCCATTTTTGCCAGTAAACGTAAGTGCTTTTCGTCCTGCAACAAGGTCTTCAATGTCGCGTCCAACTATGTCGGCGCGCCATCCAACTCCGAGACGAGCAGATGAGGACCCACCCAATAAATCCAGAATGTCTTTACGAGTACCCAACAAACCTGCGTCAAGATTGCTCTGTCGTGCCAGTTCAGTTACCCATGCTGAGACCAAGGTCACAGCGGGTCTCAGGCTCTTGTCCACATCCTCGGTATCTGACGATGGGAAATGCAGGTCACCCGTAGACGACAGATGAACACCTTCCTTGATTGCATCAAGCAATGCTCGCCCTTGTGCGCCGGACGCGTGGCGATTGTCGACTCCCCTGGTCTGCAGAAGTTCTTCAGCATTGCGAGGAGCTTTTTGAGCGACACCAAGAACAGCGATGTCCGACAAAACGTGGCGCGGCGGAAGATCGAGGTCCATTGCCCTCTCTTCTCGCCATAGTGCCACTTGCTGGGCAACCCATCGGGCTCTCCCCTTGAGGGTTCGAACATCTTTGACTCGCAACCATGCATCCTCTGGAGCATTGGGGCCCGTAGGGCGATTGCGGAGTTCCTCACATGCGTCGACGGCCCATTGCATTCGCCCATTTTCGTTCAACTGCCCAAAGATAAGTCCGGAGAGTTCTTCAAGATACGCAACATCAGACGCTGCGTATGTGAGTTGGTCCTTGGTGAGAGGACGACGCAACCAATCTGTGAGTCTGTCTCCTTTAGGAACCGTGATCTTGAGATACGCCTGTAGCAGTGAGGCAAGTGAAGGTTGCGTGTAGCCAACAAAACCGGCGCACAACTGGGTGTCGAGAATGCGTGAAGGGATAAACCCGCAACTCTGCGCCAACACATCAAGATCTTGTTGTGCCGCATGAAGAACACATGTGCCAGTTCCCTCAAGCAGAGGTCGCATCATTGATGTATCAACAGACAACGGATCGATAAGTGCAATCCGTGTTCCTACTGCAATTTGCACCAGTGCAAGTTGAGGGAAGTAGGTCTTTTCGCGATGAAACTCAGTGTCGAGAAAATACGAATCAAAACCAAGGGCGTAAGAGACAAATTCCTGAAGTTCTGAATTTGTGTCTATCCACTCAAAGGAGAGGTCAGTTCGGTGAGTCACCAGTGACGACCTCATTACCTTCCAAGATCCAAGCGCCAGTTCCGCCCTGCACATTGACAAAGGCGCAGTCCGCGAACTCATCTTGTTGGGAAAGGAATTCACAGGCTCGTGCACTGCGTCCGCCCACTTGACACACCACGTACAGGGTGGCGTGTTTTGGAACCAGATGGAATGAGTCAACCAGAGTGCTCAAAGGAAAGTTGACAGCGCCGGGTACGTGACCTGACAAGTATTCATCAACTTCGCGCACATCAATGACGGGAACTGTTCCTAGTGCAGGAAGGTCGCGAGCATGAATTTCTGTAAAAGCCACAGTCAGATGTTAGTGGCGTCCCCATCGCCAACGAGATCCTCTGGTGTGTTGATATTGCGAACAGCCACAGCAGGCACGGGAACTTCGACAACATCTAGCAATACAGCGGCACGATGAACAGCACGTTCATTGCGCTTCCACACTGATTGTAAAGACGGAAGACATTCGGATTTAGACCAAGCAGAGCACAACCAGTTCAAACGGTCCGTTCGACCAACAGTTGCTTGTGCCTCGGAAAGCGGTGGCACCAAACTTGCAATCACTGACGACGTAATGAAGGGCATGTCGCACGAGAGGACAACTACTGCGTCATGAGATGCAGTTTTTAGCGCCGTGATTACTCCACCAAGCGGTCCTTCACCTGCGTAAAGATCTTTCTTCCAGAGGCCAGATAAGCCGGCTGCTCGCTTTTGTGGTCCACCGATGAGAAGAATTTCGGATGCGCCTGACGCCAAGGCAGCTGTGCTGACACGTTCAGCCATAGCGACACCATCAACTTCAAGAGTCGCCTTATCGGTCCCCATACGGGAACTGTCCCCACCAATCAGGATGGCAACAGTGAATTCCTGGCCAGACATGGTGTCAACGCTAGGGGTATCGGGGCATCTATGGTGTCGTCATGACACAGATATTGGCTGCAACCGACGCAAAAACCCTTCAGACCCTCGCTTTAGGGGTCTCTGGCGCCTCATTGGTCATCGCAATAGTTTTGTTGATGGCCATCAAATCAATTGTGGGAAAGATCATCTCCCTGGCGATCTTTCTCGCAATCTCCGTTGCCGGGTACACCCAACGAGCAGGAATCGCAGATTGCGCTGACAAGGTAAAAGCACAAGCCTCTGCCGCTTCTATCAATACTGCCTGCACCTTTTTTGGTCAGAACCTCACCATCAAGGTGAAGAACCCCACTAAATAGAAGCCATCCTCTGCAAATGAGGGGCCACCAACATTTGGAAAAACTGCGGCGCATGACTCACGGGTGCACCGTGGCCAGCACCTTCAAATACGGCCAACGTGCCGTGGGGAACATGCTCAGCAATCCAGTGCGCACCACGTTTGTGATGCTCGGCGGCTTTGGTGCCAATTCCTGCAATCACTGGACAGTGAATGTTCTCAGGGGTCCAGGGCGCACCGACTCGAAGGCTTGATAACTCACCAACAAGCGTTGCACCCTCCGCTCTTCTGTCGGTCTTGGTTTTTTCTGGAAGTGCATCCCACCGCCGTTGGCCAATGAGACGAATCATGAATTCTTCTGCAGCATTCTCGGACCCAGATGCAACTGCGCGAGAACCTGCAGATTGACCAGACCACCAAGGCATCCACGACAAAGGAGTCTCGTATGTACTCACTCCGAGAATTTGTTTTCCTAGTTGTTGTGCCGCACCAAGCGCAACGTTTCCGCCAAAACTGTGTCCAATCAATATTGCAGGCTGCTGACCTACAATTTCAACCAAATCAGCGATGTGTTGTTCAACGGTGAACGGCCCGCCCAATGCTGTGGATCTGGCATACCCGCGACGGTCATATCGTTGAACACGGACGCCGTCTGGAATCTCTCTTGCTATGCGAGCCATTCCTGCCGAACGGTCAAGGGTGCCGTGGACAAGCACAACGAGAATCTCACCATTCCCCGAATTATCAAGGGTGATTCCACTTTTTGTCGTGGAATGCGTGGTGACTCGTGCCATTTCCTTATCATTCCATACCAATGGAATTAATACTTGTACGGCACGGTTTGCCGATCCGGCGCGAAGTCACCGAAGGTGCGGCAGACCCAGAGCTTTCACCTGATGGTCGCGCTCAAGCTCGACACTTCGCTGAGTACATGGCCCTTGAACATGTTGATGCCATCTACACAAGTCCCATGAAGCGCGCTGTACAAACTGCTGAGCCACTTGAGAAATTGAAGTCACTAATCGCAGTGCACGTTGATGGTGTTGCTGAGTTCGATCAACATTCGAATGAGTACATACCTGTTGAGGAGTTAAAAGCTACAAACGACCCTCGTTGGCAGGAAATGAGAGATGGCGGCTACGGCTTGCATGAAGACCCAACAGAGTTCAACAACCGCGTGTACGAAAGTCTTGAACAAATCATCAATGACAATCGTGGAGGTCGAGTTGTGGTTACTTGCCACGGCGGCGTCATCAACTCGTACCTCGCCAGAGTCCTCGACCTTCCCTCTACGAAGGGTCAGTTCTTTTATCCCAACTACACATCAATCCATCGAATTGCGGCGTCCAGTGCCGGACACCGCAGCATTTTGTCTGTGAACGAAACAAGCCACCTTCGTGGAACTGGTCTCCCCGTTGGACTTTTCCATGGTTGATACAAGTGTTGATGCCCTCATTGAGTGGCTGGACAACTCTCCTACTCCATTCCATGTTGTAGCAACTGCTCAACAACTGCTGGGAGATGCTGGCTTCATTCAGCAAAGTGGTCTCACGCATGAGGTTGTCCAGAATGGATTCCTCATTCGAGACGGATCGCTCGTGGCCTGGAGAAAGGGTTCGAAGAACGGAGCTTTACGCGTCATCGGAGCTCACACAGATTCTCCCAACTTGCGAGTGCAGTCCAATCCGGACATTACCCAGGCTGGATGGGCGCAACTAGGAATTGAAATTTATGGCGGTGTGCTTCTCAATTCTTGGCTCGACAGAGATTTAGGAATTGCAGGTCGCGTCATTGATCGAGATGGTCAGGTGCATCTGTTTAATGTGAACGAACCGCTGGCACGAGTTCCTCAGTTGGCCATTCATCTCGACAGAGAAATAAGCGAACGTGGTTTGCTCCTTGATAAGCACCAACATGCAACACCTATCTGGGGTGTCCACGCTCCGGTATTTGCCGATTGGATTGGTGAAGTGTCTGGTGCAGCAACAGTTGCAGCATTCGATGCTCATTTGTACGACATAGCTCCTGCCTCCATTCTCGGCGTTGACGAATCAATGCTGGTGAGCGCACGACTCGACAATCAAGTGTCCTGTTGGGCTGCTCTCACAGCTCTTGTTACATCACCAGTGTTGGAACACACCGTTGTAGTTGTGTTGAATGATCACGAAGAAGTGGGTTCTGAAAGCATCACTGGGGCTGCAGGTAATTTGCTTCCATCGCTTCTATCCGCAATAGACCGAGATCACGGACTTTCCGACGGAGCAGTATTTGATATGCGAAGCCGTTCCTGGTGCCTCTCTGCAGACAATGCACATGCGGTGCATCCGAATTACTTAGAACGTCATGATCCGCGTCATGCACCCCGACCAAATAGTGGCCCAGCTCTCAAACTGAATGGCAACCAGCGCTATGCAACCACCGCTCGCGGTGCTGCGCATCTTCGTTCTATTGCAGAGCGCGCTGAAATTCCCATGCAAACGTTTATGTCGCGCAACAACATGCCGTGTGGTTCCACAATCGGACCCATCACTTCAACACAATTAGGCATTGAGGCAATTGACATTGGAATTCCGCAGTTGTCAATGCACTCGGCACGAGAAATGTGTGGATCGGAAGACCCCGAATATTTGGTTGCCCTCATGACTGCATTCGCGCAGTCGTAATGGCCTAACTGTTAGGCGTTCCGGCCAGAATTTGGGCTTCGTTGTAGAGGCGTTGCAGCTCTGTAGAAAGTTGTGCCGTGATGTCCTTTACGGCCGAACGCGGCACTCTGCCTTCTTCGTCCAACTGAGCGCGAATGGCTTCACCGACAACCACGGTGCATTTGCGTGGGTAAATCATCTTTGATCCCTTTGGCATAACGCCTTCGGAACCGCCAATACCCACAGGAATGATGGGAACTCCCGCCTTCACAGCAACATATGCGGCACCGTCAAAAAGAGGTTGTACAACGGGCCCAGATTGGCGCGTACCTTCAGGAAAAAGAACGAGAGGCTCTCCCGCCTGAAGAACAGCTATGCATCGTTTGAGAGCTTCTCTATCTGCGCTCCCTCGTGTGACAGGGAATGCACCCAAAGTGGAAAGAATCCATCCAATCGGCGCAAACTTCCAGAGAGAGTCCTTGCCCATGAACCTCATTCGGCGCCTTGTGACTGCTGCGGCCAACGGCGTATCGATATTCGACCGATGAATTGGGCATAACAAGAAAGGTTCATTTTTCGGAATGTTGTGTTTGCCCACCACTTTGGTTCTTGTGTAACCCACAGCAACCGCCACAACAAGTCCGCGGATCGCTGTGTACGTGCAACGACTCGCGAAAGAGTTACCCGCTAAATGAGAATTGACCTCTGCCATATCAGGAAGCTTTCTGCGATTCTTGGAAATGATGAACAATCTCGTTCACAACTTCTGTGATGGATCGATTGCTGGAGTCCACAAGGATTGAATCATCAGCTGGACGTAAGGGAGAATCAGACCTAGTTGAGTCGATTCGATCTCGCTCAGCGATGTTGGCTGCTATTTCCTTCACGTCACCACCTGTTTGCGACACTCGACGTTGTGCGCGTACCTCAGGTGAGGCGGTGAGGAATATTTTTAGTTCTGCGTGCGGAAACACAACAGTGCCAATATCGCGACCTTCAACTACTCCACCGCCGTGACTCTCTATCCACATCCGCTGCTGAGAACGCATAGCGTCACGCACAGGGCTGTGCGCTGCAATGATGCTGACCACAGAGGACACTTCCGGAGTGCGGATAATGCCAGACACATCGACACCATTGAGTTCTGCTGAATCTCTTTCAACAACAATGCGCGCGCTCGCTGCAACCTGACCCACTGCATCCGGGTCAGCCATGTTGACGCCACTTTGCATGACTGCATGGGCAACACAGCGATACATAGCTCCTGTATCGAGGTACGGAAGGTTGGTAGACATTGCTACCTGTTTGGCCACCGTTGATTTCCCGGCCCCTGCGGGCCCATCAATGGCAATAACGGCCATAACTACCAACTAGTACCGAGAGGACGACCTTCGTCGTATCCAGCTGAACTCTGGACGCCCACAACAGCCTTCTTATGGAAATCCTCAACATTGGCAGCGCCTGCATATGTACAAGAGGAACGAAGGCCAGCAACAATTTGATCAAGGATGTCTTCTACGCCTGGACGAGCGGCATCCAGGTACATACGCGAAGTGCTGATGCCCTCTTCGAAGAGTTCTTTTTTTGCACGCTCAAAAGCGGACTCTGAACGTGTGCGATTACGCACGGCTCGATTTGAAGCCATGCCGAAACTTTCCTTATACAAACGACCTTCGGTATCGCGCAATGTGTCCGCTGCTGACTCATAAGTACCTGCAAGCCACGAACCAAACATCACGCTTGCAGCTCCAGCTGCGAGTGCTAGAGCAACATCGCGTGGATAACGGACTCCACCGTCTGCCCACACGTGTTTGCCCATATTTCGGGCAGCCTCGGCACTTTCAAGTACAGCACTGAATTGTGGACGACCTACGCCGGTCATCATTCGTGTGGTGCACATGGCGCCTGGGCCCACACCCACTTTGATGATGTCAGCACCAGCGTTAATGAGATCTGTTGTTCCTTGAGACGTGACAACGTTGCCGGCAACGATGGTTGCATGAGGCGCAGCTTTTCGCACTGATTCAATTGCCCTGATCATGGTTGCTTGATGCCCATGTGCGGTGTCGATAACCAGAACGTCAACACCCATTTCAACAAGTGCCTTCGCGCGGCCAGCAGGGTCTGCGTTAATGCCAACAGCAACCGAGGTAAGGAATTGACCCTGAGCATTCAGCGCTGGCGTATAGATAGTGCTGCGCAGAGCACCTTTTCGGGTAATCGCACCGATGAGGAATCCGGACGAGTCCACCACGGGAGCAAATGAAAGTCGCTGCTCAGTGAGTTGGTCGTGGATGTCATTGACGCTTGCATTGTCGCGAATAAGGACCATGTCGTGGTTCATCACGTTTTTCAGTTGGCTAAATCGGTCGTAGCCCGCTGCATCATGTTCCGTAAAAATTCCGAGAGGTCTGTTATCGGTGTCGACAATGATGACTGCCCCGTGCGCACGTTTGTGAATGAGACTGAGAGCCTCGCCCACTGTGTCTTCAGGCCCCAAAGTGATGGGCGTCTCAAAAATGTGGTGACGCGTCTTTACGTGGCCAACGACTGTGGAAATGATGTCCAACGGAATGTCTTGTGGCAACACCACAAGTCCACCACGACGTGCGACCGTTTCGGCCATTCGGCGGCCAGCCACCGCGGTCATGTTGGCTACAACAATGGGAATACTGGTTCCCACGTTGTCTGGAGTACTGAGGTCTACATCCAGTCGTGATGGCACATTCGACATGCTGGGGACCATAAACACATCGTTGTATGTCAGGTCGTGTGCAGGGGGTTCCTGTAAGAAGCGCATAGGGCGTTACGAGACTACCGTGTCAGCATGGCTACATCGGAACGTAATCCCGTCGTCCTTATCCATGGGTGGGGCGGCAACTTTCGCGACACCTGGCAGAAACCGGGCATAGATGCCCTTCTTGAAGACATCGGGCGGCGTCCGGTGGGGTTCAACCTTCTTGGACATGGAGAACGAGAGAAGCCTCACGACCCAGCGGCGTACGAGAATCTGCACCAGTGGCTCCTAGAAAATCTCCCCGCTGAGTACGCGGTGGTCGATGTCGTTGGTTTTTCTCTGGGTGCTCTTACAACGTTGCGCGCCCTGCTTCAAAACCCCAGCCGGTTCGGACGTGTCATCTTGGCGGGTATCGGCGATGGCGTGTTCCAAAAGTCGCCCCCTGAAGGCAACAAGCGCATCGTTGATGCACTGGAAGGCATTGCGCCTGAAGACGACACATTTGCTCAGACATTTGCACATTATGGACAATCGGGAAACAACGACCTGGGTGCACTAACGGCAATCATGAAGCGGTCGCCATCGGAGCCTTTGTCACTTGAACAGTTTGATGGCATTACAAATGAGGTACTCGTAGTGATTGGTGACAAAGATTTCGCAGGGCCGTCCGAAAAGCTTGCGAATGCGTTTCCCAATGGTCGATTGCTGGTGTTGAAGAACACAGACCACTTCGCAACAACTGATTCATTTGCATTCATCGACGCGATTCTCGATTTCATGGCATGAACACGCCTGGATTCATCACCTCTGATGTGCACGTTGCTTCTCGCATTCTGAATGACGGCGGAGTTATCGGTATACCCACAGAAACTGTGTACGGCTTGGCGGCGCGCGCAGACAAAGAAGAATCTGTCGGACGGATTTTTGACATCAAAGGTCGTCCACGAAATCATCCGCTGATTGCACATCTCAGTGCCGTTGCAGATCCACTGCAATGGGGATTCTTCAATGTCCATGCACATGCCCTCGCTGCTGCTTTCTGGCCTGGCCCCATCACATTGCTTGTTCCCAAGACCGACAGAGTGGGAGATTGGGTCACCGGAGGGCGCAACACGGTGGGGCTCCGTGTGCCCAGTTTGCCAATCACGCAATTGCTGCTGAACGAAGTGGATGAGGCGGTGGTGGCGCCCTCAGCTAATCACTTTGGCAAAGTGAGTCCCACTACCGCATCCCACGTTGCACATGACTTGGGAAGTGACGTTGACTGCATTCTTGATGGAGGACAGTGCAGCATCGGAGTCGAATCAACAATTGTTGAATGCGTCAACAATCTCGTGTCTGTTCTGAGACCAGGTGCTGTGACTGCAGAACAGATATCTCGCATTACAGGTCTTCGATTGGTCTCTGACAATTCAGAGTCTCGAGCTCCAGGAATGATGGTGTCTCACTATGCACCCAATGCCACTGTTGTACTAGTCGCCTCTGCAGAAGAAGCCCAGTCAAAAGCGCATGCGCAAAATCTCAACAGTGGTGAGTGGGCCCTTTTGAACAACCACGATGTAGAGCAGTACGCCCTCACTATGTACGACTTGTTGCGAACGTTCGACATTCAAGCCAAGAAGGTTGTGTTCGCTGTCATGCCAGAGTCGCACGGCATTGGCGAAGCAGTGCGAGATCGATTACGAAAAGCAGCAGCGCAAGGTTGATTATCGACCAGTGAAGTTTGGCTGTCGCTTTTCAATGAAGGAAGAGACGCCTTCTTTAAAATCATTGGTGCGGAATAATGGGAGCAGTTGCAAGAACACGTGATGCACATTCTGCTCAAACGTCTCAGTTTCCGCTGCTCGCATCATGCGCTTGATAGCGCGAACTGCAAGTGGTGCATTTGCAGCAATCTCCCCTGCCAATTCGAACGCAGCATCCATGAGTTGGTCAGCGGGTACAACAGAGTTCACAAGTCCAAGCTCTAAACATTCATCCGCAGGAAGCGTGCGACCGGTGAACGCAATTTGCGCAGCACGTGCATAACCCACAATGCGCGGCAACAACCACGTACCACCGCTCTCTGGCAGGATTCCGCGCTTTGCAAACCCTGGCGCCATCTTTGCGGTATCCGCAGCAATACGAATATCGCACCCAAGCGCAATATCAAGCCCGTAACCTGCAGCTCCACCGTTCAATGCACAGATGACTGGAGTGTCTAATCCGTGCAGAACGATAGGTGGTGTATCTCGAACATTGAACTCAACGATGTTTGAACTGGTGTCATCGAGGACTCCTAAAGATTCTGTCTTTCCTGCCTGAGATCCCAGATCTAAACCAGCACAGAACGCCCTGCCTGCACCAGTGAGGATGATGCAACGCACATCAGGGTTCTTGTCAGCTTCTAGAAACTTTTCAGACATTAGATCGAGCATTTTCCCTGAGATGGTATTCATGCGACCGGGAGCGTTCAGCGTGATGACGCCGATGTGATCTCGAACTTCTAATAGGACTTCGTCTTCTTGGCTCATGTCAGAAAAGTATCAAGCCGAGGGCTGAATAATGATGTTGAGAGACGCGATAAAGAAAAACAGCGCTCCCACTATGTGCACAGCCACCAATGAGGCTGGAACTTTAGTGAAATATTGCGTGTATCCCACTGCCGCTTGGAGCACAGTGGCAAAAAGCAAAGCCTGCATCGCGTCACGCAACGAGTCCGTCACCGAGGTCAAGCGAGATTTCACCAGTAGAAAAATGACGAGACCTAGGGTCACAATCATTGACGCACTGTGCACTCGCGCAACACTGGTTAACGCAAAACCAAATCGCACAGCTTCCTCATCGCCTGCATGCGGACCTGTAGCCGTTACTACGGTGCCTGTCACCAAAGTAAGAACAGTTGCGCCGATCATCAAAAAGACCCAAGGCTTGAACAATGTTGCTTCCGAACGCAACAGAGGTTCTTCAACTCGGAGGGCGGAACGTCGCATCAATACAAATGACGACGCAACGAGAATCATCGAAACAAGAAAGTGCGCCATATTGGCGAACGGATTCAAACCCGTAAGGACCACAACACCTCCAATCACTATCTGAGCGAGCACTCCGACAACTAGCGACCACGACAAGACCAGCAGATCTTTGCGTTTTGGCGTTGTGATGTGAGACAACAGCACAGCCGCAATAACACTGAAAGACACCACGCCCGTGAACAATCGGTTCGCTTGTTCAATCAAAGTGTGTCCACTGGTGACATCAATAAATTTGCTTTCGGAGCACTGAGGCCAGTCAACACAGCCCAACCCCGACCCGGTGAGCCTCACCAGTGCTCCCGTAAAGACAATGATGCACAGCGAAGCAAATGCAACGCCGCACACAATGCGGTATGTCTTCGGGGAAACGCGAGCCATACCAAGGAGGTTATGGCGCAAGGCATGCGCTCTCCCATTCATAGAAACCGCTCCGGAATGACTACGGTCACAGACATGCTGACTTCATTTGATGACTATCCCATCCATCAGACTTCTGAACCCATTGCGCATACCGAAGGTGGAGACCCCAGCCACTACGACCGCTACTTCTACAACGGCTACTCAAAAGATGGTGCCGTCTTTTTCGCAGCGGCCATGGGTCTGTATCCCAATCGTCACGTGATGGATGCCTCTTTCAGCATCATTATCAACAACGAACAAGTCAATGTTCACTCCTCAGCGCGCGCCCCTTTTGATCGAATGCAATGCATGGAAGTGGGACCCATCAAGGTTGAAGTTGTGACACCAATGCAAGAGCATCGCCTCACCGTGGATGCTCCAGCACAAGGAATACGTGCAGATCTCACATATTCCGCTACTTCTCTTCCCTACGAGGAACCTCCATTCCTTGTTCGTAACGGCAATCGCGCCACCATGCGCTACACGCGTTTAACGCAACTGGGAAAATGGTCCGGTTGGATCGAAGTAGATGGCAATCGAATCATTGTCGATAGCGATTTTTTTGTCGGATCTCGAGATCGATCATGGGGAATCCGCGGAGTGGGAGAACGCGTTCAAATCGGAGCTCCTCTGCACCAAGTTCCACAATTCTTCTGGCTGTGGGCGCCAGTGTGCTTTGAAGGGTTCGGGTCCGTCTTTGACGTGAACGAGTTCGCAGATGGACAACGTTGGCATGAGTCGGGGGCAATGTTGATGGGCCCTGACACAATCCGTCACGCGCATTCGGTTTCGTATGACTACACATGGGAACCCGGCACCCGACGAGCAACAGCCTTCGACCTCACCTACACGTTTGCCAATGGGGCGTCGTCTGTTATGCACTTCGAACCGATCATCCACTTTCAAATGTATGGACTTGGATACCTTCACCCCGAATGGGGACACGGATTCTGGAAGGGCGAAAATGAGGTTGGCGGGGAGCGCTTCTCCCTTCCGGTTTCCGACCCAATGGCTATGCACCATCTACATACCCAAACGTTGAGTCGCGTGACCTGTGCAAACAGTGATGGCACAACACATACGGGCATCGGAATTCTAGAAACCCTCGTTCTTGGGGCTCACGAACCCTCGGGATTCTCCGGCTTGGCCGATGGTTACAGCCGCTAAGACCGGCTGCTTACACCTCATTTCGTCACCTTTTCGCTGACTCAACGTCCCTATTCATCACAGATTGTGGTCAACTGCCTACCTAAACCACTCTGCGTGGTCTAATAAACATTTTCCGTGAGAAATCTCTCAAGTTCTGCTCAACCCTGCCGATCCCTTAACCGGATCAACAAGGGAGCAGACAGATGTCTCACAACCGTTCACACATCATCATTCGCATGGCAATTGTCGGAGCAATCGCTTCGATGGGCCTCATTGCATTGCCAGGTGTAGCGCAAGCCGCAACTGTTCAAGGTTCAAACGTGACCGCCAAGACAGCCCCTGGTCAGCCAAAGTTTGGTGAAAAGGGCGCCCCAGTTGTGGCGGTACAGACTGCGATCATGCGCAATGGTTTCACCTTGAAAGGTGGCGCAACTGGCGTATTCGACAATTCAACGTTGAAGGCCCTTAAGTCATTTCAGAAGGTTGTTGGCCTCAAGGTGACCGGAGTGGTTGACACCGACACCGCCAAAGTTTTGAAGCTTGCAGAAGCAACTACAACAACACTTGCCCCTACCACCACAATTGCTCCTACAACTACCGTCGCTCCCACCACCACCATTGCCGCAGTGAAGTTCCCTTTCACCGCCCAGACACTCCCTGTTCGCGGGAACAAGGGTGACAACGTTCTTCTCGTTCAGAAGGCTCTCACAGCTGCGGGTATTGCGGTGAAGGGTGGAGTTGACGGAATGTTCGGTTCAGGTACCACCGCTTCAATCACAGCCTTTCAAACAGCAAAGGGACTTACAGTCAGCGGTCTTCTTGACCAGTCAACTGCTGTTGCACTCAACTTGGTTGCCCCAGTGGTGACACCTCCTACCACCGTTGCTCCTGCGGCAGTTTCTGCAAGTGCTGTGTCGTTCCAAGTGAAGACACTGCCTGTTCGCGGCAACAAGGGTGACAACGTTCGTCTCGTTCAAAATGCCTTGATTGCTGCTGGCATCGAAGTGAAAGGTGGAGCCGACGGAATCTTTGGTGGTGCAACTTTCGTAGCGCTTCAGAAGTTTCAAACCGCCAAGGGTTTGGCCATCACAGGAACGCTTGACACTGTTACTGCAATCAAACTCGGTGTTATGGCGCCTCCTGCAATTCAAATTGCAGTGTTTCCTATTCAGGGTGTGTGTTCATTTGAAAACACATGGCATGCTCCTCGCGGTGGCGGTCGACTCCACCTTGGTGTTGACATCATTGCTAAAGAAGGCAATCTTCAATACGCAGTAGTTGACGGCACAATCACCAAGTTGTACTCCGCCGGTACAGACAAGCTTTCAGGAAATGGAATTCGTTTGACTGCAGCAGATGGGACTTACTTCTTCTACGGACACATGAGCCGCGTTGCCGACGGAATCACCGTTGGATCCAAAGTAAAGGCCGGACAAGTAGTGGGCTATACCGGTCACACCGGCGACACCAACACCCCTCACCTTCACTTCGAAGTTCACCCAGGTGGCGGCGATGCAATTGACCCAACACCAATCGTTGCTGCAGTCAACGCTTGCCAGAACACCACCCCATTGGTGGTAGCAGGCAGCTAATTACTTCAACTGATCCACAATCGAAACCCAGCTCCTCACCTGATCCATCGAGGGGCTGGGTTTTGTCATTTTCTAACGGATTTCATAAAACGCATTAATGGAATGATCAACATCTAGACGTGTGAACTGTGTGAACCCAGCGGCGCGAGCCATATCTTCTGCCTTCGAAGCGGGAAGGCCAAGTGTGCCCAAACCTTCTCCATCAGGCGAAGACATTGCAGATGACATACAGCTCAGGACACTGATGCCATACAGCAACGGCGCCATTGGATTCTTCGTCACGTTCAATTCCAAGGTGTCATGCGCCTTGATGTCAACCAAGAGCCAGCGACCTGTTTCTTTCAATGCGCCACGAATTGTGCGCATCATTTCCGTGGGATGAGTCATGTCATGAATGCAATCGAACGTACAGATGAAGTCGTACGACGCATCTGCTTCTATAGGAGACACTCGCGGATCAAGGAAAGACACATTGGACAATCCTTCAGCTTTCAAACGCTCTTCTGCTCGAGCCAAAGCAAATTGTGAAATATCAAATCCTTTGATTTCGCTACGAGGAAAAGTTCGACCAAGAAGCAATGACAACCCACCAGCACCACAACCAATGTCCGCAACTTTGGCGCCCCTATCCAGTTCTTCGGACAATCCCACAAGAGTGGGCAATACAGCGGGAATCAGAAAGTTTTGGTTCCACGGTTCAAAACTCTTCTCGATTCCAACAGCGCCTTCAGGGCCATGAGAGTCGTAGTCCTTGCCAATTCCGGTGCGGAACGATTCGGGCATTTCGTTCAGTGCGGCCATCGTTTGAGGCAGACGATGGAACATACCCATGCCATACGCAGGATGATTTGGTGATGCGAGCACCGCAACAGCCTCGGGCGTGAGCCGAAACGTGGGATTGTTGGCCGAAAGGTCGTCACACGACACAATTCGTGCGGCAACTTGGTTATGCAACCACTCTCTCACCCAACGTTCGTGTAGTTCGGTTCGAGCAGCAAGAGATGCGGAAGTATCCCCCTCAACACTCTCTGCCATTGATGCATACAGACCCAATCTGTCTCCGAGATGGATCATCCCAGCGGTAACGGCACCCTCAAGTTTGCTGAAAACTGTGAAGGAGAACATCTTGAGAGCATCGGGGTTAATTGGTTGAGCAGAGGTCATGGTTCAACCTTAGATGCTTGAGAGATGTAGTTAGTATGTGCGCATATCCATGGGGAGATGCTCATTCATTGAGAGTTGTGACAGACCAAATGTGATGCCATCTCCTAGCGGGAAAGTTTTCACTCGATTAATGGAAGCATGCCCAATGACAAATCGTTCCCACTCCCATGGTGTGGGTTGAAGGCCAAGCATGTGGCAAATTGCCACGCTTCCGGTGCCTGCGTGTGCAACGACGGCCACTCGGTGATTTTCGCGATACGCATCTGTTGTCTCCCACACAGGAAGTGCGTTGTTGGCACGAACAATGCCTCTCTCTTCTAGGAAAAGACTTGCTCCAACATTGATGCGATCAACAAAAGCGTCAACAGCTTCTCCACCATCAAGGCCCGTCCAGCGATCATGGGAGTTCTTTGATTTCTCCGCCTTCCATGCCGCATTGGCTTTCTCTTCAGGAGTACCGTGCCAAATCGGGTTTCTAATCTCTTCTAACCATTCGGAAATCACAAGCTCTCTGTGAAGAACACTCAATAGTGGTGCCGCCGTTTGTTGCGTACGCAAGAGCGGCGACACCAGAACCTCATCAAAGTGTTCAAGTTTCAATGATTCTGCGAGAAGTTCAGCTTGTTGAAATCCGCGTTTTGTTAATGGTGGGTTGTCAACCGAGAATCCATCTTTCGTCCATTCGGGTTCCGCATGACGAAGTATGACAATTTCCATGGCTCCACATTAACGAAGCAATTCCGATTCTATCGCTATGAATTTGTTGGAATAACTATGTTGACTCCGCAGGCAGTGAATGCTTTTTGAAACTGACCCACATACTGCGAGATATTCGAATCTGAAGAGCTGACGTCGTACACGCCGTTCAAGGCAGAGCCAATGCATTTTGCTTCTTCCTCATTTACATTTGCGCCGTAAATAGAGCCAAGTAATTTGCCCGTCGCGATGTACTCGGAATCTTGATTAATTGCCTTCAACGGTGGATCTGTAGCAGTTGGTGACGCTATAGACGGGAAAGGAAGAGTGTCCGCCGACAAGTCGTTTGCAATAGTGCTCGGCATTCCACAATGCGTAATAACAAATGACTCCACCGCATTGGCCTGCAACAGCGATTCGCTTGTACCTAGATCATTCGCTGCACTGATTGCTTCTTCATTTAGTAGCGCAGCACTGAAATCCCAATCGAGACTTTCCATGATCTTGATGAATTTTTGAAGTTTGACTCCTAAACGAGTTGCATCAGAAGTTGATTCCTCATCCTTCATAGTTTCAAAAGCAGCGTTATAGGCGAATAAGAGATCTTTTTGCAACGCTGGATACTGAGACTCCGGAATGTCATCCAACCCGTGCGAAAGCAAAGTAGTGAGCCCTGCAACAGAAACTGACTGGGAGCAGAAAGAGACGCTTTTGCCCGAGCAAGACCCTGTTGAGAGGCCAATGGCCAGCACCATACATGCCGACAAGATCTGCCGATGTCGTAAGCCCATAGGCACAGTCTGACAGTCATCGATGTGGCTTTCATGCCATCTACAGTGTCGATATGCGCAATATTGATATGGCTGTACTTCTTCTCCGTGTGGCATTCGGGCTTTCCATGGCGTATCACGGTGTCAACAAAGTGCGTGGTAACGGGTTGTCGGGAACAGCTGGTTGGTTCGGCAGTATCGGAATGAAGTGGCCGCGGGCCCAAGCCGCTACAGCAGCAACTATTGAAATTGTTGCTGGAGTGCTCATGGCAATTGGACTAGCCCTTCCATTCGCTTGTGCTGCATTCGTGTCTCTCATGGTGGTGGCAATTGTGACCGTGCATTGGAAAGTTGGTTATTTCATTTTTCTTCCGAATGGCGGATGGGAATACTGCGCTTCAATTGTTGTGGTAGCCACTTCACTCGGCGCACTTGGTGCCGGGAAGTACTCAATCGACAACCTTGTCGATCTCTCGAACACCTTCAACGTGTGGGTGCTACCAATGGGCATCATTGCTGCCGTGTGTCATTTAACGCTCTCGTATCGACCTGCGAAGCAATAGTTCACCTCCTAACATCTAGGAATGAATCGCACCTGGGTTACCCGCATAGGCCTGTCAATTATTTGCGGGCTCATTGCCCTGATGTGGGTGTATGCGTTCATCTTCGCGCCGCGAGAGAGCGTTAACCGCATTGGTGATGATGCGTGGAAAGCTCGTTCCCAAGCCGCGTGCAAACGGGCAGAAGATCAACGCTTCTCGATGCAAGACCTCACCGCAATGGACCCGAACGACGAAAATGCGTTGAAGAAAAAAGCTGACTTAATTGATCGCGCAACAGATTCCTTAGAGGAGGCCATTGACTCCATAGCCGCTGACGCTCCTTCGGACGCTAAGGGAAAAGCCATCGTGCCTGACTGGATTTCTGATTACCGAACGTACATAAAAGATCGTCGAGCTTTTGCTGTCGAATTGAGAACTGCATCACGTCGACCTTTTTTTGCCGAGACCGAAGTTGAGGGCGTGCCCATTAGCGAACGAATCGGAAAATTTGCGCGCGAAAACGATATGAAGACTTGCCAGCCTCCACTGGATCTTTCGGTCTAGTCAACACTGACCCAACCAGTCCCTTCAACGTATTTCCTCACAACGCGTGCAGGAGAACCAACTGCAACTGAGTAATCAGGGATATCTCTTGTCACCACTGAGTTAGCACCAATCACAACGTGTTTGCCGATGGTGACACCAGGCAACACCACCGAGCCATATCCGAGCCAGGTTTCGTCGCCAATCACCACTGCACGTTCGGGCTGAGATTGCTGAGAAATTGGACGCGAAACATTTTCATATCCGTGGTTTTGGTCAGTGATGTACACGTGATGGCCGGTCCACACGTCGTTGCCGATTGTGATGGAGAAGTGACCAACGATTCCGCTTCCCTTGCCGATCAGACACCTATCTCCAATACGAACAACCGGAGACGTAATGCATTCTTGGCCAGGCACCATTCCGGCCGACAGCGATACGCCTGGTCCAATCAAAGTGTCAGTACCTATTTCGATATAACGCTCATTGAAAATGGTGTTCGGGCGCCACATGATCAAGCTTCTTGCTCCGAAGGACTTGAAGGCCCTACCCCTCATGTCGGTAGGCCCGATAGAGGCTTTGATGTGAATCCACTTATCCCATCTAACAAACAATCTCGAGATGAGGGCAGAGAACATGTCGCAACGCTACAGAAAACGAATGTACGGTAGCCAATATGTCTAACGAAATAGCCGAAGTAAAAACTCCAGCAGCCACATACCGTGGCGTCAAACTATCCAATGGATCAGCAGAATTCCGTGGAATACGGTTCGCAACGGCAGGTCGATTCCAGGCGCCCACAGATGCGAACGAGAACGGCATCGTTGACGCCATGGAGTACAAACCCATTTGTCCGCAGTTGCCTGGTTCGCTTGAGACAATGGTGGGTGTCGTAGAAGAAATGAATGAGGACTGCCATTTCCTGAACGTATACACACCATCATCCGCGTCAACAACGACAAAGTTGCCAGTACTTGTATGGATTCACGGCGGCGCGTACACAAACGGAAGCGGATCATTGTCGTGGTACAACGGAACATCGCTTGCCTCCAGAGACTGCATTGTGGTCACTGTGAACTACCGGCTCGGCATCTTCGGATTCTTAGGTAATTCGAACCTGGGCACTCAGGACATGGTGAGTTCACTCCGTTGGGTCAACAAGAACATCTCAGCCTTTGGTGGAGATCCTTCCAATGTCACAATTTTTGGTGAGTCTGCTGGCGGATCAGCGGTGATTTCTCTTATGGCGTGCGATGCGGCAAAAAGTTTGTTCCACAAGGTATGGGCTTTCAGCCCATCAATTGGACAACTGCGTGATCAAGCATCAGCTGAACACTGGTTACAACAGAACTTATCTACTGCCAAGGTTGCATCGGTAGAGGAATTGGCTACCAAGTCCACAGAAGAGCTTCTTGAAGTACAAAAACAAGTCATCACTATGACCTCCAAAAATTTCGATATGTATTCGCCAACTGCTGCCGGAACACTTCTTGATGCTGACATTTTGGGCAGAGCTGCTAGCGACAAGCGTCCGCTCGTCATCGGAACCAACAGAGATGAAAACAAACTCTGGTCTGCATTCGACACATCTCTCGACTCAGCACCGAGAGACCATTGGGTTGACTTTGCCAAGAATGCTTTCGGTGATCGAGCAGATGCAGCAATCTCTGCATACGAGTCACTCCGACCTGGCGAGTCTGTAAAGAACCTCTGTTCCGCCGTTCAAACAGACACATCTTTCCGCTCTCGTGCTATTTCACTTGCAGAACAAAGGGCAGACTCACAGTCCCCAACTTGGATGTACTGGTTCACATGGCAGTCCCCTGCCTTTGGCGGAATTCTCGGCTGCTGCCACGCGCTTGATATTCCATTTGCGTTCGACAATCTCCATCAAGATGGCGCAGAATTGTTTACTGGCAACGGAGATGAACGCCAAGCAATTGCAAGAAATTTTGCGGACTTTGCTGCTGGTTTTGCTTCAACATCTGAGGCCAAATGGGCTCAGTACAACACCGCAACACGCACAACGATGGTGATCGATGCTGAATGCAGCACGGTCAATGATCCGGAATCGCCCATCCGCTTGTTGTTCGCAAAATAGAGACCTGGGTCACTATTTCCTAGGTGCCGACTCACGAGAGCGGGCGTAACCTAAAAGTCCCGAAAAGGGATCTACTATGACCACGCCAATACGCCCCAAAATGACCGTCCCACAATTGGCGGTACGCAAGTCAGAACACGCACCGTTGTCGATGGTGACTGCATATGACTCCACATTCGCAAGCATCGTTGATGCTGGTGGCGTGGACTTAATACTCGTGGGCGATTCGGTGGCAACAGTCATGCAGGGCCAACGCAACACTCTGGGCGTCAGCATGGAAGAAATGGTGTACCACGTTCGCTTAGTAGCCAGTGCCCAACCTCGTGCGCTCATTGTTGGAGACATGCCTTTTGGTTCATATCAATCCTCCTCCGTCGATGCAGTCGACAATGCAGTGCGTCTTGTCAAGGCAGGTGCAGAAATCGTGAAGCTTGAAGGAGGCATTTTTGTTCAAGACTCCATCTCAGCAATTGCAAACGCGGATATTCCCGTCATGGGCCACATCGGACTCACTCCACAGAGTTTCCACCGCATGGGCGGTAACAAAATTCAAGGACGTACAAACGGTGAAGGTGCAGGAAGTCGCGATCGTCTCATTGCTGATGCAATAGCTGTTGAAGAGTCTGGAGCCTGCGCCGTTGTTATCGAAGGTGTTCCGGCCGAATTAGCTGAAGAAATTACGCGAACACTTTCAATTCCCACCATAGGTATCGGTGCAGGCATTCACTGTGACGGACAAGTACTAGTGATGCACGATCTGCTTGGACTCTCACCGAAGACATTTACTTTCGCAAAGGCATATGCAGATTTGCGCACCATTGCAACACAGGCTGTGGAACAGTACGTGTCTGAGGTGAAATCGTCGGCTTGGCCGGACGAGGAACATAGCTTCCACTGACATGTTCATTCTGCGAACACCAGCTGACATGCATGCATGGTCGCGAAGCATGCGCACTTCCGGGCACACAATTGGCTTTGTGCCGACCATGGGCGCTCTTCACGCCGGACATGCAGAACTCATTTCTGTTAGTTCGAAAGACAACACACAAACAGTTGTGTCAATTTTTGTGAACCCAACACAATTCAATGTGCAATCAGACTTTGAGAAATACCCGCGATCATTTGACAGCGATGTAAAGGTCGCACAGGCACACGGGGCCACTGCTATCTACGCGCCTTCAAGCGCAGCTATGTACCCAGAGGGTTACCGCACCTACATTGAGCCTGGGGCTTCATCTGACCCCATGGAGGGCGAAGGTCGACCCGGACATTTTCGGGGTGTGGCAACAATTGTCATCAAACTTCTTAATGCCGTACTACCGCACCATGCATATTTTGGTCAAAAGGACTTCCAGCAACTTGCAGTAGTGAAAGAGACCGTTCACTCTCTCGATATGGATGTTCGAATTGTGGGAGTACCCACAGTGAGAGAGCCAGACGGACTTGCGTTATCTAGCAGGAATGTTCGACTTTCCGCAGATGCGCGTGAACAGGCAAGTTGTATTTATCGCGCACTCACTACCGCACGAACACTTTTTCAAAATGGCGAAAGAAACGCAATTACCCTTGAAGAAGCTGCTTCGCAGGTTCTCTCAAGTGCCTCGCTATGCACAATTGAGTATGTCACTGTGAGTGAAAGTCAAACTCTGATGCCACAAACCCAAGCCACCAAAAACTCCGTCATTTGTATTGCTTGCTGGTTCGATGACGTTCGCCTCATCGACAATCTTTTACTGCAATAGCTCTATCGATGCAACGACGAATCTCGTTGTTGTACGCGTAGACGGACGGTGAACGCGGAATCACCGGAAAGAATTCCGCTACGTGAAAATAATCGTCCGCTCTGCCAATTACTGAGACCAAGTTCTGGTCGGAGTAGGGAGAATTGACCGTCTACCCACCGCGTAAATCCATTTCCGAAAAATGGAGCATTGCAGGAACGCCACACGAACTCTTCTTCTGCAGCATCCTTCGTCACCGCGCTCACAACAAATTGGGGGCTGTGACTGTTAAATAAATCAACGGCGTGTTGCGTTGAATCAACCAGTACTACGAAGAATTCGGGGTTCTCTTCCCATTCAAATTCAGAGGAGAGATCAGATTCTGTTGCAAGCGAGACTTGCTTCTCCTTGTGAAGTCCGTCTGCTCGATGAACGTCGATAACTACTTCACCATCCATAAACGCCTCTGCCCCATTGACGGCGTGAACTCTTGGCAAGGTTCCACGCTTCGTGGCCGCTCTAGTTGAGGCTTCAATTATTTTTGGCACACCAGTTGAAGCCATTGCGCGTGGAACACAGATGACATTCAAGGTGTTGCATACTTTTCGATCCAGGCTGTGTTCAACAACGTGAGCAAGTTCCAGCGCATCAGCCGATTCACCAACAATCATCCATGCTCCTCCGGTGCCATGGAGACTGACAGGTATTCCCGACTGCTGAGCGATTGAACCCAATTCTGCAACAGCCTCCCCACTACCTCGCGCTACTGCAAGCGACAGCCTGTTGTCTGAGAAGAGCTGCCAGCCCGCAGCGTGTTCGCGAGATTCCACCAGTTGCACTGCGCCAACAGGAAGGCCAGCTGTGTTAAGTGCTGGTCGAATGATGTACTCCATAATTGCCTGAGCAGTCCGCAAAGCATCGCTGCCAATTCGGAACACCACTGTGTTTCCGCTCTTCAACACCCCTGTTGCGTCAGCAAACACATTCGGACGACCTTCAAAGACGAATCCGATAACACCCAAAGGTGCTCGCCATTGTTCAACAGTCCAACCCTCATGAAGGGTCTCATCAATCTTAAATGATGGCGACATGTCAGCATTTCGCCACATAAGAAAAGCTTCAACCATGTCGGTACGCATTTTCTCGGAGAGAACTAACCGGGTGGTGGAACGATTTCGGCCCACCGCTTCTGCCACATCGGCGAGATTTGCATCCTCAATATTTTCAAAGATGCCATCGTCACGTAGATGGTCGGCTGCGACTTCAAAGAACCTGTCAATTTTCTGCGCGTCTGTCTGAGAAAGTTCTCTAAACGCTTCCACTGCAGCGCTCACGCTTGTGTCGACTAAGGAAAGGACCTGCGCCGGAATGCGCTTCAAACTATGGGTTGCTGAAACCGCCAAGACCGAATCGCCACTTTCTAAAGAGGCTGCAAACTCAGCTCCCAGCACCACAACTTCATTGCCCACAATGAATCGATCGCCGGTCTGGAATGTCTGAGCCTTCGCCATTGCTCTATTCTGCTCTGTGTGAGCACCACCGAGACCAATCCCGTGTATTTCCGCCAGCTTCTCAGCGGCCAAGACTTCGGGGCCGACAACATGGTTGCCAGGCAAATGGTGAACTTCGCCTATCTACTCGGAGATCGGGAAACAGGTGAGTGCGTGATTGTTGATCCTGCATATGCCGTACAAGAGATTGTGGCGATAGCAGAAGCTGATGGAATGAAAGTAACGGGCGTTTTGGCCAGCCACTACCACCCGGACCACGTTGGTGGATCCATGATGGGTCACACCATTGAAGGCGTGTCTACCTTGCTTGAGACCCATCACGTTCCTATCCATGTCAACGTGCATGAAGCGCCGTGGGTTGCTCGAACAACGGGTATCTCAGAGAGCGACATCGTTACTCATGAAGCGGGCGATGTCATCATGGTGGGAAATCTTCCTGTCACGTGTATCCACACTCCAGGCCACACTCCAGGGAGCCAATGTTTTTTGACTGCCGGTTGTTTGATATCTGGCGACACACTCTTCCTCGAAGGTTGTGGTCGCACCGACTTACCTGGTTCAGATGTTGAGCAAATGTACGAAAGCCTCACAACATTGGCGTCACTTCCCGACGAAACAATCGTGCTACCTGGTCACCGGTATTCAGATGCTCCTGCAGGTCGCATGTCCGAAGTGAAGGAATACAACTACGTGTTCAAACCACGATCACGTGAGCAATGGCTCATGATGTTTGGTCACTAGCTACAGCACTACCTTCAAAAGCAGGCTCACACCGGACAAGGTCAACGTCACCAACACCAGTTTGCGAAAGAACTCGGCACTTACTCGCGGTCGCAATGAATATCCAATTCGCAATGCAACAAACATTGCGGGAAGCCCAATGAGCGCGCCCAGCAAGCTATGTGAGCTAACTTTTCCAGAGCTGAAAAAGAACACAAGGGCTCCCAAATTCGCAAGCGAGAAGATCGTGTTGATGGTGGATCGAAACACCTCGGGAGACATCTTGCGTGCTTGCAACACAAACACCAATGGCGGGCCATTGGTTGAAGTTGAAGTAGCCAAAATGCCACTCAGAATTCCAAGGGCCCAATCGGATCTGAAATCGTCGTCTCGCAATGAGAAACCGCGGGAGAGAACCACAGCGGCCAAGATCACCACAACACCCAAAGTGAGGCGCAATACCGAGTCAGAGACAAGAACAAAGAGGGCCAAGCCGGCAGGCATCCCCAGATAAGACGCAATGGTGAGTCGCTTCACGGATGCTCGATCAACACTTTTACGGTCGACAACCGCTTGGCTCGTAGTGGACACCGCGGCTATCAACGTTGAGATGACAACGGCGTCACGAGGGCTGAGCACCAGTTGCATCATCGGCACCGACAAGAGGGCAAAGCCAAAACCTGCCAGAGATTGCGCGAATGCAGCCACAGCGATGCAGGACACAACCCACAGAATCTCAACGCCACTCACGGCGTGAAACCCTAGGCATTTGCACCGAGCCACGGAGTGATGCGCTTGGGGTGTCCAGCCGAAGCTCAATGATTCAGCCATTCTGGCTTTACATTTCGTACACTTTCCCTATGGCCTTGGCTTCCCCAGCACCTCTCATGCGCGTGAACGGCGAACGCCTCATGCAGCGACTGATGGATTTGGCCACCATCTCCCCCATCCCAGGCGGCGGGTCCAGTCGGCTTGCTCTCACAGACGAAGACGCTGCGGGTCGCGACCTTGTCGTTGGGTGGATGAAAGAACTCGGACTTGAAGTGACCATCGATGTTGTGGGCAACGTTGTTGGAACATGGAACGTAGGCCACGGATCACCGGTTATGACTGGCTCCCACATTGACACGGTTCGCACCGGAGGCAAATACGACGGCAACCTGGGTGTGCTTGCAGGTTTGGAAGTTATTCAGTCCATGCAAGAAAACAACCACCAACCGTCGCGACCAATTGCAGTTGCATTCTTTACGAATGAAGAAGGTGCGCGCTTTGCACCCGACATGTTCGGTTCTCTTGTTTACGTTGGTGGTCTAAGCGTTGAGGAGGCACTCGACACTGTGACTATTGATGGGGCACGTGTTGCTGACGAATTAGAGCGCGTTGGATACAACGGATCAACTCCATGTCCAGGTTTTGCACCCTCATCATTTATTGAGCTGCATATTGAGCAGGGCCCAGTCCTTGAACAAGTGGGAGTTCAAATCGGTGCAGTGACTGGTGTGCAAGGCATCAGTTGGCAAGAAGTAACCATTGAGGGCCAATCAAATCATGCAGGCACCACACCGATGTCAATGCGACACGACCCTGCCTTCGTAGCAGCAAGCCTCGCAGTCTTTCTCCGACAACTCTCACAACGCTTCAGCGGGCACCAAGTGTGCACCGTGGGAAAGATTGACCTCTTTCCCAACCTGATCAATGTTGTACCTGCAAAGGCTGTTGTCACACTTGATGTTCGCAACACAGATGAACAACTACTCGCCCAAGCCGAAAGTGAAATTGCTGATTACATCAAAAAGATTGAACTGTCGGAGGGCGTCACAATCACTACGCGTCCATTGGCCAGATTTGAACCAGTTGAATTCGATGAAGACGTAATTTCTCTTGTTGAGTCAATCGCAATGGAACATGGACACACGGTGCAGAGAATGCCGAGCGGCGCAGGCCATGACGCACAGATGCTCGCTCGTGTGTGCCCCTCAGCAATGATTTTTGTTCCCAGCGTTCTGGGAATTAGCCACAACCCCGCCGAACATACATCTACGCAGGACATTACGAACGGCACAAACATTCTCTTACAAGCAATGCTCTCGCTGGCCGAAAAGAAGGACAACTGACATGACCCGCTCCATCACTATTGGTGCCGCCCAACTTGGGCCAATACAGAAGAGCCATTCACGAACAGAGGCGGTTGAACGGCTGATTGCACTGCTTCACCAAGCACACACAGCCGGTTGCGACATCGTTGTTTTTCCTGAACTTGCTCTCACCACTTTCTTCCCGCGCTGGTTCGTTGACGACATCACCGAAGCCGACCATTGGTACGAGCGAGAGATGCCATCTGTAGAAACACAACCCCTCTTTGATGAAGCGAAGAAATTGGGCATCGGTTTCTGCCTCGGCTATGCAGAACTCACAGCCGACGGGCACAGATTCAACACACAAATTCTTGTAGAAAAAGATGGAACAGTGGTTGCGAAATATCGCAAAGTTCATATTCCGGGCCATGAGCACAACGAACCGAATCGTCCCTTCCAGCACGCAGAGCGTTACTACTTCGAACCATCAAACGAAGGTTTCGGAGTTTGGAACGCTTTCGACGCTCGGGTCGGAATGATGATCTGTAACGACAGACGGTGGCCAGAGACCTATCGAGTAATGGGGCTCCAAGGTGTTGAACTCATCTTGTGTGGATACAACACCCCTATTCATTACGTACCCGACCCCAGTCAAGACATCCTGCAGGGCTTCCACAACGCGTTGGTGATGCAGTCGGGTGCGTATCAGAACGGAACATGGGTAGTTGGCGTTGCTAAGGGTGGCGTTGAAGAAGGCGTCGACTCACTTGGTCAAAGCATGATTGTTGCTCCGTCAGGCCAAATTGTGGCCCAGGCACTCACAACCGATGACGAGCTAATTTTCGCTACGTGTGACATGGATTGGTGCAAGAAATACACCGGCACTCTGTTTGACTTTGACCGATACCGCCGACCAGAGGTGTACGGCAGAATCACGAGCCAGCGCGGAGTTGTGACGGAATAGTTATGTCCTTCACTACGAACGGACTGGTGTGCGCACATCACCACTTGTATTCCTCTCTCGCACGAGGCATGCCTGCTCCTGCACGTACCCCCGACTCTTTCCTCTCGGTATTGGAAGGTATTTGGTGGCGTCTCGACGCAGCCCTAGACGCTGACACGTTGTATTGGTCTGCAGCTCTCGGCGCTGCGGAAGCACTTTGCAACGGAACTACCGCAATCATCGATCATCACGAATCACCCTTTGCCATTGAAGGAAGTCTCGACATCATTAAAGATGCGTGCGACATGGTGGGTGTTCGTACAAACCTCTCCTATGGCGTAACAGACAGATGGAGGGGAAACCACATGACCTCTGTGGTGGACGTGAATGCAGCAATGTCTGAAGAAGCTCAACGGGGTCTTAATGAGAACATCCGATTCATCAAGAACGGTGGAAACGGAATGGTGGGAGTCCACGCAGCTTTTACATGCACAAACGAGACCCTAGACGTGGTTGCGAAGACCGCTCAAGAACTCGGAGTTGGCGTCCACATACATGTTGCAGAGGGGCTCGATGATGCTTCTGCCGGTGAACGTCTAGAGCCGCTTGCCCAGGACAACTGGCTGCTCGTTCACGCAGTTCATCTTGATCGATCTTTGCGCGGCACCATCGCGCATAATCCTCGCTCGAACATGAACAACTCTGTGGGTTATGCGCAGCCCACAAAATGGGCGAACGACATAGTCCTCGGAACAGATGGTATTGGAGCAGACATGCTGGAAGAATCTCGTCTGGCGTATGTTCGGCTTCGCGAACACTCAATCACGGAAACGCCTGAGACTCCATGGAAATGGTTGTCAAACGGGGAGAAATTCTTCCCAGACGTTCGTAATGACGTTGTCACATGGTCATACGACAACGTTGATAGTCCGTGGCACGTTGCCTTCACCCCTGGCATTCGGTGCGAGTCAGTTGTGGTCAACAACATTGAATTGGTGCGAAATGGAACACCCACGCAATTTGACATGTCTGAAATTCGCACCAAAGCAGCCGAGGCCGCTATTCGTCTTCACAATCAACTCAAGTAGAAAACAAATGCCAGTTCACATACCCCACTCGATTACAGAAGCAACTCAACTGCTGAGCGATATTCCTGATGCCACCTTGTTGAACGGTGGAACGGATCTCATGGTGGAGATCAACTTCAACCATCGCAAGCCCAACAATGTGATTTCCCTTCGAGGCATTAATGAGTTGCGATCCTGGTCCCTTGACGAAACAACACAGAAGATATTTATTGGTTCAGGCGTTCCCTACTCCGAAATAGAGAACGGTGAACTCAAGAGAATGCTTCCTGCCCTTGCAGCAGCCTCTCGAACAGTTGGCTCTCCGCAAATTCGAGCAGCAGGAACAATGGGCGGAAATCTGGGAACCTGTTCACCTGCAGGCGACACGCTTCCAGTGCTGGCAGCCCTTGATGCAGAGATTCATCTTGCGTCTGTTGACGGTGTTCGATCCATGCCATTTTCCGAATTCGTGGTTGGTCCAAAACGCAACTCCAAGCAGGCCAATGAACTCATCACAGGAGTCTCAATTCCATCAGCTAACGGCTGGCAGGGATATTCGAAAGTAGGTGTACGCAACGCCATGGTCATTTCTGTCGCTTCTGCGTGTCTAGCAATTCAAAACGACTCTCTTCGCATAGCGCTTGGATCCGTAGGACCAACAATCATTCGCTGTTCCGAAACAGAGAATTGGTGGAACAACGCAATCAACTCGGGCAGTCAAGTAACGGATTCGCTAGTTGAAGAATTTTCGCGCCGTGTTGCTAGTGAAGCCCGACCAATTGACGATCACCGATCAACAGCCGAATACCGACGTCATGCAATTTCTGTCTTGGCAAAACGCCTCTTGCAAAGGAGCACACAATCATGAGCCACAACGAGATGTACTCACTCCAAGTCAATGGAGTAAAGCACGAAGTGAAAGATGCCTGGGTCGGTGAGAGTCTCCTCTACGTTCTTCGCGAGCGACTGGGACTGCCCGGATCAAAAGGCGCATGTGAGCAGGGTGAATGTGGCAGTTGCACTGTGTTCGTTGATGGACAAGCGGTGTGTAGTTGCTTGGTGATGGCTGCTGCTGCAGTGGAAAGCGAAATCGCAACAGTTGAGGGCCTATCACCAGACGGAACATTGACTGATGTGCAGCAGGCCTTTGTTGACGAAGGAGCTGTGCAATGTGGTTTTTGTACTCCAGGTCTTGTGATGGCGGTGCATCACCTCCTTGACGAGAACACAGACCCGTCCGAACACGAAATCAAAGAAGCCCTTTCGGGAAATATCTGTCGATGCACCGGATACGGACGAATTTTCGCTGCCGTAGACACAGCTATTGCTCGCCGTAAGGAGACGGCACTATGAGCGCTGTAAAGACACGTCGCGACATTCTGGGCACAAGCGCGAAACGTCCCGATGGTCCAGCAAAAGTGAAGGGGGAATTTGATTTCACATCCGATCTTCACGCAGACAACATGTTGTGGGGAGCAACTCTTCGATCCCCTCACCCCTATGCGCGCATTGTCAAAATTGATACATCGAAAGCGCTGAAAATTCAGGGTGTTGAAGCAATCATCACCGCAGAAGATGTTCCAGGCCAACTGACGTATGGGCTCATTAGTAGTGACCAACCAGTCTTTGCAAGAGACTTCGTTCGCTATATGGGCGAGCCAATAGCTGCCGTTGCTGCAGACCATCCCGAGACATGCCGACGCGCACTCGCTGCGATAGTGGTGGAGTATGA